>NZ_LOKY01000034.1:0-408393 GCF_002211315.1 Rhizobium sp. R693 | reverse complement strand
AGTCATGCTTCCAACTCCCTTGTTGAGATCTGCGAAACCCCAATAAGGTAAGCCGAAAGGCTGGAAGTGTGACTGTCCCTCGATCATCACCTGCATCTCAGTGATCCGTTCTCTCAGCGGGCGCGGCTGCCTCTTTCATGCCATCTCCTCCCGCCGAAACTATCGGTCAGTGGCGGCATAGGAGCACAGTTGCAAAATGAGGAAAACACCTCAAGCAATGTGTGGGCTCTCGCAGGCCACTCCGGTATTTTTAGGAACAATCGATACGGAGGAGTGGCGATGGACGATACACTTTATGGGAAGCGCAACAAACGGGGCGATTGGGCGCCCGCCAAGCTGGTCTCCTACCCACCTGTTTTTGTCTGGCCGGTTCAGCCGATCCGATTCCTGAAATGGGTCTTCGGCTATCCGGGCTATCTTATGCCCTGGAACGTCCTCTACGCGATCATCGGGACACTTCTCTGGATCTACGCGACGCCGTCGTTCGAAACGACGAAGACCCTCTCTATCGGCTGGATCGCCTATCTCCTAGCGCGCAATGCCGCGCTCGTGTTCGTGTTTTTCGGAATGTTCCATCTGCGCCTCTATATGCAGCGCAAGCAGGGAACGAGCTTCAAATACAACGCAAAATGGCCGTCGGTCGGCAATGACGCGTTCCTCTTCGGAAATCAGACCGTCGACAACGTGATCTGGACCTTTGCCGGCGCCGTTCCGATCTGGACCGCGTTCGAGGCGCTAACGCTCTGGGCATTTGCGAACGGTATCATTCCCTATGTCGCGTTTGCGGATCACCCGGTCTACTGCGGCATTGTCATGCTTCTCGTCCCGACATTCCGCGACTTGCATTTCTACCTTGTGCATCGCCTGATTCACTGGCCGCCGCTCTACCATGCCGTCCACAAGCTGCATCACAACAACGTCAACCCCGGCCCGTGGTCAGGCCTGGCCATGCATCCCGCGGAGCATTTGCTTTATTTCTCGGGCGTCTTGATCCACTGGATCGTGCCGTCCAACCCGGTCCATGCGATGTTTCACCTCGTGCATGCGGGGCTTGCCCCAGCCCCTGGCCACGCCGGCTTCGATAAAATCGTCTTCGGCGAGGACAGCGCGATCGATACCCATGCATATGACCACTACCTCCATCACAAGTACTTCGAGTGCAATTACGCTGACGGCGTGATTCCGCTCGACAAGTGGTTCGGAACCTTCCACGACGGTTCGGCGGAAGCGCAGGAGCGGATGGACAAGCGGTTCATGGAGCAGGCCCGCCGGCGCCAGGAAAAGAAAGCCCGGCAACAGCAGCAGGCAAGTTGAAAGAGCAATCATCCTCCTGAGCTTAGAGCCCGGCGATATGCCGGGCTTTTTGTTTTCCCGGATGCCAGCGAACCTCTCAAGTTGAGGTTTTTTCATCACTATTTTCGCGGACGAGGGGAGTGGGCGCAGCTACCGTCTTGATGCGGACATCGGGTGCCGCATCATCTCTGGGAGGAGAATATGCTTAAATTCCTGAGCGCCAGCGCGCTGGCCCTGGTGCTTGCAACTCAAGCTCATGCCGCCGAACGCATAGGCGTTTCAATGGGGACGCTGTCTAACAACTTCCAGACGCTGATCGTCAACGGCATGGACGCCTATGCCAAATCGATCGGCGTCGAATTGCAGATCGAGGATGCGACGACTGATGTCAACAAGCAGCTCGATCAGGTCCGCAACTTTGCGACCAGCGGCGTATCGGCGATCATCGTGGATCCCGTCGATTCCGACGGCACTCCCGCGCTCAGCAAGGTTGCTGAAGAGGCTGGCATTCCGCTGATCTACGTGAACGTGCAGCCGACCGATCTGTCGACTCTTGGCAAGCAGCAGGCGTTTGTCGGCTCCAACGAAATCGAATCCGGGACGCTGCAGACGAAGGAAGTCTGTCGGATGCTCGGCGGCAAGGGAAATGTTGTTGTCATGATCGGCGACCTGACGAGTCAGGCTGCTCGTCAGCGGACGCAGGATGTGCATGACGTCATCAAGACACCCGAATGCAGCGGCCTGAACGTGGTTGAGGAGCAGGTCGGAAGCTGGAGCCGCGTCAACGGTGCTGATCTGGTCTCGAACTGGCTGACGTCGGGCCTGGAATTCGATGCGGTCATCGCAAACAACGACGAGATGGCGCTAGGTGCCATTGCCGCGCTGAAGAATTCAGGTGCCTCGACTGAAAAGATCCTCGTCGCCGGCATCGACGCCACACCTGAGGCGTTGCAGGCAATGAAGGCCGGCGACCTCAAGGTTACCGTGTTCCAAGACGCTAAAGGCCAGGGCAAGGGATCGATCGACGCAGCCCTGAAGGCAGTGAGACGCGAGAAGCTTGATCGCGAAGTCTGGATCCCGTTCCAGCTCGTGACTCGGCAGAATATGGGCCAGTTCGAGAACCTCAACTAGCTCGGATCGCCTCACGGTCTGAGCACACAGATCACGGCGAGGCCGACTGCCTCGCCGTGATCTGCTATTTCAGCGGCCCGGATCGGTGTTTGGTGCCCGTCGCAGCGGCGCGGACGGCTGTCCAGACAGTTTCTTTAGGCTGCAAGATCCGAAAGGCAGCCATGCGTTAGCGAGCTTGGTAAATCGGTGCGATGCGCTATTTATCTCCGTGCAATACAAGGAGAAAATGATGAAGAAGATCGCAACCGTTGTTGCTGCCGCATCCCTGATGCAAGCCCTGGCCTCGAGCGTTATCGCCGCCGATTTGGTGAGCACCTACAATGAGCCCCAGCCCGATTTGAGTGATGGGGTCAAGATCGGGATCCTGACTTGCGATGTCGGTGGCGGTATCGGTTACCTCCTTGGTTCGGCCAAATCGGTTGACTGCGTTTTTAGCCCGGTTTCGAACAGTGGGGCGCCGGATCGCTATACGGGCGCGATCCGCAAGCTGGGGGTCGATGTCGGCTTTACCACGCGCGGACGGATTGTGTGGGCAGTGTTTGCACCGACGACAGGATACCATCGCGGTTCCCTCGGCGGTCTGTACCAGGGGGCGTCGGCTGAAGCGACGCTCGTCGCCGGTGTGGGCGCCAATATCCTCGTTGGCGGCACCAGCGGTTCGGTCCAATTGCAGACGTTGAGCGTGACCGGTCAGCTCGGTATCAATGTTGCTGCTACCGGAACGTCCATGACGCTGACGCCGCAGGGTTGACGTATATCGGCCACCGGCGGTGATGTGTAATTCTGGCCGCGGAGGCATGCGGCCAGGATTTGGGGGCGGCATAGGAGGTAGCCATGAGGTATGCCGCGATATTCATTGCGATGGCGCTAGCCGGCTGCAGCACGACTGGGCCGCCGCCTGAGCCTATTCCGGGTAGCCTGACCTATGGACGCGTCGCGCGCTCACCGTACCCGCCGGGAACGGTGATCAACAACACGTTCCTGGGAAAATGGGGTTACCGCAGGTTCGAGCAATACGTGGTCCAGCCCGATGGTACGCTTAAGTTGACCTTTCAGCAGACCGCCCCGGATTTCCTGGTCTGGTAATCACTTCGGGTTCGGCCGCCGTTATCGAAGTTTTGGTGGCTTACTGGTGATGTTCGCCTGATTTTCATGCTCGGGAACGTGGCGTCCGAGAAGTTTGTGCAGCTTGCGCTCTTCTGCGGCATCGGCACCGTGCCTGCCTTGCTTGGCGATACTCTGACCCCGGGGGCCTGGATTTCTAATCTGTCTGTTTTGCGTACTATGCATGGCCTTTTCCTCCCACGGCGAAAACGCACAACCCGCGCCAATGTTCATCGGTGCGACACAAAAAGTCATCGCTGTCCGTACTCGAAACTATCTCAATTTCGAAAAACGGTACAGGCGGCTCCAGCCGCACGGACAGTCACACAAACCTTGTCGGCTTCAGCGCGAGTCTGCCTGCCGATACGGGCTGCGTAGCGCGGCCTGAAGCCGAAGCTGTGGTCACGCATGCGCACGATGACCGGCTCTTCACCCGCGAGCGGCGACGGCAGTTGACGTGCGACCGCGGTGAACAGGCGAAGTGCTGCGGCATCGCTGCTGTTCGCCGCAAGCTGGGCGCCCCATGGTGCCCATGGACCCTGTTGAACCGAGGCGCTCTCGGTCAGGCGGCGGTTGCTGGCAAGCTCTATGCAGCCATCAATGAAGGGTTTGTCCGGACTAAGAAATTGCGCGGCGTCGACCGGAGGATCGCTTTTCCATTGCTCGATCGTATTCGCGGTTATGGCCAGGACGTAGCTGCGCGTTTCGAAAGGCAACAAGCCTGTATCAAGATAATCCGCGAGTCCCCGCTCGCCGGCATTATAGGCTGCGGCGGCAAGGCCGAGATTGCCGAAGCGTGTTCGCAATTCGTCGAGATAGCGTGCTGATTCCTTGAGGGATTCGAGAACATCGAAACTGTCCCTCAACCCGCGCAGCCTTGCCGTGCCGGGCATGAACTGGGCAATGCCCTGCGCGCCTTTGGGGCTGACGGCGCCTGCTCGAAAGCTGCTTTCACGCCAGATCAGTCGGGCGAAATATTCCGGCGGCAGATGGTTTTCCCGGGCGAAGTGATCGATCGCGACACAGAGATCGCGGCCATACGTTTCGCGGGTTATGCAAAGGCGCTCGCCGGACTGAGGTATCGCTAGTGAGTAGATGCACACGCGATGCGATGTTGCGGCTGGCGGTTGGGAAAAGGCAATCTCGGGAAGCGCCAGCAGAAAGCCGGCAATGAGAATCATTAAGCCTTTGCCGAACGATACGCCCACTGCCGCCATCGTCTCTCTACGATTCCTGGTCCAAGCCGGAAAAGATACGCCCGTCAATGAATGACGGGCGGAGTTGGGAGATTAATACGCCCTTGCACGTTAGCAATGCTGAATATGACGTCAAGACAGAAACGACGAGTGGAAGGTTTTTGCCGTATGCCTGTTGCCGCCGTTCGACTATTGTCGGGAAGAATAGTTCCCGATTCAGCGAGGCCGCCAATGAGACTTTCTGCTTGCATCGAATGGCTGTTCGCTGCCGAGGCCGACAACTTTGCAGACAGGATCCGACTTGCGCACAGGGATGGCGTGGAGGCGGTCGAATTCTGGAAATGGACGAACAAAGATATCGGCAGCATCGAATGGGCGCTGACGGAAACTGAAATAGAGCTCACCAGCTTTGGCGCTGAACCGATGATTGCGCTGACCGATCGTGCCAACAAGGAAGCATTCCTGAAAGGCCTGAAGAGTTCGATGGAGACGGCCAGGCGCCTCGGTGCTCACACATTGATTGCGCAGGCGGGTGACGATCTTCCCGGCAAGTCTCGCGAAGAGCAGAAGGCGGCGCTGATTGAAACCCTGACTGCCGCCGGCGAGATTCTCGAAGGCAGCGGGGTTCGCCTTGGTCTTGAGCCTCTCAACACGTTGATCGACCACGTCGGCTATTTCCTCCACTCAACGGTTGAGGGCCTCGATATCGCAAAAGCAACCGGGCGCCCCGAGATCGGCATTGTCTACGATGTCTATCATTCCGCCGTTATGGGCGAGGATACGGCCGAGGTGATCGGCGGCAATATCGCCCGCGTCTTCCACGTCCATATCGCTGATCATCCGGGACGGAACGAGCCCGGTAGCGGCAATGTCGACCTTAAGCGACGGGTCGGTTGGCTCGTCGAACAAGGTTATTGTGGTGCAATCGGGCTGGAATACAGACCGTTGGCAGAGAGCGCCGCGACAATTGCAGCGACCCGACGCATGCTCGGCTGAAAGCGGGGTAATTCATACTCGGATGGTCCTCAGCCATTTCAATCTGCAGGGCCGTGCACCATCTAAGGATGAGTAATGTCTTCCCGCAATCGGGAGGCGACTGTATTTGTGGAGCGTAGCCATGCAATCCCTGTCGGACGTGCCTTCGTATTTCATGGACCAGAGCGAAGGCGTGTGGCCCTCGCGTCGACGAAAGATCATCGATTGGCTAGTCACCGAAACGCGCGATGAGCGCTTCATCGACAACATATTCGTGCAGATGTGCCAGCGGCTGCGGGATGAAGGCGTCGCGGTGGCGCGAGCGTCGCTACATTTCAGAACGCTTCATCCCCAATGGCTCGGAGCACGTATTCTCTGGAAAGTCGGATTGGCCGAAGCGAAGATCGATACGTTCGGCTACGGCGTTGAGAAGACTCCGCAGTTTCGCAACAGCCCGGTGAACGAAATTTTCAGCGGCGCGATCGAAGTCCGCAAGGACCTCGAGGCGATGCACGACGGTGACGGCCACCATCAGTTCTATGACGAGTTGATCCATGACGGGCTCACGGAATATATCGCCTGGCCGATGGAACACACGCTCGGCAAGCGCCATATCGCGACCTTTTCCAGTGATCGGCCCGGCGGCTTCGCCGACGAACATATTGCTTTTCTCAAAGATCTTCTGCCAGCTTTGACCCTGGTGACCGAGATCCGGCTCAAGAACATTCTGGCACGCACGCTGTTGGAGACCTATGTCGGGCCGCATGCCAGCGGAGAGATCCTTGCTGGCGCGACGACGCGCGGCAGCGGGGCGACAGTTGGGGCGGCGATACTGATCTGTGATCTGCGCGACTTCACCACGATCTCGGATCACTGGCCGCGCGACGACGTTATCGAGTTGCTGAACGGCTACTTCGACGCGATGTCGGAGCCGATCGAGAATCACGGCGGCGAGATCCTCAAGTTCATGGGAGACGGCATGCTGGCGATCTTCCCGCTGACCAATCCGATGGCCTGCCAGAACCTGTTGTTGGCGATCAGGGAGGCAGAGGGCGCTGTTGCCACCCTGAACGAGCAGAACGCGCGCGAAGGCCGCCAGGTACTGCGCTATGGCATCGGCGTGCATGTCGGCGACGTGATGTATGGCAACATCGGCTCGCGACGGCGGCTCGACTTCACGGTCATCGGACCTGCGGTCAACGTCGCCTCGCGCCTGGAAAGCCTGACGAAGGAGATCAAGCGGCCAGTATTGTTCTCCAGAGCATTCGTCGAGATGGCCACATGCCAGGAACGCATGGAGAGCCTCGGCTCGTTCCCCCTCCGGGGACTAGGCGAACCTGTCGATGTCTTTGCCTTCAAGCAATCCTGAAAGCTGCAGTATCCGCGACGAAGGGCGCATAGGGTTCCTAAATGCATGGCGGGGTTGTAGGGCTACGATAGCCAAACGATCTTGAGTCCCTGCCAGGAGACAATCCCAGATGCCCGGTCCTTATGTTGTTCCCGTCCATGGTGACGAGGAGCTGCCGAAAGAATGCGATGTCGTTGTGATCGGTGGCGGCATCATCGGCTGCTCCACGGCGCTGGAACTTGCTGAGCGCGGCTTGCGCGTGACGCTCTGCGAGAAGGGCGGGATCGGCAAGGAACAGTCCAGCCGGAACTGGGGCTGGGTGCGGATTGCGATGCGCGATCCGCGTGAAGTGCCGCTGATGGCGGAGGCGCTGAGGATCTGGGATGGCCTGGACAAACGCACGGGGCGCGATACGGGATTCAAACGGGCGGGGATCATCTTCACCTGCACCAATGAGAAGGATCTCGCGGACCACGAGCGCTGGCGTACCAACCTCGACGGCCATCAGATCGAATCCCGGATGCTGACGGCGCGGGAGTTCGCCGAAACCATCCCCGGCTCGAGACTGGACATGGCCGGAGGGCTCTACACGCCGGCTGACGGCCGGGCGGAGCCGCAAAAGGCGGCACCGGCGATCGCCGAAGCGGCGCGTGATAAGGGAGCGACCATTCTGACGGAATGCGCTGTCCGCGGCATCGAGACCTCGGCGGGAGCCGTCAGCGGCGTCGGGACGGAGCGTGGCGCGATCGCCTGCAAGGCTGTGGTTCTGGCCGGCGGGGCCTGGTCCAGCCTGTTTGCCGGGCGCTTCGGCATCGACCTGCCGCAACTGAAGGTGTTGAACAGCGTGATGCGCACAAAGCCGCTGAACGGTGGACCGGAACAGGCGATCTGGGCCAAGGATTTCGCCATCCGAAAACGGCAGGACGGCGGTTATACAGTCGCCTGCGGGCACGACAACATCGTCGATATCGTGCCAACCTCATTCCGCTACGCTGCAGCGTTTCTGCCGGCATTGAAGTCGGAGTGGAAGTCACTGTCCTTCCGCCTTGCTGGCCGCTTCTTTGACGAACTGCGCATTCCGCGGCGCTGGTCGATGGATGACGCGAGTCCGTTCGAATATCATCGGGTTCTCGATCCGATGCCCTCGAAAAAATTGACGCAGGATGCACTCGGAGGCCTGAGGAGGGCGTTTCCGGTCTTCGAGAAGGCGGAAATCGCCCAGCGTTGGGGAGGCTACATCGATGTCACGCCCGATGCCGTACCTGTCATCTCGGCGGTCGATTCCATTCCAGGCTTCCACATCGCGACCGGGTTTTCCGGGCACGGCTTCGGCATTGGGCCGGCGGCAGGACGACTGATGGCCGATATCGTTATGAGCAGGACGCCCGTCGTTGATCCGAAAGCGTTCCGGTTCGAGCGCTTCAGCGACGGCTCGAAGGTCGAACTGATCAGTGGCTTTTGATTGGGCGAGGGGAGCGCTTCGCCCGCGCTGCCTACTCGGTGCTGCGCTGCCGCCGCTTCGAATGCGCTTGCCACGGCTACGGCACCTGGATCCGGCACGCCTT
Organism: Rhizobium sp. R693; assembly: GCF_002211315.1. Lineage (NCBI taxonomy): Bacteria > Pseudomonadati > Pseudomonadota > Alphaproteobacteria > Hyphomicrobiales > Rhizobiaceae > Rhizobium > Rhizobium sp. R693. The sequence continues at coordinate 399,781 of NZ_LOKY01000034.1, read as the reverse complement.
CCTTTGCCTTTGTCGACTCCGCACCAGTGGCTCTTGCCGCGCCTGCGAGATCTCCCGATGCTAGAGCTCCAAGTGCCCGGAGCCAGCGCGTCGACCCTTGTGGATCCGCAACCGTGACGAGTTTAATAGTGCTATTGCGCGCCGTCTGGGCCCAGCTTGTCATCGAGAGGTCTGGTACGCCCTAGGGGAATCGAACCCCTCTTTACAGAATGAGAATCTGTTGTCCTAACCGATAGACGAAGGGCGCATCAGGCAAAGAAATAGGAACGAACCGGCGGTTCGACAAGACGCTCGAGCTTCGCGGTAAAGAGAAGCTGCACGCCCTAGACGGAGAGTGTGGCGATCGTCGCTACTGCGGCAGAATAGCCCACATAATCGTCCCGAAGACGATAATGAACACCAACACGAGTAACAAGAGTCGGGCAATGCCGACGTTCACGTTGCCATTGCCGACAATGACCTCGAACCAATCTCGTGATTTTGTTTTCTGTTTTTCCATCTTCTCTGTCTTCTCGACTGCGATGGTATCGAAACCGGTTCGTAGCCGGATTTGGACTTGAGGTGAAGCCGAATGAGCGCCCCGTTGTCGATGACAGACGCCTGATCTTCATGCGGCAAGGGCCGCATATGGATCATCCCTAGGCGTTGTATTTAGACTGGGAAAGATCATGAAGATCAAGAGAAGTGGCACGCCCTAGGGGAGTCGAACCCCTCTTCCCAGAATGAAAATCTGGTGTCCTAACCGATAGACGAAGGGCGCTTCCTTCGTGGTGGCGCCCTTATAGTCAGGCACCCTGAATCCCGCAAGCGGGAAATTCGATTTTTTTCAAAAAAATGACCGGATTTTTTTGCGAGAGCGAAATGGGGTTTATTGTAGCCGAATCAAGACGCTATTCGCCCATGTTAGGAATTCGCGAGGCGAGCTTACGCTGCGTTATGAACGGCGAAGCGCCTGCCTCACAGGGCGCGAGCGATGGTCGCCGGAGCGGCCCTGCCGCCGCAACCCCAGTTCCAGTCGCGGTTCTTTCCGGTATCGAGATGAACCGAGTCGGTATGGCAGTAGGTGCCGACGCCGCCGCGATCCGGCAGTGATCGGACATAGCTTGCGATATCCCATTTTGACACGCCGTCGATCTGAATGTCGGCCGCGTCACAAGTCTTGTGCATGGATTCTTCGGCGCCGCCGACCATGCGGTTGTGATTCGGGTCGCGGTAGCCCGATGTGACGATGACCGGCTTGCCGAAATGCGTCTCGATCGCCTTGATCACGTTCATCAGGTTCGGCTTGAAGCAGCCGACTTCCACCTTGTCGTTTTGAAGATGCAGGCCGTTGGGCGCAATCCGCGTCATGCCGGGCAGGGAGGCTTTTTGCAGCAGGCCAGAAAGACTGCCGAGCAGGTTTTGCCTCGGCGCGCTGTAGAGCGCATTCACCGTTTGCCCTGCCAGGGCGCCCGTCGAAAGTGACGCGCTCTGCACCGGCGCGCTCTGCGTGCTCGTGTTCTGTGAGGACTGCTGTGGCAACAAGGGTTGACCCTGCTGCGTCTGTTGGGACTGATCGACCGGCACCTGGCTACTGTAAACGCTCGAGCGTACGGGGCTGACACCAACCGGCGCGTAGGCATTGCCGCCGGCGGGCTGCAATTGGGTCGAGGTCGGATTGTTCTGCGACACTGCGCGCGCCGAGAAGATGCTCATCGCCTGCGCGTTGATCCCGGTTGATTGCATTGCCAGGCCGCCGATGTTTGCGGGAGCCGAAGCGGCTGATCCTGCTGCCATCGGCTGCGCGTTCGGAGCCTGCGCTGGCTGAGCGCCCGATACATTCGCGACCATGGGATCGCGATAGCCTGGTTGGACCGGTGTGGCTGCCGCGGCCTGCTGCGCAGCTGCCGCCGGTTCGACCGGCGCGAGGACGGAGGCGGCATCGGCGGCCTTTTTGTCCGACACGCAGCCGCTGAGCACCAGCGCCGATGTGGCGATCAGAAGGGCGGGTCCTAAAGCTATCCGTTTTTCAACAGCGAGCACGCGAGCATTCTCCAGGGGACGGCGAAGGCTGCGTGAAAACCGCATGCTTCGCCTCGAGTCGACTGGAGAGTGCCTGCGCCACCCGGCTGCGGCAAGCGTGACGCGGACACGCAAGTCCGAAATCGCAAAAGCCGCAAGCCTCGCAAAAGCCTCGGCTTACCAGGCGCCGGTATTGCCCATCGAAGCCCAGGGCTCGGCGGTCGGAAGGCTTCCGCCCTTTTGCAGAATCTCGATCGAGATACCGTCCGGCGAGCGAACGAAGGCCATGTGGCCGTCGCGCGGCGGACGATTGATCGTGATGCCGCTGTCCATCAGCTTCCGGCAGGTGGCATAGATGTCATCGACCTCATAGGCGAGGTGACCGAAATTGCGCCCGCCGGTATAGTCCTCGGTGTCCCAGTTATAAGTCAGCTCCAGGCAGGGCGCGCCCTTGGCACTGGCGTCGGCCTTGTCGCCAGGAGCTGCAAGAAAGACGAGCGTGAAGCGGCCCTTCTCGTTCTCCGTGCGCCTGACCTCCTCAAGACCGAAGAGCGTGGTGTAAAAATGCAGGGAGGCGTCCAGATCTTTCACGCGGACCATGGTGTGGAGATAACGCATTCTATTTCCTCTCTAAGCGGGGCGTCGGGTTCTTATGTGGCGGACCACCAGTTTCGGGCAAGACAGCGGAGTATGATTGGCAACTGGGAATAATCGAAAAGTAGGACTTGCGCTAATCCGTTACCAACATGTTAATCTTGATCTCAAGAATCAGTTAACCGTAACAGTGTGACGCGTATTGAGGGGCTGGCGACATGGCTGACAGAATTTCATCAAAGGAATTCACCGACCTCGATCAACTCGCGGGGGAAGCGGTCGACCTCATTGAAATCACCGGCGTCGTCAAGTGGTTCGACGTGGCCAAGGGCTTCGGTTTCATCGTCCCGGACAACGGCATGCAGGATGTCCTTCTCCATGTGACCTGTCTGCGCCGAGACGGCTACCAGACAATTCTCGAAGGCACGCGGATTGTTGCGCTGATCCAGCGCCGTGAACGCGGCTATCAGGCATTCAAGATCCTGTCCATGGACCAGTCGACGGCGGTACATCCCTCGATGCTGCCGCCGGTTCGCACCCACGTGCAAGTCACGGCGACGAGCGGGCTGGAACGCGCGCTGGTCAAGTGGTTCAACCGCACCAAGGGCTTCGGCTTCCTGACGCGCGGCGAGGGAACGGAAGACATTTTCGTCCATATGGAAACGTTGCGCCGGTTTGGTCTCACGGAGTTGCGTCCGGGTCAGGTCGTGCTCGTCCGTTACGGTGATGGCGACAAGGGACTGATGGCCGCCGAGATTCATCCGGACGTGCCGAGCCCGGTGAGCCGCGCGCACTGATGCGTATGTCGGCCGTCCATTGGATCAGAAGCGCCCTTGCGGCGCTTTTTTTCATCCTCGCCTTTCCGGCTTTCTCCCAACAGCCGATGACCTTCGACAAGGAGCCGCTGATCATTCAGACAGCCTCCGGCAAACGGCTGAATTTCGTGGTCGAGATCGCCGATACCAACGAGCAGCGCCAGCGTGGGCTGATGTATCGCAAGGAGATGGCCGACGACGCCGGCATGATTTTCGATTTCGGTGTTTCGCGGCGGGTCCAGATGTGGATGGAAAACACCATCCTGCCGCTCGATATGCTGTTCATCGATTCGACGGGCACGATCCGTAACATCAAACAGAACGCGGTGCCGTACTCCCGGGACATCATCGATTCGATGACGGAAGTGAAGTACGTGATCGAACTCAATGCCGGCGTGACCGCCAAACTCGGCATCAAGCCGGGCGACAAGGTGATGAGCGCGACGACCACAAAGAAGAAGTAGGAGGGCGCCCATCGGAGCGCCTGTTCTCCGCCATGAGATCTCTGTCAGCGGCGGCTAGAACTTGACGCCAATGCCCGCGGAGACGACTTGTTCATCAAGATCGACGTTTGCTCCCTGGATATCTTCGCTGCCGTAATCGTTGTAGCGATATTCCGCCCGACCGAAGAGGTTGTCGGTAAAGGCGTAGTCGAGGCCCGCGCCGACCGTCCAACCGTTGAAGGTCTTGTCTTCGTCGCCAGCCGGCGTATCGACCGTGGCACGTGTCGCGGCCCAGCCCGCTGTCGCGAAGATCAGGGCACGATCAACGGCGTAGCCGACGCGACCGACGACAGAGCCGGAAACGTCTGTCCCAACTTCCGTGGGCGTGCCAAGGACAGTCAGATCCTTCTTGTTCCAGGTGTAGGAAAGGTCGCCCTCAATACCGATCACGATGCTGTCCATCTGGTAGTTCGCGCCGAGGAAGCCGCCAACGAGGCCGCCGTTAAAATCATTGGAGGCACTGGCGCCGGGTACGCTGAAATCGCTATTCAGGAAACCTATGCCGCCGCGCAGACCGGCATAGGGTCCGGTCCAGCTGAAAACTGGGGCAGGTGCAACGGGCATCACTGGGAGATCAGGTGCAAGGTCGGCAGCGCGGACTGGCAGAGCAAGCGCGGTCACGACGAGAGTGAGCGAAATCCGCAAAGACGACATCATGAGGTTCCCGTAGCGTTAACAAAGTGCAGATGAATATGGTGAATGATACCTTATGCAGCCTTAACAATCGGTTTCTTTGCAATTTTCGCGTGTTGGTGCCATTGCCTCCTCTGGAGCGAGCCAAGAACAGATGCTGTAACGAAGGGGGAAACGGCGCAGCAATTCGCGCTGAAGGATCAGTCCGCGATCGTTGGTGACGCTGTGAATTGAAGGGAAAGTGGTCGGAGTGGAGAGATTCGAACTCCCGACCCTCTGGTCCCAAACCAGATGCGCTACCAGACTGCGCTACACTCCGTGCCGACGAGGGAGGGCAATACACGGTTCGCATCGTGGCCGCAACATCTAAATCGCGTATTCCCCAATGCTTGATGCAAGCGCTTTCTTCGTTCAGGTTGGTGTCAGGAAAGGTTGACATCAGCGCCAATGATCGAGCGGCCAGGATCATGCCGCCACCATTTAGGTTGCGGAGAGCGGATTGGATGATTTCGATGAGACGCCGCAGCATCGGAGGCTAAGGCCGTGCCTTGGCAGCGTCACGCTGTCAGTCCTCGTCGCCGTCTATATTCTCGCTGTGGCCAACGAGACTTTCTGGATACGGGCTTATACGCATCTCGCAGTCTATCCGGTGGCCTTCATCGCCTTCGTCATCGGCATTGTTGCGGTTACGATTGCTGCGATGACAGCTTTTTCGGTGAAATATCTCATTAAGCCGGCTCTGATTTTTTTCGTGCTGGTCTCGGTGATGGCCGCTTGGTTTACTGATCAATACGGCATCGTCATCGACAAGGAGATGATCCGAAATGCGGCGATCATGACGCAAGAGGCAGCCGCGCACCTCATTACGCCGGCCTTTCTCTTGCATTTGTTTTTTACCGGAATGCTGCCGTCACTGTTTATTCTCTGGGTTCGCGTCGTGCATCGACCGTTTCCGCAGAAATTTGCTTGGAACATGGCGGTCATTCTACCGTGCCTGGCCGTGTTTGTGGCGGCGGGCCTCGGCTTTTCGCAGACCTATGCAGCGGTCGGACGCCTGCATCGCGATATTATCCTGTCCTTCAACCCCTTCATTCCGATCGGTAACGCCGCCCGCTACCTATTTGCGTCGGAGCGTGACAGCAGCATCGCGCGTCGCCCCCTGGGCTTGGATGCCCATCAGCGCTCATCCAACCCGAATCATAAGCCGCGGGTGATCGTTCTCGTGGTTGGGGAGAGCGCGCGTGCGCAAAACTTCTCGCTCGGCGAATATTCCCGCGAGACCAATCCGGAACTGAAGGCGAGGGATGTCGTTTATTATGCCAACTCGACGAGTTGCGGTACGACGACCGGTGTATCTCTCCCTTGCATGTTCTCGGCCTATCCGAAACGGCAATATACGCTGCGCAAGGGACTCGAGACCGACAATCTGACCGACATTCTGGGTCATGCGAAAGTGAAAGTGGAGTGGTGGGACAACAATACGGGCAGCTATACCGTTGCCAATCGAATTCCCTACCGCTTCCTGCCAGATGCCGCCGATCCACGTTTTTGCCGTGACGGTGAATGCCTGGACACGGCGCTGCTCGATAGGCTGGATGAATGGCTCTCCGGCGTAAAGGGCGATAGCGTCCTCGTCCTTCACCAGAACGGCAGTCATGGCCCCGGCTACTATCAGCGCTATCCGGACGATTTCCGCCGCTTCATCCCCGATTGCCGGACTGCCGAATTCGGCGCCTGCACGCGGGAGGAAATCATCAATGCCTATGACAACACGGTTCTATTCACCGACCATGTCTTGGCGAGGGTGATCGACATCCTAAAACGGCATGGAAATTCCGAATCGACCGCTATGCTTTATGTGTCGGACCACGGCGAATCGCTGGGCGAGAATGGTCTATATCTGCACGGGGCGCCCGATCTTCTTGCGCCGCCGCAACAAACGCATGTGCCGATCATCGCATGGCTTGCGCCGGACTTCAGCGCGGCCGCGAAGATCGACACGGACTGCCTCGCGCGCCGGGCGGCGGAACCGACATCCCACGACAATTTCTTCCACAGCGTCCTCGGGCTGATGGATGTGGCAACTAGTCTATACGATGCAAAGCTCGACCTCTTTGCAGCATGCCGTGACGCGGCGGCTGGATAGGAAGGCTATCGGAAATGGTTGGAAATTCCGGCGTCGGCCGCCTTGGCTTTTTTCTTGAAAAGGAAGGGATTCGTCGGTAAGCAAAATTCATCTCTTTGTGCGACGGTTTGTATGAAGAGAAGCCTCGGATTGGGGCAGAGTGAAGTTTCGAGTGCGAAAGCCCGCTAATTCGGAGGCGTTGCAGCAATGTCTGCCAAGATCTACCGTCCAGCCAAGACCGCGATGCAGTCCGGTAAGGCAAAGACAAATACCTGGGTGCTCGAGTTCGATCAGGAGACGCCGCGTACCATCGATCCGATCATGGGTTACACGTCTTCCTCGGATATGCGCCAGCAGTTGAAGCTGACATTCGAAACGCAGGAACTCGCTGAAGCTTATGCGAAGCGCAACGGCATCGACTATCGGGTTATCGCTCCGAAGGATCCGCAGCGCCAGACTGTGGCTTACCCTGATAATTTCCGCTATACGCGGACACAGCCTTGGACGCATTGATCCGCTTTCATGCACGCTGATTTGACCAAGGCCTGAGGCCTAGGTCACTCGGCCCCTTAGCTCAGCTGGATAGAGCACCTGCCTTCTAAGCAGGTTGTCGCAGGTTCGATTCCTGCAGGGGTCGCCAAATCTTTTCAAATTTCCCGGGCGATGTAGCCGGCGATTTCCTCCGGATATTGCAGTTGGCCGATGCCTTTGCGGTACGGCAGCGTAACAATCCATCCCTCGGGAATCAGCGCATCCCAAGGGGCAGGAGCCGCCTCTCGAAGTCGTTGGGGGTCTTGGTGAGCGCTATGGCAAATCCCACTACACCGTTGGTGAGATTCTCGCGCGGCAGGTCGGACTGTTGAGGTTGCTGTGAACTTGGACGGCTCCTAGGATTTTCGTGCCTCGGGGGTACGCAGTCGTGACTGAAGCGATTGTCCAACAACTAGTCTTTACTCTAAACCTCGCGTGGGAAATCGCCTCGCGGGAGAGCCCGGACTACGACCTCGTCGTGTACTATATCCAGCAGGCCATCCAAGCGGCTCAAGAGGAGGCATCGCGACAAGGGACTGTTGTCGACTTCGACCGGAGGTCTGAAATTCAATAAGCCGCTTGGGTAGAAAGCGTCGAGCCGAACTCCTGTCAAGCGAAGCGAAGAATTGACCCCCCCCTCAGTTTCTCATTTCGCCCGACAACTCCATTTGTCTCAAGTGCGGGGCAGATTCCTGTTGACCGAGGAGGACGAGATTCCTCCGAATTTTCTCGGAGCAACATCATGATGTTTGGTCCTGCCAAGGAGAAACAGATGAACCGACTTCGCAATTTTTTGGTGGCCGGGGCGCTGCTGAGTCTTGCGACGATGGCATCGGCTTGCACTTCGACAACCAGCCAGCCGAACCAAAACTCCTCGCTAAACTCAGCCTGTGCACTCGGATTCAACAACGACCGCCCCTGCAGCTATTAGTAAGATAGCCGAACAAGAGCCCAGATGAGCCAGGGGTTGCGGAAAGTTCGTGCCTGGGAACAGTACAATCCCGACCCGAGCCGACCTGCGCCTTAAGCGCAGAAACTGTCCCTGGCTCCCCTTGTCCACGCCCACGCGCAAGCCACTTCTCGGCAGTTCACTCGATGCCGAACACGCCCATGAAATGCCGCATGCGTGCGACGGCAAGCTCTGGTTTGTCGAGGACGTTTGCCTTGTCGGCAAGGCGGAAAATGTCGGCATAGTGATTGATGCCACGCGCCGATTGCAGGCCAGCAGGAAGGCTGAAATGGCTCTGGTGACCGTTCAGCCAGGCCAGGAACACGACGCCGGCCTTGTAGTATTGCGTCGGCGCCTCGAAGATCTTGCGGGAGAGCGGAACGGTGGGCTCTATCACGGAGCGGAAGGTGGCGGCATCACCCGCGGCAAGCGACGCCAACGCTTTCGACGCTGAAGGGGCAACGGCATCGAAAATGCCGAGGAGGGCGTGGCTATAGCGGCGGCCATCGCCTTCGATCAGCTCCGCATAGTTGAAGTCGTCTCCGGTGAAGCACAGAACGCCTTCCGGAAGCCGGTCGCGCAACAGCACTTCCTTGGCGTTGTCGAGCAGCGAAATCTTGATCCCCTCGACCTTCTCCCTGTTCTCATTGATGATTCTGAGAACACACTCGAGCGCCGGTTCAAACTGCGCGCTGCCCCAGTAGCCGGCCAAGTTCGGATCGAACATGTCTCCGAGCCAGTGTAAGACGACCTTGTCCTTGGCCTGGGAGAGAATTCGGCCATAGACCTTGACGTAGTCGTCCGCTGAGGAGGCCACCCGGGCAAGGGCGCGGCTGGCCATCATGATGGCCCGGCCGCCGTTCTTTTCCACGAACTCGATCTGTATCTCGTATGCCTTGATGACGTCGTGGATCGATCGCGCATCGGATGCCGCCAGATGATCAGTGCCGGCACCACATGCAAGATCCGCCCCCTGAATGGTGCGAGCTTCCTCCAACGAGCGCCGGATCAATTCCTGCGCGCCAGCCCAATCAAGGCCCATGCCGCGCTGAGAGGTATCCATTGCTTCGGCGATCTTGAAGCCGAGGCTCCACAGGTGTCGGCGGAAGGCGATCGTTGTGTCCCAGTCGATCGCGGGGCGGCCCCAGGGGTCGAGCTCCCTTCGAGGATCGGATACGACATGGGCGGCCGCGTACGCAATCCGGTTGAACTTCGGCGGTGTGGACGGGCGCTCGATCGGCGTCCCGACAAGACGGTACTCGCTGGGGCGGTCGTCGGTGTTCGGCAGATTTAAAAACAGGCTCATTGCGATCCTCCTCGACAGGTGACAACGCAATAATTTGGATCGTTCCAAATTTCAATTAGATTCTTTTGATCCATATTTTTCCACTAAGAGCGAGGATATCCTGATTTCTTTATAGAGGATAAATACAGCGCATACAGTAAGATAGATGGTATTCGCCCTCGAGTTTGAGCGTTGCGGCTCATCGGAAATCGCTCTTGACATATTTGGAACGTTCCAATTATGTGGCATTCAAGTTGGCGCGAACGCCGGGAGGAATTCATGACCAAGGGGCGGGTGACCGTCATTGACATCGCCAAGGCTGCCGGCGTCTCGAAGTCGACGGTGTCACTGGTGTTGCAAGGGTCGCCGCTCGTGAACGAGGGGACACGAGCCAAGGTCAATGCCGCGATGCGCGAGCTTGGTTATGTCTATAACCGCGGGGCCGCGAACCTGCGCCAAACGAGCGCGAAATCGAAGATCATCGGTGTCGTCGTCAATGACCTGACCAACAGCTTCTTTGCCGAACTTGCGGTTGGCGTCGACATGGTTGTGCAGTCAGCTGGGTTCGTGCAGTTCCTCTCGAATACGAGCGAGAGCATCGACCGGCAGCGGGAAGTTGTTGCCTCCATGAGAGAACACGGAATCTCGGGTCTCATCGTCTCTCCGGCACGCGCGACCGAGGCGGCGGATTTCAAGCCGCTCGTTGCCGCAGGTATTCCGGTCGTCGTCGTTGTTCGCAGCCTGCCTGGTGCGAAAGTCTCGTCGATTGTTTCCGACAATCAGGGCGGGACGTCCGCGGCGGTCGAGCACCTGGCATCTTTGGGTCACACCCGAATTGCGTTTCTCGGTGGATTTCCTGATACGGCGGTCTTCGAGGAGCGTCTTGCGGGCTATGCCGACGGCATGAACGCGGCCGGCCTCGGCTTTCATGAGGAACTCGTTGTCTCGTCAGCGCCGTCGAGGGCGGGCGGCGTCGATGCGATCGGGCGAGCGATAGCGATTGGCGATCGGCCAACAGCAGCGGTCTGCTTCAATGATGCGGTCGCCTTCGGTGTGTGTGACGGCCTGCGCGCGCGTCGTCTGGAGCCTGGTCGTGATTTTGCTGTCGTCGGTTTCGACGACGTGATCGAGGCGCAGACGGCAGTCCCGGCGCTTACGACCATTTCCGTTGATCCGCAAAGCATGGGCCGGCGGGCAGCCCAGCTTCTGCTCAAACAGATCAATGCAGGCAAGGCGGAGCCCGAAAGCGTGACGACCGCTGTTCGGCTTGTCGTTCGCGAGAGCTGTGGAGCCGCGCAGAAGAATGCAGGAAGGAAGATGGCATGACGGTTCGTTGGGGGCTGATTGGCGCGAGCACCATTGCGCGCGAGTGGGTGATCGGGGCTATCCGCGCAACCGATGGCGATATAGTCTCCGTCATGAGCTCCAGCGCCGAGCGCGGCCGGTCCTATGCGACGGAGAACGGGATACCAAGGCACGTCACTGACGTCGATGCCCTCGTGAATGATCCTGATGTCGAGGCGGTTTACATCTCGACAACCAACGAACTTCACCGCGATCAGGCGATCGCTGCGGCGAGTGCCGGCAAGCATGTTCTTTGCGAGAAGCCGTTGGCGATGTCGCTGCAAGATGCGCACGACATGGCGAAGGCGGCAAAGGACGCTGGGGTTGTGCTCGCCACGAACCACCATCTCCGCAACGCCTCCACCCACATTGCCATGAGAGACGCGATCGCGGCCGGCAAAATCGGCAAGCCGCTTGCCGCGCGGGTCTTTCATGCCGTCTATCTGCCGGCCCACTTGCAAGGCTGGCGACTGGATAAGCCGGAAGCTGGTGCCGGCGTCATTCTTGATATCACCGTTCACGACACCGACACGCTGCGGTTCGTTCTCGGGCGTGATCCGGTCGAAGTGGTAGCGTTCTCGCAGGCGGCCGGGATGGGCAAGCCGGGCGTCGAAGATGGCGTCATGGGCGTGATGCGTTTCGAGGACGGTGTCCTCGCGCAGTTTCATGATGCCTTCACCACCAAGTATGCCGAAACCGGCTTTGAGGTGCATGGCACCGAAGGCTCGCTGATCGGCCGCAACGTCATGACCCAGCGCCCGGATGGAACGGTGACGCTGAGGAACGCCGAAGGCGAACAGCAACTGCCGACCAATGCGAGCAATCTCTATGAAACTGCACTGAAAGCGTTCCACGCTGCCGTGGCCGGCAACGGCCGTCCTTCGGCGACGGCGGAGGATGGCATCTGGTCGCTTGCGACCGGCCTTGCTGTTGTCGAGGCGGCCAAAAGTGGTTCCGCCGTGAAAATCGAAACAGGACTTTGAGTAATTCAATGAGCAAGCACATCACCCCGGCGGAAGCTGCCGCACTGATCCCCGACGGTGCCGTCGTATCCGTGTCGTCATCGAGCGGCCTCGGATGCCCCGACCTGATGTTGAAGGCGATTGGCGAGCGTTTCGACAGCACCGGCCATCCCCGGGATATCACGACGCTGCATCCGATCGCAGCCGGCGACATGAGCGGCATCAAGGGTGTCGACTACATCGCCAAGAAGGGACTGCTGACGAAGATCCTCGGTGGTTCCTATCCATCGGGTCCATCCAGCGCGGAGCCGCCGCTGATCTGGCAGATGATCACCAACAACGAGATTCCGGCCTACAACATCCCGTCGGGCATCATGTTCGATATTCATCGGGAAGCTGCTGCCAAGCGCCCTGGCGTCCTGACGAAGGTCGGTATCGACACCTTCGTCGATCCGAGAAGGCAGGGCTGCGCGATGAACGACCTTGGGGCCCAGGAGCCGGTGGTCAAGCGCGTCGTGTTCGAAGGAGAGGATTGGCTGTTCTTCCCGTCGATCGTGCCGCAGGTCGCTATCATTCGTGCAACCACGGCCGACGAGCGCGGCAACCTGACATACGAACACGAGGGTGCCTATCTCGGCGGTCTGGATCAGGCTCTTGCTGCCCGCAACAATGGCGGCATCGTCATCGCCCAGGTCAAGCGCATCACCAAGGAAGGTTCGCTGAAACCGCACGACGTGCGTATACCTGGTATGTTGGTCGACTATGTCATCGTCGATCCAGACCAGAAGCAGACCACGCAGACGCTCTATGATCCCGCCATATCGGGTGAAATTTTCCGGCCGCTCGACACGTTCCGTGTTCCGGAATTCAATATCCAGAAGGTCATCGCCCGCCGCGTGGCCCAGGAGCTTGAGGCCGGTAGCTGCGTCAACCTCGGATTCGGTATTTCCGCCAACGTGCCGCGCATCCTGCTTGAGGAGGGGCTGCACGGCTCGGTCACCTGGGTGATCGAACAGGGCGCTGTCGGTGGCGTTCCATTGCTGGATTTCGCATTCGGCTGCGCTTCCAATGCGGATGCCTATATGCCGTCGCCATACCAGTTCACCTATTTCCAGGGCGCCGGCTTCGATGCTTCGCTCCTCTCGTTCCTCGAGATCGGCAAGGATGGCTCGGTCAACGTTTCGAAGCTTTCCTTCCGACCTCACGTTACTGCCGGGGCAGGCGGCTTTGTCGATATCACCGCGCGGGCGAAGAAGATCGTGTTCTCCGGCATGTTCAATGCGGGTGCGAAGCTTGCGATCGCTGACGGCAAGCTGGTCATCGAGAAGGAAGGCAAGCTGAAGAAGCTCGTCAACGAGGTCGAGCATGTCACCTTCTCCGGCAAGCGGGCGATCGAGCAGGGGCAGGACATCACATATGTCACCGAGCGGTGTGTGATGAAGCTGGCGCCGGAAGGTGTTGTTCTTACGGAAATCGCGCCTGGCATCGACCTGCAGACACATATCTTCGATCAGTCCGAGTTCCCGCTCATCGTGGCAAAGGACCTCAAGACCATGGATGCAATGCTCTTCGGCGAAGCGAACATTGGTATTTCTCTACCGAAGAAGGGCGCCCGCATCCTGGAGGGTGTCTTCAATGGCTAGCGGCACGGTCAGAATCCAGGTCGAGGATCACGTCGCGATCATGACGGTCTCGCGGCCCGAGAAGCTGAATGCGCTTGACCTGGACATGCTGAAGGCATTGGCGCGTGCGGCCGACGAAGTCGAGGCGAACGCCGATGTGCGCGCCGCGATCCTGACGGGCGAGGGCAAGGGTTTCTCGGCAGGCGGCGATATCAAGGCGTGGGGCGGAATGCGGCCGGAGGAGTTCGGCCATGCTTGGGTCCGCTATGGGCACCGCGTTTTCGAAAGGCTCGCGACGCTGAGGGTGCCGCTGATTGCCGCCCTGAATGGCCACGCTCTCGGTGGCGGGTTGGAGCTTGCAGGTGTCGCGGACATTCGCATCGCCGAAGAGCACATCAAGATCGGACTTCCGGAAACGGGACTGGGCATGGTGCCAGGCTGGTCCGGCACGCAACGTCTTGTGAAGCGTTTCGGAGCGCAGGTGGTACGTCGCATGGCACTGGGCGGTGAGATTTTCACTGCCGAGGAGGCGCGTGTCCTCGGCATCGTTGACGCGGTCACATCAAGCGGAAACGTGGTTGATACCGCTAAGGAATATGCGCGACGGGTCGCGTCGAGAGGACCTGCGGCGCTGGAGATCGTGAAGCTGATGATCGCGTCGGCAAATGGCGAGGACAACGGCGCTGCCGTCGAGGCCCTGGGGTCGATCCTGGTCGCGAAAACCGCCGATCTCAAAGAGGGCGTCGCGTCTTTCAGCGAGAAGCGCCCGGCTAAATTCAAGGGAGAATGGTAATGACGGTTCTGGTCAATCCAAGAGCGCTTAGCGACCACAAGGCCCGCGACTTCAAGATGCTGCTCGACGGCAAGTGGGAAGCTGGATCTGCCCAGCCGATCGAGCGCGTTGCTCCAAGCCATGGTGTCGTTGTGAGCCGCTTCCCGACCGGCAGCAAGGCGGATGCCGAACGGGCGATCCTTGCCGCCCGCAAGGCTTTCGATCACGGTCCGTGGCCGCGGATGACTGCTTCGGAGCGCTCCGCCATCTTGCTCAAGGCTGCTGACTTGATCGCGGCTCGTGCGGAAGAACTGGCCTTTCTGGATGCGATCGAGGCGGGCAAGCCGATCTCGCAGGTGCGTGGCGAAATAGCCGGCTCGGTTGATATTTGGCGATATGCAGCGGCACTCGCTCGAGATCTGCACGGAGAAAGCTACAACACGCTTGGAGACGGTACGCTCGGCGTCGTGCTGCGCGAAGCGATCGGCGTGGTCTCGATCATTACCCCATGGAACTTTCCGTTCCTGATCGTCGGCCAAAAGCTTCCGTTTGCCCTTGCTGCCGGATGCACCACGGTCGTCAAGCCGTCGGAGCTCACTTCGGGATCGACGCTCGTGCTTGGCGAAATCCTGCAAGAAGCTGGCGTTCCGGACGGTGTCGTCAACATTGTGACCGGTACGGGACCCGAGGTCGGAGCAGTGCTCGCCTCCCATCCGGAGGTCGATATGGTTTCGTTCACCGGCTCCACCGGTGTCGGCAAGCTAACCATGACGAACGCCGCGCAGACGTTGAAGAAGGTCTCGCTGGAACTCGGCGGCAAAAACCCGCAGATCGTGTTCCCCGATGCGGATCTCGATGCATTCATCGACGCCGCAGTCTTTGGTGCCTATTTCAATGCCGGCGAATGCTGCAATGCCGGTTCCCGCTTGATCCTGCACAAGAGCATCGCTTCCGATGTGGTCAAGCGCATCGCTGAACTCTCGAAGGACGTCAAGGTCGGCGACCCGCTCGATCCAACCACGCAAGTTGGTGCTATCATCACGCCGCAGCATTTGGAGAAGATCGCAGGCTACGTGGCCGGCGCGACCAGCAGCGGCGCGCAAGTCGCACATGGCGGCGAGAAGCTCGACCTCGGCATGGGACAATACATGGCGCCGACCATTCTAGAGGCCGTGACGCCCGGTATGGCGGTTGCCCGCGAAGAGGTTTTCGGCCCTGTCCTCTCCGTGCTCACGTTCGAAACCAGAGCGGAGGCGATCGAGATCGCAAACGCGATCGACTACGGGCTTTCGGCAGGCGTCTGGAGCTGTGACTTCGATACCTGCCTGACTGTCGGGCGCAAGGTGAGAGCCGGGACGATCTGGATGAATACCTTCATGGACGGGGCCTCCGAACTGCCGTTCGGTGGTTACAAGCAATCCGGCCTCGGGCGTGAACTCGGTCGTCACGCAGTGGAGGATTACACCGAGACCAAGACGCTCAACATGCATATCGGCGGCCGCACCGGCTGGTGGATGCCGCGGTAAGGTTGCCGAAGGAACTCAAGTGAGAGAAAGGAGGGGTAATATGGCTGGGTCGGCATTCGCAGGTTGCGCGACGTTCGCGCGTTGGAAGTCGCGCGCTCCTCGCTTCCTCGCGGCTGTGTCCCGGGACTTTGCGATGCACAAAGATACGCCGCCACGCTTGGACGTCATTTCCGGCACTCGCGGTTTCTCAATGCAGCTGTCAATTGCAGCCAACGGAAAGGGGAGGCTGTGGCGTCAGCAGCACCTGCAACTGGTCCATATCCGTCTCGCCGCTGATCCGTTTCTTGAGGATGCGGCCTATCTGCTCTCCGGTGGCTGTCAGGTCTTCGTAGATGGTCTCGACCTTGGGCTGAATGGCGGAGAGGAGCTGCGAGGTCTGCTTGGCGACGATGTCGTACTCGACGCCGAGTGTAAGTCCCCAGTCGCTCATGCCTGTTATGGTGGCGAGCGCGCAGACTTCGCCGCCGCACGTGAAGGCGTCCGGCGGATCGGGCTCGCCATGGCGTCGGGCGATGCGGTCGCGGATCGCGCCGGCCGGATGATCGAGGTCTATTTCGGAGATCACCTCATAGGCGCAGCCGGCTTCGCGTACGGCTGTCATGAAGCCGTGCAGGATATGGCTGCCGAAGCTGAACTGCATCGGGCCGCTGATCAGGGCCGGCTTGCGGCGTCCCTTGGCGATCAGTCGCTTGGTTGCCTCGTAGGCGAAGGTGAAATTGTCGTAGTCGACATAAGGATGCGGGGTGGAGAGTTCGGTGCGGCCGTGCGTGACGAACGGAAAATCGTGCTCCATCAGCAACCGCACGCGCGGGTCGAAAGGCTCGGTGCGCGACATTACCAAACCGTCGGCCATGTGGTTGCGCATGATGTAGTTGACCGCCTCGATGTTTGTCGTGTGGGGCAGGTTGGGCATGACGATCAGATGGTAGGCGGTGCTTTGCAGCGCCTTGGCGATGCCGGACATGATCGAGGTACCATAGCCGAGAATTTCCTCGTGCGGCTCAAGCAGGATGGCGATGACATTTGTGCGGCCAGTCTTCAGGCGCTGGGCGGCACGATCGGGGGAATAGCCGACCTCAATCGCGATCTCGCGGACACGCTTACGGGTTTCATGATTGATCACCGGGTCGTCCGACAGCGCCCGCGAGACCGTGGTTACGGCAAGGCCTGCCATGTCCGCGATGGTGCGCAGCGTTGGTTTGCCGCTCCTGCGGGTCGATCTGGTCGTGGGCGGCATTGCGATGCGAGACACGCTCGGCTTTCCTCCAAAGGGGACGGATGGCGGGACACTAACGCGACAGCGAAGCCGATGCAATGCTGGACTGGAAACGTTTTAAATTTTGGACTCAGCTCGATTGATTCTGTAGCTTTGTCTAAAAAATCAACAAAAACAGGTCAAAATCAATGTTGCCCCTAGCGTGGACAGGAAAAGCGGGTCACTTGACTTGGTTAAGTTTATAACGTTTTAAATTAATCCACGCGGCGTTCGCGCCGTGGTAGCCAGAGCCTTTGTGCGGGGAGTGTGCACGGGCTTTTGAACGCGGATTTTCCGCATTTGTGAACTTGCAAACCGGGAGGAAAACGATGCGCAAGTTTTTGATGACGACTGCTTTGGTGACAATGACGGTGGCTGGCCTCGGCGCCGCCAAGGCCGCCGACGTGAAAGAAGTGCAGATGCTGCATTGGTGGACGTCGGGCGGCGAAGCTGCGGCCCTCAACGTCCTCAAGCAGGATCTGGCGAAGGAAGGATTTGCCTGGAAGGATGTGCCGGTCGCCGGCGGTGGCGGTGATGCGGCGATGACCGCGCTCAAGGCCATGGTCGCTGCAGGCACCTATCCGACGGCCTCGCAGATGCTCGGCTATACCGTTCTCGACTATGCTCAGGCGGGCGTCATGGGGGATCTCACCGAGACGGCGAAGGCCGAGGGCTGGGACAAGGCGGTTCCGGCGGCTCTGCAGAAGTTCTCCGTTTATGACGGCAAGTGGGTTGCAGCCCCGGTCAACGTTCACTCGGTCAACTGGCTGTGGATCAACAAGGCCGTCATGGACAAGATCGGCGGCACCGAGCCAAAGACCTTCGACGACCTGATCGCGCTGCTCGACAAGGCCAAGGCTGCCGGCGTCGTTCCGTTGGCGCTCGGTGGACAAAACTGGCAGGAAGCGACCATGTTTGACTCGATCGTGCTGTCGACAGGCGGCCCCGAGTTCTACAAGAAGGCCATGAACGATCTCGACGAGGAGTCGCTGAAGTCGGACACGATGAAGAAGTCGTTCGACAATCTCCAGAAGATCGTCACCTACGTCGACCCGAACTTCTCCGGACGTGACTGGAACCTTGCAACGGCCATGGTCATCAAGGGCGATGCGCTCGTTCAGGTGATGGGCGACTGGGCAAAGGGCGAATTCGTTGCGGCCAAGAAGACGCCGAACACGGACTTCCTGTGCTACCGCTTCCCCGGCACTGACGGCAGCGTGATCTATAACTCCGACATGTTCGGCATGTTCAACGTGCCTGATGATCGCAAGGCGGCGCAGGTCGCGCTTGCCAAGGCAACGCTGTCCAAGAGCTTCCAGTCTGCGTTCAACGTCGTCAAGGGCTCGGTTCCTGCTCGTACTGACGTTCCGGATACCGACTTCGACGCTTGCGGCAAGAAGGGTATCGCCGACCTGAAGAAGGCCAACGAAGGCGGCACGCTGTTCGGTTCGCTGGCGCAGGGCTATGGCGCTCCTCCGGCAGTCGCGAATGCCTACAAGGACGTCATCTCCAAGTTCGTACATGGCCAGATCAAGACCTCCGATCAGGCCGTCGAAGAACTCGTCAAGGCTATCGAGGACGCCAAGTAATCAAGGCCTCCCACGGTCTTCCCCGCCCTTCGTGGCGGGGAAGATTCGGCAACGGACGATCTCGTTGGAGGAGATGACCCCATGAGCACCATCGCTACAGATAAAACCGTTCTCGCGCCGCACCGGGGAACGCCAATTTCAATCCGCGCGCGGCTGCAGGACGCGCTGCCGAAGATCGTGCTCGCGCCGAGTTTCGCCATCACGCTTGTTTTCGTCTACGGCTTCATCATCTGGACAGTCTATCTGTCCTTCACCAATTCCAAGACCTTTCCGTCCTACGCCCTGACGGGGCCGCGCGCCTATCAACGGCTTTGGCGCTGGACGTTTGAAAGCGATCCGCCCTCCAGTTGGTACACTTCGATCACCAATATGGGCATTTTCGGCGTGCTCTATGTCGGCATCTGCCTGGCGCTCGGACTGTTTCTGGCGATCTTGCTGGATCAGAAGATCCGCGGCGAGGGCATACTGCGACCGATCTTTCTGTACCCGATGGCGCTTTCCTTCATCGTTACCGGCGTTGCCTGGAAATGGTTCCTCGATCCGGGCCTTGGCCTTGAGCAGACGCTGCATCAATTCGGCTGGACGAGCTTTCACTTCGACTGGATCAAGAACAAGGATTTCGTGATCTACACCGTCGTGATCG
Organism: Rhizobium sp. R693; assembly: GCF_002211315.1. Lineage (NCBI taxonomy): Bacteria > Pseudomonadati > Pseudomonadota > Alphaproteobacteria > Hyphomicrobiales > Rhizobiaceae > Rhizobium > Rhizobium sp. R693. Next base: position 380,632 of record NZ_LOKY01000034.1, on the reverse strand, counting down.
CCGGCGTCTGGCAGGCGTCCGGCTTCGTAATGGCGATGTTTCTTGCCGGCCTTCGCGGCATCGATAGCGAGATCATGAAGGCGGCGCAGATCGACGGCGCAACCACGGTGCAGCTCTATCGGCGCATCATTATTCCGCTACTGCGACCGATCTTCCTGTCGGCTTTCATCGTGCTCGCCCACATGGCGATCAAGTCTTACGACCTCGTCGTGGCGTTGACATCCGGTGGCCCTGGCGGCTCGGCCTGGCTGCCTTCCAACTTCATGTACGAATACACGTTCAAGCGGAACGAGATGGCGGTCGGTTCGGCAAGCGCCGTGATCATGCTGATGACGATCTCGGCGATCATCGTTCCCTATCTCTATTCCGAGCTGCGGGAGAAATCGCGATGAGCGCTGTCACCTCGACCATGTCCGACGCAGCCAGCGCGTCCCGCCGCAGAATGTTCAGCCGAATCTTCATCTACGGCCTGCTGGTCATATTCGCGATCATCTACCTGATGCCACTGTTCGTCATGCTGGTTACCTCGTTCAAGACCATGGATGAGATCCAGAACGGCAACATGCTTTCGCTGCCGAAAGCACCCACCATCGATCCCTGGTTCAAGGCCTGGGGCGAGGCCTGCGTCGGCCTGACCTGCGCCGGCATCAAGGGGTACTTCTGGAACTCGATCAAGATGGTCGTTCCGGCCGTGGCGATCTCAACGATCATGGGTGCGCTCAATGGTTATATCCTGACCAAGTGGCGCTTCCCGGGCCATACGCTGGTCTTCGGCTTGATGCTGTTTGCCTGCTTTATTCCGTTCCAGTCGGTTCTCCTGCCCATGGCGACCATCCTCGGCAGCCTCGGACGCTTCGGGGCGACGCTGCGCAATCAGATTGGCGTGTCGCTGGGCTTCGGTAATTCGACGGTCAATCTGGTCACCGTTCACGTCATCTACGGACTTGGCTTCACGACGCTGTTCTTCCGCAACTACTACGAGGCTTTCCCGACAGAGTTGGTGAAGGCGGCCCAGGTGGACGGTGCAAGCTTCTTCCAGATATTCCGACGCATCATGCTGCCCAATTCGTTGCCGATCATCGTGGTCACGGTCATCTACCAGTTCACCAATATCTGGAACGACTTCCTGTTTGCCTCGGCCTATGCGGGAACGGGCGATTCCATGCCGATGACCGTGGCGCTGAACAACGTCGTGAATACCTCCACGGGTGTCGTTGAATATAACGTCAACATGGCCGCGGCGATGATCGCAGCCCTGCCGACACTCCTCGTCTACATTCTCGCCGGCCGCTACTTTGTGCGTGGCCTGATGGCGGGCGCTGTCAAAGGATAATCCAATGGCTTTCCTCGAAATTTCTGGTCTCAAGAAGCGTTTTGGCTCGTTGGAGATCCTGAAGGGCATCAACCTTGAACTGGAGAAGGGCGGCTTCCTTGTGCTGGTCGGTCCGTCCGGCTGCGGCAAGTCGACGTTGCTCAACACCATTGCCGGGCTGGAATCGATCACTGAGGGTGACATTCGCGTCGATGGTCGAAGCATCGCCGACCTGCATCCATCGAAGCGCGATATCGCGATGGTGTTCCAGAGCTACGCCCTCTATCCGAACATGACGGTCGCCGGGAACATATCGTTCGGTATGGAGATGCGCGGCGTACCGGCTGAGGAGCGCAACAAGGCGATCGACAAGGTCGCCAAGGTGCTTCAGATTGGCCATCTGCTCAATCGCAAGCCGAGCCAGCTTTCGGGCGGCCAGAGGCAACGCGTTGCTATGGGCCGCGCCTTGGTACGCGATCCCAAGCTCTTCCTGTTTGACGAGCCGCTCTCAAATCTGGACGCCAAGCTGCGCGTCGACATGCGCATCGAAATCAAGCGGCTGCACCAGGCGACCGGTACGACGATCGTCTATGTGACCCATGATCAGATCGAGGCAATGACGCTCGCAACCAAGATCGCCGTCATGCGCGATGGCGAGGTGCAGCAATTCGGAACGCCTGCGGAAATCTACAACAACCCCGCCAACATGTTCGTCGCTGATTTCATGGGGTCGCCGGCCATGAATCTTCTCGCGGGTACGATCGAGAAGGGTGCTGCGGGGCTGACCGTATCGTTGGCCCGTCCGCACGGGGAGCCGGTCCGGCTCCCGGTCACAGCAGGCAATGGTGCGCTTGAGGCGCATGCGGGACGGGAGATCGTCTTCGGCATCCGACCGGAGGCGCTGACCGACCCGGATGGCGCGGACCGTAACGCTAGGGCGCTAGCCGAAAGCGATTGCCTGATCGAAGTCGTGGAGCCGGCGGGATCCGATACGTTTGCAGTGACGAAGCTTGGCGGGAAGGAAGTCGTGGCGCGTCTGCGCGCGGACGCCCGAATTCAGCCGGGGCAGAGCGCTCGCCTGGCGTTTAATCTCGACAAGGCGGTCTTCTTCGATCCCCAAAGCCAGACGCGTATCGCTTAGTCGAAAGCCGGATTTTCGGAAATGAGCAGCACTCCTGATATCGTCATCATAGGGTCGGGCGTGGGTGGGTCCACCGTTGCCGCGGGGTTGGCATCGACCGGGGCCGAGATCCTGATCCTCGAGGCTGGCGACTTCATCGCCGATCGCCCGGAGAACCGCGACCAACGGGCCATCTTTCAGCGTGGGCATTTTCGCCCGAAGGAGATGTGGTACGAGGCGGACGGTACCGCGTTCAATCCCGGCAACTACTACAATGTCGGCGGCAATTCGAAATTCTACGGCGCAGTGCTTTCGCGCTATCGCAGTGAGGATTTCGAGGAGATCCGCCACAGGGAAGGGGTCTCGCCTGCATGGCCGTTTCCTTATGAAGTTTTAGAGCCGTGGTATAGCCGCGCAGAACGGATGTACGAGGTTCGGGGAAACCTCGGAGACGACCCGACGGAGCCCGTACACTCGGACAACTACGACTATCTGCCGGTTCCCGACGAGCCGCCGATTGCCGATGTCAGAGCGCGGCTTAAGGCGAAAGGCCTGCACCCGTTTTCGCTGCCGTTGGGGGTAAACGTCGACGCTTGGCTGTCCAAGGCCAGGACACCTTGGGACGCGCACCCCAATTCCCGCGATGGGAAAATGGACGCGGAGACCGCTGCGTTGCTGAAGGCCCTGGAATATCAGAATGTCCGCCTCGAGACAAACGCGAAGGTGACGAAGCTCGAGGCTGACGGAAACGGCCGGATCGCCCGCGTCGGCTACCGCAAGAATGGTGAGGACCTGGCTGTCGCTCCGAAGCTGGTCATTCTGTCGGCCGGCGCTGTCCAATCTGCTGTCTTGTTGCTGCGTTCGGCTGACGCGCGTCACCCGAACGGGCTTGCGAATTCCTCCGATCAGGTCGGGCGGAACTTTATGAACCACAATTCGTCGGCGGTGATCGCCGTGTCGCCGACCTATCGGAACACGGCTGTCTATCAAAAGACGTTCGGGTTCAACGATTTCTACCTGTCGGACGGCAACGGTGGTCCGCCGCTCGGGAACGTTCAGTTGCTCGGCAGAATCTCGGCGAAGGTCTTGAAGGGCTCGCTGCCCTGGGCACCGGAATGGCTGCTCCAGAACATCACCGGTCATGCGATCGATTTCTATGCGATGAGTGAGGATATACCTCACCCGGAAAGCCGCGTACGGGTGGATGGGGAGCGTATCGTCCTGCAATGGCAACGGACGAATTGGGATGCACACCTCGAACTGGTCGAGAAGCTGAAGGCGGTCCTCAAGTCGATCGGATTCCCGATCGTTCTTTCAAAGCCGTTCGATAAACGCACGCCGTCTCACCAGTGCGGCACCGTCAGGATCGGCAACGACCCCGCCAGCGCGCCGCTGGATCCCTATTGCCGTTCCTACGACCACCGGAACCTCTTTGTGGTGGATGCCAGCTTCCTGCCGACCTCGGCCGCGGTTAACCCGGCTCTCACGGTCGCCAGTCAGGCATTGCGGGTTGCCGACCATATCGCTTCGAAGGACCTGCAAGCATGACGGAAGGTGTTGAAAGGCCAGTCGCCATAGTCACCGGCGGACGCCGCGGCATCGGTCTCGGGATTGCGACCGCACTGGCTAAAGGCGGCTACAACATCGTGATTACGGGCGTCGGAGCAGCAGAGGAGAGCCAGGACGTCATCAACGAGCTTCGCGGTTTCGGAGTGGATGCGATTTATCTACAGGCGGATGTTTCGGATGTTTCTAGGCATGACGAGACCGTGCGCGCGGTGCTTTCGAACTTCGGCCGCGTCGATTGCCTCGTCAACAATGCCGGCATGGCAGCGGTCGTCCGTGGTGATTTCCTAAGTCTGCTTCCGGAAAACTTCGATACGATCATGGCGACGAACCTCAAGGGCACGGTGTTTTTCACGCAGGCCGTCGTCAAGGCAATGCTCGTGACAGGAGCGGCTCCCCATCCGAGATCGATCATCAACATCACCTCGGTCTCAGCCGAGGCGAGTTCGCCGGAACGACTGGATTACTGCATCAGCAAGGCTGGTCTTGCCGCTTTCTCGCAGGGGCTCGCATTGCGGCTCGCGGATTCGGGGATTGCCGTCTTCGAGGTGCGCCCCGGGATTATCCGGACCGACATGACTGCCGGCGTGACATCGAAATATGACGCTCTCATCGAAAGTGGCCTCGTGCCGATGAAACGATGGGGCGAGGCTGATGACCTCGGGAAAATCTGTGCGGCATTGGCGTCCGGCGACTTCGGTTTTGCCACCGGCACCGTCATCGACGCCGATGGCGGCCTGTCCATTCCTCGCTTGTAACGGGATAGAAATATGCGTTTCGACTACATTATTACCGGCGCCGGTCCCGCGGGATGCGTGCTGGCCAACCGGCTCAGCGAAGACCCCAGCGTCAATGTGTTGCTGCTTGAAGCGGGCGGCGGCGATTGGAATCCCTTGTTCCACATGCCCGCGGGCTTCGCGAAAATGACGAAGGGCGTCGCGAGCTGGGGCTGGGAGACCGTTCCGCAAAAGCACATGAAGGGCAGGGTGCTGCGTTATACGCAGGCGAAGGTGATCGGCGGCGGCTCATCGATCAATGCACAGCTCTATACCCGGGGTAACGCCGCAGACTACGACCTCTGGGCAAGCGAGGACGGATGCGAGGGATGGGATTATCGCTCCATACTGCCGTACTTCAAGCGCGCCGAGGACAATCAGCGCTTTGCCGATGACTATCACTCCTATGGCGGTCCCCTCGGTGTCTCGATGCCTGCCTCTCCGTTGCCGATCTGCGACGCCTATATCCGGGCCGGGCAGGAACTAGGCATCCCGTATAATCATGACTTCAATGGCCGGCAGCAGGCGGGCGTCGGTTTCTATCAGCTGACGCAGCGCGACCGCCGTCGGTCCTCGGCATCATTGGCCTATCTTTCCCCGATAAAGGCGCGAAAGAACCTGGTGGTCCGGACTGGCGCCAGGGTTGCGCGCATCGTCCTAGAGGGGCATCGCGCCGTCGGCGTCGAGATCGCGACGGAGCGGGGCCCCGAAATCGTCCGCGCCGAACGCGAGGTACTTGTGTCGTCGGGTGCGATCGGGTCGCCCAAGTTGCTCCTTCAATCGGGGATCGGCCCAGCGGACCATCTTCGATCGGTAGGGGTGAAGGTACACCACGACCTCCCTGGTGTCGGTGGCAACCTGCAGGACCACCTCGATCTCTTCGTCATTTCCGAGTGCACCGGTGACCACACCTACGATGGCGTCGCGAAGCTTCACAGAACGATCTGGGCGGGTGTCCAGTATGTCCTGTTCCGAACGGGTCCGGTTGCCTCTTCTCTCTTCGAGACCGGGGGCTTCTGGTATGCCGATCCGGACGCGCGGTCGCCGGATATTCAGTTCCATCTCGGCCTGGGATCCGGCATTGAGGCTGGGGTCGAGCGCTTGACGAACGCTGGTGTGACCCTGAATTCGGCCTACCTGCATCCGCGTTCGCGTGGAACCGTGCGGCTTTCCTCGGCTGATCCGGGTGCGGCACCTCTGATCGATCCGAACTATTGGTCCGACCCGCACGACAAGGCCATGTCACTGGAAGGATTGAAGATTGCGCGGGAGATCATGCAGCAGGCCGCGCTCAAGCCCTACGTTCTGGCTGAGCGACTGCCGGGCCCGAGGGTCATGACCGACGAGCAGCTCTTCGACTACGGCTGCGCGAACGCGAAGACGGATCACCATCCAGTTGGCACGTGCAAGATGGGGACGGGGCCGGAAGCTGTTGTCGGTCTCGATCTCAAGGTCCATGGTCTCGATGGGCTTCGCGTGTGCGATTCGTCGGTCATGCCGCGAGTTCCATCGTGCAACACCAACGCACCGACAATCATGGTTGGCGAACGAGGCTCCGACCTTATCCGGGGGCTGCCACTGTTGCCCGCAGCGATCTTTGCTCACGAGCGCAACGAAACGCGACCGAGGGCGAGAGCAATCGTCAGCTAGACCGAGTGTTCGGGGCTGCGAACTTTGAAAATGGAGTAGGATTTGACTTCCGATCCACGCGCTTTCCTGCAAACCCTGTTTCACGAGGCGGTCAAGGCCGCCGACCCGTACGAGGCATTGGTTCGCCATCTGCCAGATCCGCCGAAAGGCAGGACGATTGTTGTCGGAGCGGGAAAGGCAGCAAGCCAAATGGCGGCGGCGTTCGAGCGCGCCTGGTCTCACCCATTCGACGGTCTGGTTGTTGCCAGGCACGGGCCGGTCGCGGACTGCCGATCGACCAAGATTCTACAGGCGGCTCATCCCGTCCCAGATAGAGCGGGCCTCATCGCCGCCGAGGCGCTCATGAACCATCTGCATGGGTTGACCTCCGACGATTTGGTTATCGCCCTGATATCCGGTGGCGGTTCTGCCCTTCTGCCGGCCCCTCCGACCGGCTTCACCCTCGCCGACGAAAGCGCCCTGAACGAAGCGCTCCTGGCGTCGGGTGCTCCGATCTCCGGCATGAATGTCGTGCGGAAGCATTTCTCCCGCATCAAGGGCGGGCGGCTCGCCGCTCTTGCTCACCCGGCAAAGGTCGTCAGCCTCGTCGTTTCCGATGTTCCGGGAGACAATCCGGCCTTCGTTGCGTCGGGGCCAACGGTGCCCGACAGCAGCGACGCGGAGGAGGCGCTGCGCGTGATCCGGGATTACCGGATCAATCTCCCGGCGCGGGTTATTGACTGTATCCGAAATGCCAGAGCGCCAGGGGCCGGCGATCGCATGTTCGCCAACAACGAGGTCCATGTGATTGCCTCGGCGCGGGTGTCCCTGGAGGCGGCTGCCGAGCGTGCAAGATCTCTTGGCGTGCAACCTCTTATTCTTTCGGATTCGATCGAAGGCGAGGCGAAGGATATCGGTAGGATGCACGCGGCGCTCGCTCGTGAGTTCTTGGCGAAACCTCCGGTTCCAAAGCCTCTGGTGCTGCTTTCCGGTGGGGAGACCACCGTCAGCATCGGATCTGGAACATACGGCAAAGGCGGACGAAACTCCGAGTTTCTCCTCTCCGCGGCAATCGATCTTCAGGGCGTCGAGGGTGTCGTGGCGATGGCTGCGGATACCGACGGCATCGACGGGTCCGAAGACAATGCCGGCGCCTTCTGCGACGGCGGGACGGTGGCGCGCATCAGGAGCGCCGGCGGCGATGCGCGGGCGTTCCTCGCGCGCCACGATGCATGGTCGGCCTTGCACCTTGCGGGCGATCTCTTCGTGCCAGGACCGACGGGTACGAACGTGAATGATTTCCGCGCTTTTCTTGTAAAGTAGGCTGGCAGCGAACGGTCGAGCAGCTTTAGCGTGTGCCGTCCGTTGGCATCTGCATCAAGCGCAGGCAGCTGCAAATCAATGCGCGACAAGCCTTTGTCGGCACGACGTCAACAACGCTTATGCCTTTGTTGTATTTGAGGAAGCCCGCCCCAGGCCCCTCAGGGGCGGGCTCTATCGATCCGGACCCCTCCGGACCGCGGCTGATGGTGAGCCGCTGAAAATACAAATGCCCGGTGTCGCGCCTTGAAACAACCAAAAGCTGCTTTGTTGGTTATTTGGTAAGGTTACCGGCGGTTCGACCTACCGTCTGGACATCGGACGGGACTCTCTTCAACACTGCGTGCGAGTGCGTTCCTCGACGAGGAGTGAGCGAGGCTGAACAACGGAAAAGGGGATTGGTCATGGTCGACCGGCTGAAGGGGAAGATCGCAATTGTTTCAGGTGGCGCGACAGGCATGGGCGGGGCGGCCTCGCGTCTCTTTGCTGCCGAGGGCGCCAAGGTGGCCATCATTGACCGGAATGAAGCGGCGGCTCGCCAAACGGTGGAGGAGATACGCGCCGCAGGCCATGTCGCCGATTACTGGATCGCCGACGTGTCGGAAGAGGCCGCCGTCATCGCGGCAGTCAAGGGTGTGGAAGAAAGGTTCGGCGCCGTCACGGTGCTCTTCAATCACGCGGGGACGATCGTCATCAAGCCGTTCCTCGAGACCACGCTTGAGGAGTGGGAGTGGCTCCATGCGGTCAACGTGCGTTCCATGTTCCTGATGACGCGGGCCGTCCTGCCGGGGATGATCGCCGCGGGCGGCGGTTCTATCGTCTGCACATCATCGATCTCGGCCGTGGCCGCAACGCCGATGGAGGTGCTCTACGACACAACGAAAGGGGCGGTGCATATGTTTGCGCGCGCGATCGGGGTGGAGTTCAGGGATCGGAACATTCGTTGCAATGCCGTCTGCCCCGGCTTCATCCGCACACCGCACGGATTGCGCGAGGTCAGCGAATTGCAGAAGCTTGGCGTCGATGTGTCGGACGCTGCCATTGCCGCTCAGCAGGGCCGGATCGGCGAGCCTGAGGACGTGGCGCGCGCCGCGCTCTACCTCGCCAGTGACGAATCGATGTTCGTCAATGGCGCGCATCTCTTTGTCGATAACGGGTTCACCGCTATCTAGGTGCGAGAGACTTGCCAGCGCAAAATAAAAGGGGCCGAGATCGTGATCTCGGCCCCTGTCATCCGTGCGCTGCAGAACTCGCTTACTTGCCCGTTTTCGTGGCGTGGCGGCGGCCCTTGCCGATATCGGGCAGGAAGATGGTGAGCAGACCGAGCAGCGGCAGATACGAGCAGATCTTATAGACGAACTCGATGCCCATGTGGTCGGCCACCATGCCGAGGCCTGCCGCGCCGATGCCGCCGATACCGAAGGCAAAGCCAAAGAACAGACCGGCGATCATGCCGACGCGACCTGGAACCAACTCCTGCGCAAAGACGACAATGGCCGAGAAAGCCGAGGCGAGAATGACGCCGATCAGGAAGGTCAGGAAGACAGTCCAGCTGTAGTCGGCATAAGGCAGGGCAAGCGTGAAGGGCAGGGCGCCGAGGATCGAGAACCAGATCACGAACTTGGTGCCGAACCAGTCGACGACGGGACCGCCCGCGACGGTGCCGATGGCGACGGCGCCGAGGAATACGAACAGCAGAATCTGCGCGTGCTGCACGGACACGCCGAATCGCTCGATCATGTAGAAGGTGTAGTAGCTCGAAAGGCTTGTCATGTAGACGTATTTCGAGAACACCAGCAGCGCGAGGACGCCGATCGCCGCGATCACCTTCGCGCGCGGGAGATGTAAGGCAGGTACCGCTGCCTTGCGGCCGGCATTGTTCTTGCGGTGGTCGGCATACCAGGCGCCGACGCGCCACAGGATGATCATGCCGGTCAGCGCTGCAAGCGAGAACCATGCAACGCTATGCTGGCCACGCGGCAGCACGATGAAGGCCGCCAAAAGCGGACCGATCGCCGAGCCGAAGTTGCCGCCAACCTGGAATAGCGACTGAGCAAGTCCATGGCGTCCGCCTGATGCCAGCCGGGCAACGCGTGAGGATTCCGGATGGAATACGGCGGAGCCGAGGCCGACAACGCCCGCACCGATGAGCAGAACCCAATAGGCGTGCGCATAGGCGAGCAGCACCAAACCGATGAGCGTGAAGCCCATGCCGACAGACAATGAATAGGGCAATGGGCGCTTGTCAGTGTAGATGCCGATCAGCGGCTGCAGGAGCGATGCAGTGACTTGAAACACCAGGCCAAGGAAGCCGATCTGCGTGAAGTCGAGGCCGTAGCCGTCCTTGATCATCGGATAGAGAGCGGGGATCAGCGACTGCATGGTATCGTTTAGGAGATGGCAGAAGCTCACCGCCATGATGATGCCGAAAACCGTCTGTTCCGCAGAGTGCCTCTCTGCCGTCATTGCGCTGTTTGTCACGATTTTACTCCGTCCCTTGACGATCTGGAAATAGCGGACTTGCCGCTGTCCCGCTTTCGTGTTTTGGTCTTGTTATTTCGCGAGTGGGCCAAAATGACAAAATCCGGACATGGGTTGGCGATGAGCGAGCTGGCCAGGCTCCATGTGGAGCGTCTTGCAGCCATCGAGGCCGCCTCCGAGCCGGTCTACGCCATCCCCTCGGAATACCCGGCTGGCTACCATGTGAAGCCGCACAGCCATAGCCGTGCGCAGTTCGTTTATGCCCGCGCCGGTGTCGTCATGGTGTCGTCCATACAGGGGCGCTGGATGGTACCGCCGCAGCATGCGCTTTGGATCCCGGCGGGCCTTGTCCACACGGTCGACATGCTCGGCGATGTCACGATGCTGTCCGCATATGTCGCGCCCGGTGCCTTGGTTGATCCGCCGTCGGTCGTGCGTGTCGTGGCCGTGACCGACTTTGCCAGGGCACTGTTCATCGAGGCCGTGTCGCCGCCGGACGCCAAGAGCGACCGGCGCGATCTCGTCATGGCGCTATTGCTTGAGGAGGTCTTGCGGCTTCCTGACAGGCCGTTGGGATTGCCGGTTCCCTCCGATACTCGCTTGGCGGCGCTCTGCCGCGGCTTCATGGAAAGTCCGAGTGCCCGGCTGGTGATCGACGATTGGGCGGACCAGCTTGCCATGAGCCGACGTGCTTTCACCCGATTCTTCCGGAAGGAGACGGGAATCAGTCTGTCGATCTGGCGTCAGCAAGCTGCGGTATTCACCGCCTTGCCCCGCCTCGCCGCCGGAGAGGCCGTTACGGCCGTTGCCCTCGACCTCGGCTACGACAGCGTCGCCGCCTTTACAACCATGTTCAGGCGGATGATGGGGGCCGCGCCCCGCACTTATTTCAGTGCACCTGAACAGTATTGAGGGTTTTCCGGACGATGGATTCGCGGCTTCGCAAGGCCGCGCGATATCGGCGCCGCGCCTCGATATGACGTTTACGTTCACAGCAAGCCTGTGGGTTTCGAAAATTCGAAAAACATTCGTTTGACATTCGAATAATCTTCGCTTTAACTGCATTTACTTTCGCAAATGCGCAGGCATGTTGCGTTGCGGTATATTCTGGCTCGGAGGGGGAACGTGAGCCGTCAGATTCACGATCTTTTCATTATCGGCGGCGGCATCAATGGCTGCGGGATCGCGCGTGATGCGGTTGGGCGCGGCTATTCGGTTGCGCTTGCCGAGATGAGCGACTTTGCGTCCGGCACGTCCTCCGGCGCGACCAAGCTCATCCACGGTGGCTTGCGATATCTCGAGCACTACGAATTTCGTCTGGTTCGCGAGTCGCTGATGGAGCGCGAAGTGCTCTGGGCGATGGCGCCGCACATCATATGGCCAATGCGGTTCGTGCTGCCCTATCACAAGGGCGGCATCCGCCCGGCGTGGCTCATCCGGCTTGGACTGTTTCTCTATGATCATCTCGGCGGTCGCAAGCTTTTGCCGCCGACCGCGGTTCTCGACATGCGCCGCGATCCGGCTGCCAAACCATTGAAAGCACTTTTCACGAAGGCCTTCGAGTATTCGGATGGCTGGGTCGACGACGCGCGTATGGTCGTTCTCAACGCCCGGGACGCCGCCGACCGCGGCGCGCTAGTCATGCCAAGGACGAAGGTCGTTTCGGCGCGGCGCGAGAACGGCTTGTGGTCGATCGAAACGATCGACACCGTTAGCGGGCAATCCAACAGCTTTCAGTCGCGAATGCTGGTGAATGCCGCCGGTCCCTGGGTCGATCATGTCATTCGCGCGGCTTTCGGGCAGAACGAAGCCCACCATGTACGGCTCGTGCAGGGCAGCCACATCATCGTGAAGAAGAAGTTCGACGATCCGCGGGCCTATTTCTTCCAGAACCCGGATAACCGCATCATTTTCGCCATTCCCTACGAGCAGGACTTCACGCTGATCGGTACCACCGACCGTGACTACTCGGCCGATCCGAAAGATGTGAAGATATCCGAGGAAGAGACGACCTATCTCTGCAACGCGGCGAGCGAGTATTTCAAGGAACCCGTGCGGCCGGAAGATATCGTCTGGACTTATTCGGCCGTGCGGCCGCTGTTCGACGATGGCGCCTCTAAGGCGCAGGAGGCGACCCGCGACTACGTGCTGAAGATCGAAGGCGAGGGCAAGGATGCCCCGCTGCTCAACGTCTTTGGTGGCAAACTCACGACCTATCGGCGGCTGTCCGAGCATGCGCTGGAAAAGATCGCCGCGGCGATCGGCGGCAAAGGCGCGCCTTGGACAGCTAAGAGTCATCTGCCGGGCGGGGATTTCGCTGCGACCGGCTATGAGGCGGAAGTCGGAAAGCTGAAGGGTCGCTATCCGTTCCTGGCCGACCGTCACGCCCGGCGGCTGGTGCGCCGATACGGCACAAAGGCATCGGTCCTGCTTGGCCGCGCGGCCAGCACCGAGGAGCTTGGACGCTATTTCGGCGGCGATCTCTATGAGGTCGAAGTTCGCTATCTCATCGATCACGAATGGGCCAGAAGCGCGGACGACGTGCTCTGGCGAAGAACGAAGGACGGCCTGCGTCTGACCAAGGAACAGGCTGCGCTGTTGGAGGAGTACATGGCTGCGCGACCGGCACAAATGGCTGGTTGAAGCGGCAATGTCCCCGCTGTTGAGGAGGCACGGGAACCGGAATGCTTGAATTGCGGAACGCTGCAAAGATGGTGGGCGGGGAGTATCACATCCACGCGACCAATCTTGCGTTTGAAAAAGGCACGCTGAATGTGCTGCTGGGGCCGACGCTGTCCGGCAAGACGTCGCTGATGCGGCTGATGGCTGGGCTTGATCGACCGACCAGCGGTTCGGTCCATTTTGACGGTGTTGATGTGACTGGCATGCCGGTACAGAAGCGCAATGTCGCGATGGTCTACCAGCAGTTCATCAACTATCCGGCCCTGACGGTGTACGAGAACATCGCCTCGCCGATGCGCATTGCGGGCAAGGACACGGCGACGATCGACCGGGAAGTGCGCAAAGCCGCCGATCTCCTGCGCCTCACGCCCTATCTGGACCGCACGCCGCTCAATCTCTCAGGTGGTCAGCAGCAGCGCACGGCGCTTGCTCGCGCCCTCGTCAAGAATGCCAGCCTGGTGCTGATGGATGAGCCGCTCGCCAACCTTGACTACAAGCTGCGCGAGGAACTGCGGGCTGAACTGCCTAGGATATTCGCGCAATCCGGCGCCATCTTCGTCTACGCCACGACGGAGCCTTCCGAAGCGCTTCTGCTCGGCGGCAACACGGCGACGCTTTCAGAAGGACGTGTGACGCAGTTCGGGCCGACCATCTCGGTCTATCGAAATCCGTTCGACCTTGTGACGGCGAAGACCTTTGCTGATCCGCCACTCAATTTCATTGATGTCGTAAAGGTTGGTGGAGCGTTCCAGAGGCAGGGTGCGGACATGTTGCCGGTGCCCTCGCACCTGGCCGGAATGGTCGATGGTCCCGTGACGATCGCCTTCCATCCGCATCACCTCGGTCTTTCATTGCAAACCCCGACCGCGGCGAGGCTGAAGGCTCGCACGCAGATCTCGGAGATCACCGGCTCCGAGAGCTTCGTGCACCTGGATTTCGATGGCGTGCGCTGGGTCATGCTCGCCCACGGCATTCACAACATCGATCCGGACACCGAGGTCGATATCTATCTCGACACGCGTCACGTCATGGCTTTTGGCACCGACGGTCGCGCAATCGCAACTGGCGCAAAGGCGTAAGGGAGAAGGACATGGCACGCATTACGCTCGACCACATCCGCCACGCCTACGGACCGAATCCGAAGTCTGACGCCGACTACGCGCTTCGCGAAGTCGATCACGAATGGAGGGACGGCGGCGCCTACGCGCTTCTTGGTCCATCCGGCTGCGGAAAGACGACGCTGCTGAACATCATTTCCGGCCTGCTGCAGCCATCGCATGGCCGCATCCTGTTCGATGGAAACGATGTGACGAATCTTTCCACGCAGGCGCGCAACATCGCGCAGGTGTTCCAGTTCCCGGTCATCTACGACACCATGACCGTCTACGACAATCTGGCCTTTCCGCTGCGCAATCGCGGTGTTGCCGAGCCGGAAGTCGATCGCCGCGTTCGCGATATTCTTGAGATGATCGATCTCGGCGGGATGGCTAAACGCAAGGCACAGGGCCTGACGGCCGACCAGAAGCAGAAGATCTCGCTGGGTCGCGGATTGGTCCGCAACGACGTCAACGCGATCCTGTTCGACGAGCCTCTGACCGTGATCGACCCGCACATGAAGTGGGTGCTGCGTTCGCAGTTGAAGCGCCTGCACAAGCAGTTCGGCTTCACCATGGTCTATGTGACCCACGATCAGACGGAGGCGCTGACCTTCGCCGATAAGGTCGTCGTCATGTACGATGGGCAGATTGTCCAGATCGGCACGCCTGCAGAGCTTTTCGAGCGACCGAGCCACACGTTCGTCGGCTACTTCATCGGCTCACCGGGCATGAACGTTCTGCCGGTGCAGTTACAGGGCAATGCCGTCCGCATCGGCAGCGAGACACTGTCATTGGACTATGCACCGCAAACGGCTGCCGGGGCCAAGACCGAGCTCGGCATCCGTCCGGAATTCGTCAATCTCGGCCGCGAGGGAATGCCGGTCACCGTCAACAGGGTGGAGGACATCGGTCGGCAGAAGATCGTGCGGGCGACGTTTGCCGGGCAGCCGATTGCCATCGTCGTGACGGAGGACTTTGAAATCCCGGCCGATGCGCGGGTGACCTTCGATCCGGCTGCAATCAATATTTACGCCAATTCCTGGCGCGTCGGCAGGGAGGGCTGAGCATGGAAAAGACCTGGAACAACAAAGCCTGGTTTCTGGTTCTGCCGGTTCTGGTGCTGGTGGCCTTCTCAGCCGTTATTCCGCTGATGACCGTTGTGAACTATTCGGTGCAGGATACGTTCGGGAACAACGAGTTCTTCTGGGCGGGTACGGACTGGTTCGTGCAGACGCTTCATTCCGACCGTTTCTGGGCGGCGCTGCAGCGGAACCTTGCCTTCTCGCTGATCATTCTGGCGCTGCAGATCCCGCTCGGCATCTTCATCGCGCTCAACATGCCGAAGAAGGGTCTCGGCGTGCCAGTCTGCCTCGTGCTGATGGCGCTGCCACTGCTCATCCCATGGAACGTGGTCGGGACCATCTGGCAGGTTTTCGGTCGTGTCGACATCGGCCTCCTCGGCCATACGCTTGAGGCAATGGGGTTTGACTACAACTATGTCCGCGACCCTCTCGATGCATGGATCACCATCATTGTGATGGACGTCTGGCATTGGACAAGCCTTGTGGTGCTGCTCTGCTATGCCGGCCTCGTTTCGATCCCGGACGCCTACTATCAGGCGGCGAAGATCGACGGCGCGTCGCGCTGGTCCGTCTTCCGGTACATTCAGCTGCCGAAAATGAACCGGGTCTTGCTCATCGCCGTGCTGCTGCGCTTCATGGACAGCTTCATGATCTACACCGAGCCTTTCGTCGTCACCGGCGGCGGCCCGGGCAACTCGACCACGTTCCTGTCGATCGACCTTGTGAAGATGGCAGTCGGCCAGTTCGACCTCGGTCCCGCAGCGGCAATGTCGATCATCTACTTCCTGATCATCCTGCTGCTGTCGTGGGTCTTCTACACCGTCATGACCAGCAGCGACGCGAACGCCTGAGAAAGGAGAGGACCATGGCTCAGACAATGAAATACAAGCCTGCGGGCAACTTCTCCTGGGTCGTTTCGACGATCTACATCATCTTCCTGCTGCTGCCGATCTACTGGCTGATCAATATGAGCTTCAAGGAGAATGCCGAGATCACCGGCACCTTCTCGCTTTGGCCGCAGAACCCGACACTGCGCAACTATGGTGTGATCTTTACGGATCCGTCCTGGTACAACGGCTACATCAATTCGATCATCTATGTCGTCATGAATACGGTGATCTCGGTACTGGCGGCGCTGCCCGCGGCCTACGCCTTCTCGCGCTACCGGTT
Organism: Rhizobium sp. R693; assembly: GCF_002211315.1. Lineage (NCBI taxonomy): Bacteria > Pseudomonadati > Pseudomonadota > Alphaproteobacteria > Hyphomicrobiales > Rhizobiaceae > Rhizobium > Rhizobium sp. R693. The sequence goes on along the minus strand of NZ_LOKY01000034.1, from coordinate 364,397 downwards.
TCTGGGCGACAAGCATCTGTTCTTCTGGCTGCTGACGAACAGAATGGCACCGCCGGCGGTCTTTGCGCTGCCGTTCTTCCAGCTTTACTCCGCCTTCGGCCTCATCGACACGCACATAGCGGTGGCGCTCGCCCACTGCCTGTTCAACGTGCCGCTCGCGGTCTGGATCCTGGAAGGCTTCATGTCCGGCGTGCCAAAGGAGATCGACGAAACCGCCTACATCGACGGCTATTCCTTCCCGCGTTTCTTCGTGAAGATCTTCATGCCGCTGATCGCATCAGGCATCGGTGTCGCCGCCTTCTTCTGCTTCATGTTCTCGTGGGTGGAACTTCTGCTTGCCCGGACGCTGACGACGACTGCCGCAAAACCGATTTCGGCGATCATGACGCGCACCGTCTCCGCTGCAGGGATGGATTGGGGCGTTCTGGCGGCTGCCGGTGTGCTGACCATCATTCCCGGCGCGCTCGTCATCTACTTCGTACGCAACTACATCGCCAAGGGCTTCGCGCTCGGCCGCGTCTGACAAGGGAGGACCACTCATGAACTTTTCCTGGATGGCGTGGACGCTGCCGACTGCATTGTTTTTCCTGACGATTTTCATGCTCTTGGTTGGCATGAGTGTCTGGGAGTATTTCGCACCGGGCGGTTCGCCGCGTGTGGGAATCCTCAGGTTCGAAACCACGCGAGGAGATCGGCTCTTCGTATCGCTGCTCGGCGCAGCATTCATTCATCTCGCATGGTTGGGTCTTGTCGGACCCAACCTGTGGTGGGCTCTTGCCCTCTCCGTAGTCTACGCCATCGGCGTCTTCCGCTACGTGTGACGGTAGGAAAAGACAGATGGCCGGGGGTACTGGCCGCCTGAAACGTGACGACTGCAATCGCAACCCTGGGAGGATACTATGCGAAAGCATTTACTAGCGACAACAGCAGGCATGTTGCTGGCCATGGCGGGCTCCGCCTACGCCGGCATGGATGAGGCGAAAACCTTCCTGGACAAGGAAGTCGGTGAGCTCTCGACGCTTTCCCGCGCCGACCAGGAAAAGGAAATGCAATGGTTCGTTGATGCGGCCAAGCCTTTCGCCGGCATGGACATCAAGGTGGTTTCCGAAACGCTGACCACCCATGAATATGAATCCAAGGTGCTGGCGCCGGCGTTTACCGCAATCACCGGCATCAAGATCACCCACGACCTGATCGGCGAAGGCGACGTCGTCGAAAAGCTGCAGACGCAGATGCAGTCGGGCGAGAACATCTACGACGCCTACATCAACGACTCGGATCTGATCGGTACGCATTGGCGCTACCAGCAGGCTCGCTCGCTGACTGACTGGATGGCGAACGAAGGCAAGGACGTTACGAACCCGGGCCTCGACGTTGACGACTTCATTGGCAAGTCCTTCACCACCGCCCCGGATGGCAAGCTCTACCAGCTGCCCGACCAGCAGTTCGCGAACCTCTATTGGTTCCGTTACGATTGGTTCAACGACGAGAAGAACAAGGCCGACTTCAAGGCGAAGTACGGCTACGATCTCGGCGTTCCGGTCAACTGGTCGGCCTATGAGGATATCGCCGAGTTCTTCACCGGCCGCGAGATCGGCGGCAAGAAGGTCTACGGCCATATGGACTACGGCAAGAAGGACCCGTCGCTTGGATGGCGCTTCACCGACGCGTGGCTCTCCATGGCAGGTAACGGCGACAAGGGCATTCCGAACGGCAAGCCGGTCGACGAGTGGGGCATCAAGGTCGACGAGAACTCGCGGCCGGTCGGCTCATGCGTCGCGCGCGGCGGTGACACCAACGGCCCGGCAGGGGTCTATTCGATCCAGAAGTATCTGGATTGGCTCAAGGCGTACGCGCCGGCGGCGGCGCAGGGCATGACCTTCTCCGAGGCCGGTCCCGTTCCGTCCCAGGGTGAGGTCGCGCAGCAGATCTTTACCTACACCGCCTTCACCGCAGACTTCGTCAAGAAGGGCCTGCCGGTGGTCAACGACGATGGCACGCCGAAATGGCGCTTTGCGCCATCCCCGCACGGCGTCTACTGGAAGGACGGCATGAAGCTCGGCTACCAGGACGCCGGTTCCTGGACGCTGATGAAGTCGACGCCCGTCGACCGCGCTAAGGCGGCATGGCTCTACGCGCAGTTCGTCACGTCGAAGACGGTCGATGTGAAGAAGAGCCACGTTGGTCTGACGTTCATTCGCGAATCGACCATCCGCGACAAGAGCTTCACCGAACGCGCTCCGAAGCTTGGCGGTCTGATTGAGTTCTACCGCTCTCCGGCTCGCGTCCAATGGACACCAACCGGCACGAACGTTCCTGACTATCCGAAGCTCGCGCAGCTGTGGTGGCAGGCAATCGGTGATGCGTCTTCCGGCGCGAAGACCGCGCAGGAAGCCATGGACTCGCTTTGCGGTGAGCAGGAAAAAGTGCTGCAACGCCTGGAGCGTGCGAAGGTTCAGGGCGATATCGGTCCGAAGCTCGCCGAAGAGCATGATCTGGAATACTGGAACAAGGACGCGGTGGCCAAGGGCAACCTCGCTCCGCAGTTGAAGATCGAGAACGAGAAGGAAAAGCCGGTTACCGTCAACTACGACGAACTGGTCAAGAGCTGGCAGTCGAAGTGATCAGCGGCCTTTGGTCGGGTACGAGGCCCGGCCAATAGCAATGCCGGCGGCGCTAGGTCGCCGCCGGCACCAAACCCTTAGAAATGACTATCGTATGAGCCGGCGCGTTTGCGGCGGCAAGGCGAACTACTGCGCCGGAGAAGACAATGAGCGGCCATATTCTCGCGATCGACCAAGGCACGACGTCATCACGTGCGATCGTCTTCGACGCCGGGATGAAGATGATCTCGTCCGCACAAGAGGAGATCAAGCAATACTATCCGCAGCCGGGCTGGGTCGAGCATGATCCGGATGAAATCTGGACGAGCGTGGTCAGCACGGCGCGGCAAGCGCTGACGAATGCCGACATTCGGCTGGCCGATATCGCCGCGATCGGCATCACCAATCAGCGCGAGACGACCGTTGTCTGGGAGCGCAAGTCGGGTAGGCCACTTCACAAGGCGATCGTATGGCAGGACAGGCGGACGGCGGAAGTCTGTGACAGTCTGAAGGCGGACGGCTATGAGAAGTTGTTCAGCGCGAAGACGGGGCTTCTTCTCGATCCTTACTTTTCGGGCACGAAGCTCCGCTGGCTGCTCGACAACGTCAGTGGATTGCGGGAACGCGCCGAGGCCGGCGAGGTATGTTTCGGCACTGTCGACAGCTGGCTGATCTTCAATCTGACTGGTGGACGTGTTCATGCGACGGACGCCACCAATGCATCGCGAACGCTGCTTTTCAACATAACGGAGGGTCGCTGGGACGAAGAACTGCTCGGGCTTCTCCGTATCCCGGCGTCCTTGCTCCCTGAAGTCAAGGACTGCGCCGACGACTTCGGCGTCACCGATGCTGAGATCTTCGGCGCGCCGGTCCCGATCCTCGGGGTTGCTGGCGACCAGCAGGCGGCGACGATCGGCAATGCCTGCTTCAAGCCGGGCATGATGAAATCAACCTATGGGACCGGCTGCTTTGCCCTGCTTAATACGGGGCAGGATTGCGTCACCTCCAGCAACCGCATGATTACGACCATTGCCTATCGGCTAGCTGGCAAAACGACCTATGCGCTGGAAGGGTCGATTTTCATCGCCGGCGCGGCCGTTCAGTGGCTGCGTGACGGTCTTGGCCTTATTTCACAGGCGTCGGAAAGCGGCGCCCTGGCGACGCGAGCAGATCCCAATCAGCAAGTGTATGTCGTGCCCGCCTTTACTGGCCTCGGTGCTCCCTATTGGGACCCGGAGGCGCGGGGTGCGATCTTCGGTTTGACCAGAAACAGCGGGCCGGCGGAGTTGGCACATGCCGTTCTCGAATCCGTCGCCTACCAGACGCTCGATCTCCTCATCGCGATGCGGAAGGATTGGGGCGGCCATCACATCGAGACGGTCCTGCGCGTCGATGGTGGCATGGCGAGTTCCGACTGGACGATGCAACGTCTAGCCGACGTTGTCGGCAACCCGGTGGACCGGTCAGCTGTCGTCGAGACAACGGCACTGGGCGCTGCCTGGCTTGCCGGTTCCAGAGCGGGAGCCTGGCCGGATCAGGAGAAATTCGGAAAGGCATGGGCGTGCAGCCGGCGGTTCCAGCCTGCGATGGAGGAGGCAGAGCGACAGACAAAGATCGCTGGCTGGCGTAACGCCGTGTCGCGCACCTTGTCGGGCGCACAATACGGCAATCAGTTGGTCTGAACGCCCGAGGCCGTCGCTGGAGTTGATTTCTCTACGCGTCCTTTGGACGCTTCGTCCCCAAGCATTCAGGTGACTGTCAGAAAATCTGGCCATGGCTGGCAAATATTGTCGACGCCGTGGACTATCTATGATTCGATCCTGCCGCCGTCGACGCCGAGATCTGGACGCGGAGACGACCAATTGAAAGATAGTGCCACCAAGGTCCGCCTGATTGAACGGCGGCCTGCAATCGGCAGCGTGACGCTTTGCCTTGTTACCACTCTCTACTTGCTTCTGGTGACAAATAGATCGTTCTGGAGCACCGCGTACGGCTATTTCGCGACCGATCATCTGTCATTTGTGCTTTTTGTGATCGGTATTTCAGCGGTCAGCATGGCAATTATTACGGCCTTTTCGGCCAAGTATGTCACCAAGCCGTTTTTGATCCTCTTCATTCTCGCGGCCGCCGCCGGCTCCTGGTTTACCGATCAGTTCGGCGTGATCGTGGACAAGGAAATGATGCGCAACGCGGCAGTGTCGACGGGCGCGGAGGCGGGGCATCTGATAACGCCACGCTTTGCGCTTCATATGTTGCTCACCGGCATAGTGCCGTCATTTCTCATTATGTGGGTGCGCATCCGGCATCGCCCGCTGCTGTCAAAACTTGCTCACAACACCGGCGTGATCGTGGCTTGCCTGGCAGTCTTCGTGGTCGTCGGGTTCGGTGACTATCGCGCCTTCGCTGGCGTCGGGCGCGCGCACCGGGACATCCTCGAGCGGCTGAACCCTTTTGTGCCGATCACCAGCACCATTCGCTTTGCCGTTTCATCAGAGGAGGATGCGCACGTCGTTGCCGAGCCGCTTGGCACAGATGCCCATCGGGTCAACCGGGCGGGTCTCAACAAGCCGCGTGTGACGATCATCGTTGCGGGCGAGACGGCGCGTGCCGATGATTTTTCTCTTGGAGGGTATTCGCAGAAAACCAATCCGGAACTCGAAAAGCAGAATGTCGTCTATTTCCCGAAAACGAGCAGTTGCGGCACGGCGACTGCAATCTCGATCCCGTGCATGTTCTCCATCTACCCGCGGACTGCCTATACGCATCGCAAGGGCCTCGCGACCGAGAACCTTCTCGACGTGCTGAGCCACGCCAAGGTAGACGTCTCGTGGCTGGATAATGACACTGGCAGCTATCATGTCACCGACCGCGTTGCCTACACCTCGTTGCCGCAGTCTGCCGATCCGCGCTTCTGCAAGGACGGTGAGTGCCTTGACGCTATTCTGCTCGACAAGGTCGATGACTGGCTCGATCACGTGAAGGGCGACAGCGTGCTGGTGCTGCACCAGCTCGGCAGCCACGGGCCAGCATACTTCGCGCGCTACCCCGACGAGTTCCGACGTTTCGTTCCCGACTGTAGGGCCAATGACTTTGGCAGTTGCACGCCTCAGGAGATTACCAACGCCTACGACAACACGATCCTCTATACAGATCACATCGTTTCGACGGTGATCGACAAGCTGAAACAGCATGCCGACAAAGTTGCTGGTTCGGCGATCTATCTATCGGATCACGGTGAGTCGCTTGGAGAGAACGGCATTTATCTGCACGGTGCGCCTTATATCGTGGCGCCGTCACAGCAGACGCATGTGCCGTTCCTTGTCTGGGTCGGCGACGAACTCGCTAAATCCGCCGGCTTCGATATGAGCTGTATGGCCAAGGAGGCCGACGTCGAGCGCTCGCATGACAACCTCTTCCACAGCGTGCTTGGGCTCATGGACGTGGCGACCAAAGTGTATGATCCGCATCTGGATGTTTTCGCGGCGTGCCGCCGGCAGACGGATAAGGTTGCAAGTATCCCGTGATGAGCTAACTGGGCGATGGCTCTGCTGCCGCAGCGGCTGAGAGCCTCCCGCTGGTACTGGCCGCCTCTTTCTGGAGCGGCCAAATCAGTCTTAATGCTTGCGGTTTGCCGCTTTCATGCGCTCGGAAAGTTCGGAAAGCCCGAAGGGCTTCACCAGGAAATCGTCTGCGCCACTTTGCAGGCCCTCGATCTGATCCGAGGCCTGGTCATACGCTGTCAGAATAATGACGGGGACGGCATTTGCTTGTCGTCTAAGCGCCTTTAGCAGAGTAAGGCCGTTGCCATCAGGCAGTCGCAGGTCGAGCAGGATTACGCCGTAGCTGCCGGTTCCGGCCGCCTCTGTCGCTTCCGCAAGGTTGAGGCACCAGTCGACGGAATGACCGTCGGCCGCGATATGATCGCGCACGGCGTCTCCCAACAGGACATTATCCTCAACCAATAATACGTTCACGCGTCATCTTCCCTACGGCGTGCCTGCCTTTCGGCAGCATGCCCAGCCATCACGATGGTTTGCTTGGGGGCGTCGCGCAGCGCCGCCAGGGTTTCTAATGCGACCGCTAGCTGACAATGGCCTTAAAGCTGTGTGGGGTCGTGTTGAAATTGCTGTGGCGGGTGCGTCGAGGCGGGACGGCGGTAAGCGGCCAGGACGGATATCCTTCAAACTCACGCCGGTGTTCTGACGTCTGAGCCGGCCAAAAGCGAAAGCTCGCCCGCAGTCTTCATCACCATGGCGATCGTCTGGCTGATGTCAGGCGCGTCCGGCGCATTGACCAGGGCGATATAGGGGCAAGTGAGGGCTGCAATGCAGCGTCCGTCCGGCCCAAGGATCGGCGCCGAGAGATTATGGACGCCAGCTGTTTGAGCGCTCGCCATCATTTCGTAACCGCGCTCGCGAATATGGGCGAGCCGCGCGTAAAATGCCGGGCCGAGCATGACTTCTTCACGGCTTCGGGCATGTTCCGCGATCATCATCTTCCGCTCTTCGTCGCTTCGAAAGGCGAGAAGCACGTGGCCGGACCCAGTGTCGAACAGGCTCATATGCGAGCCGACGCGGATCGAGATACCCCAATAATCCGGCGCCTCGTGCTGGGCGATCACCACTGCCGAGCCGCGATCAAAGACGACCAGGTGGTTTGCCTGCTTGGTCCGCTGAGCGAGGTCACGCATCAGTGGTGTTGCGAAGGATGCCAGTCGGCGCGTTGGCGCATGCAACTGGGACAGGCCGAACAGTTTAAGCGTGAGGGTGAACCGATCGCCCTCGAGCTTCGTGACGTAGCCGCGCCGGACGAGGCGGTCGAGCATGCGATAGAATTCGTTCGGGCTGCGATCGAGACGTTTGGCGATCTCCGCTTGGGTCAGCCCTTCCTCGACACCGGCCAAAAGCTCAAGGATATCGAGCCCCTTGTCCAGTGCCGGAGCACGGTACCGATCGACGTCTTCTGCTTCCATCAACTTCCCCTGTGAATATCAACTTACATATACAAATGTGTCGTTGCCGAAAAGCGGGAGCTTATGCAGCGAACTTCTCCATCGACTACGAAAAACGGACAGGCTAGGTTCGAGCTTCACGTGGTAAGGCCACTTGTATTCCGGGGATGTCGACGATGTTTTTGACGGATGGAGAGCTCAGCGAAATCAAGATGTTTCGACGAGAGCTTCACCGCAATCCAGAAGTCTCCGGGGAGGAGGCGAAAACCGCGTTGCGGGTAACGGAAGTGCTGAGTACCACCGGACCCGATCAGATCGTTGCTGGCATCGGCGGACACGGCCTTGCTGCTGTCTATGAGGGGGTAACCTCAGGACCAACCATCATGATCCGTGCGGAGCTTGACGGCCTGCCGATCGAGGAAATCGGCGATATTCCGCACCGCTCGACCGTACCAGGCAGGGGCCACCTCTGCGGCCATGACGGCCATATGGCGATCCTCATGGCACTCGCGAAGGGGCTCGGACGAAGGCGGCCCGCGAGAGGGCGGGTAGTCCTGATGTTCCAGCCAGCCGAGGAAAATGGCGCGGGCGCGGCGGCGGTGCTCGCGGATCCGAAGTTTGCCTCGCTGATGCCCGACATGTCGCTCTCGCTTCACAATTTTCCGGGCATCCCGCTTGGACACGTCCTCCTCAAAGAGGGACACGTTAATTGTGCGTCGCAGGGAATGAAGGTCGTTCTGAAGGGCAAGACATCGCATGCTTCCTATCCGGAGCAGGGCACCGCACCGACTTTCGTGCTGGCCCGGCTGCTTGGCGATCTGACGGCATTGGGCAACAATCGGCCGCTCGGACCGGATTACTCGCTGGTCACGGTCACGCATGCGCGTCTCGGTGAGCCGGCTTTCGGCATAAGTCCCGGTGAGGCGCAAATCTGGGCGACCTTGCGCACGCTGACGGATGAAGCGATGGCCGCGTTGGTCTCACGCGCAGAGCAACTTGTGTTGACCGAGGCGAAGGCCGGACGGTTGCAGGTGGAGATCAGCTACGAGGACGTGTTCCACCAGTGCTACAATTCCGCCGAAGCGGTTACGGTGTTGCGGCGCGCTCTGGGTGACGAAGGTGTCAGCCACGACAAGACAAGCAGCCTGCTGCCAATGAAAGCATCGGAAGATTTCGGTCTGTTCCGGACCGTGGCGCCCGCTGCGATGTTCTTTCTCGGGGCAGGCGAAGACCATCCGCGGCTGCATAACCCGGATTACGACTTTCCCGATGAGCTGATTGCAACCGGTTCGCGGGTTTTCATGCGAGCCATCAGGAACATTCTCGGCTGAGGGCGCCGTGCTGGCCTTGCCTATCAACTACTGAACATTCCGGCCGAGGAGCAAGGCGAGGTGCCGCTTCCAGGGGGCTTTGACCCCGTTCAGCGCACCGTCTCCGCAATTGCTTGCGCTCGCAATTGAACTAAACTCTCTGGTTGAAATTAAGATCACGATCACTGATCGACTTGTGGGTGGATTTGCGCAATATTTTTGGCGACCGATATGTGCGCTGTTTGCGCCGGGCATCAGATCGGCACCATTCGACTTCCTCCAGAGCGCAATGGGATTATCATGTTTGCTCAAGACATCATGAACACCGACATCACGACGATCAGCGCCGACAGCAGCATACATCAGGCAATCGACCTGATGGTTGCCAAGGACATCAGTGGCCTGCCTGTCATCGACAATGACGGCAATCTTTGTGGCGTGCTGACGGAGGGCGACCTCATGCGGCGGATCGAGTTTGGTGGCGGCAGATCTGCCGGTAACTCTGATGAAACATCACTCGTCGATTTCGACAACTATATCCGCAGTCGCAGTTGGCGGGTTTCAGATGTTATGTCCGCGAGCGTGATCAGTGTCACACCGGATACACCGGCGGCTGCTATCGCCGAAGTGATGTTCCAGCGCAAGGTCAAGCGCGTTCCCGTCGTCAGCGGCAAGCGCCTTCTCGGCATTGTCAGCCGTATCGATCTCCTCAAGGGCATCGTTGCAGCACCAACCGAGAGAACGGCAAGCGGTGACGATGCCCTCGCTCGTGCCATTCGCGCGCGACTGCAGGGCGACCTTGGTCTCGACATCCATGCGATCAAGGTAACAGTTCAGGATTCCAGGGTCGTGCTTGAGGGGACCGTCTCCAGCGAACTGGAGCGCCGCGCCATCCGGGTGCTGGTGGAGAACGTCAAGGGCGTCAGCGGCTTCATCGACAAGCTGGGCCTGGCCTAGTCGGCGACCCTCATGCTGCCGAGCGGAGGAGCTTTCTGGCATAGGTTGCCATAAGGCGTTCCTCGTTTGTCGGGATCACGAGCATCTTGAAATCGCCGAGGAAGCGGAGCCTTCTGAGGATTGCTTCGCGAACGGGGGCGGCGTGCTCGCCGATCCCGCCAGTAAAGACGAAAGCATCGATGCCACCCATGGAGACGGCCATCATCGCGGCATGCTGGGCCGTCTTGAGGGTGAAGTATTCCAGCGCGAAGGCGGCTTGCGGATCGTCGCTGCGAAGCAGCGCCTCGACGTCGTTGCTGATGCCGGACAATCCCTTCAGGCCGGAGCGCTCGTAGAGGATGTCCTGAACCGTCTCGACGCCAAGATCGAGGTCGTGAAGCATGTAGAGGACGGCGCCGGGATCGATTGATCCGCTACGCGTTCCCATGGGTATGCCGTCAAGCGCGGTCATGCTCATCGTGGTATCGACGCTGATGCCGTTCTTCAGCGCGCAGAGGCTGGCGCCATTACCGAGGTGGCCGACGACGACGCGACCGGCATAGAGGTCCGGGTAGTCCTGCGCCAGTACCCGCGAGATCCAGTCATAGGAAAGCCCGTGGAAGCCATAGCGGCGTATGCCTTTGTCGCGCATTTCCTGCGGCAGGGCGAAACTGCTGGTCAATATGTCGTGCCCTGCGTGGAAGGCGGTATCGAAGCAGGCGATGTCAGGCGCTCCGCTTGCGAGCCTTGCCGAAGCGGTTATGCCGGCGAGGTTGTGCGGCTGATGAAGCGGCGCCAACGGGATCAGCGCTTCCAGACGACGCGTGACGTCCGGGGTGACAATGACAGGCTCTACGAAAGCTTGCCCGCCGTGGACGACGCGATGGACGACCGCCGCCGTGCGCCAGGCACGGTCGTGGCCGTCGATGAGCTCCATTACGGCGCTGAGGGCCGAATCGTGATTAGTGTCCGCGGGCAGGGAGGTTTGCGTCTCCTGTCCATCGGGGAGCTTTGCGCGCATCTCAGCTGTATCACCAATGCCTGTAACCTTGCCGCTCATCAGCACGTTCAAGTCCCTGTCCTCGAAGATCTGAAACTTGAGGCTCGATGAACCGGTGTTGAGAACAAGCAGCGTGTCGATCATCGAAATATGCTCCAAGTCCCTGAGTCGGGAGCGCGGTGCCGCAGCTTCGCCGCTCTTGCGCGCCACGGTGGCCGCAGAAGGTATAGCTGTCAATTGTTCTCGCTTCGTAACTTCGCACAGAGCGAGTTGCATACGGCGTGGGTGGGCCGTCTTTTGAAGATCAAAATCCTTTGAGATCTCAGGATTTTCTCTTTCCGCGCCACGCCGATCGGCCTATCTAGCGGAACTGCCATCAGGCACACATTGGACTCGGCTTCTCTGCCTGTTCTTTCCCAAGGCATCCAATTCACATTGGCAGATCAATGACAGCTACGCAGACGATAGAGAAAGACGATGCGGAGAGCATCCGCAGGGCAAAGATTGTCGCGCTGGTCGTTGCCGTTTCGTTTTTCATGCAGATTCTCGATGGCACCATCGTCACCACGTCCCTCCCACAGATGGCAGCCAGTTTCGGCGTTCAACCCGTATCGATGAGCATCGGCATCACCGTCTACATGTTGACGATGGCGGCCTTCATTCCGCTCTCGGGATGGCTTGGGGATCGGTTCGGCGCTCGTCGGATCTTCATGGCGTCCATTGCCGTCTTCACGATTGCCTCGCTGTTCTGCGGGCTCTCCGACGGCCTTGCCGAGTTTGTAGTCGCGCGCGCCGTGCAAGGAGCCGGTAGCGCACTCATGACGCCGGTCGGCCGGATCATTGTCCTGAAGAATGCCCGCAAATCCGAACTCGTTCAGGCGATCGCGCTGATTACCTGGCCTGCGCTGACGGCTCCGGTCATCGGTCCGCTGCTTGGCAGCTTCATCACCACCTATGCAAGCTGGCATTGGAACTTTCTCATCAATCTGCCGATCGGGGTGCTCGGCATGGTGCTGGTTCTCCGTTTCGTGCCGGAACAGCGTGAGGAGGAGGCCGGGCGGCTGGATGTGCTTGGGTTCATTCTCAGCGCCAGTGGGTTGACCTTCCTGCTTGCGGCGCTTGAACTCTCGGTGAAATCGCACGGTGGTTTGTTACCAATCCTGCTGATGCTGCTGGCGGGCATTGTCCTGTCCGTCATGGCGACGCTGCATTTCCTTAGGGTCAGTAGTCCGCTGCTCGACCTGTCCGCTTTCAGAGCGCAGACCTTTGCCATCGCGACCCTTTCAGCCGGAACGGCGAGCCGTGTCGCGATCAATGCGACGCCGTTCCTCTTGCCGCTCCTCTTCCAACTCGGCTTCGGTTTGAGCTCGATCGAGGCCGGCGCCTATCTCTTGGTCTACTTCCTTGGAAATCTCGGCATGAAGGCCGTGACGACGCCGCTGCTTGCCAAGCTCGGATTTCGGACCGTGCTCTTCTTCAACGGCATGATCGCTGCATTGTCGATTGCGGCCTGCGGCTTTCTGGTACCCGAGACTCCGCGCGCCATCATCTACATGTTGCTGGTGATTGCCGGTCTCTCGCGGTCGATGGAGTTCACGGCACTGAACACTCTCGCTTTTGCCGATATCAATCCGGCGCAGCGCAGTTCCGCTTCGACGCTGTCGAGCATGTTGCAGCAGGTTTCAATGCTGCTTGGTGTCGCGATTGCGGCAGCGGTGCTCAACATTTCCGTTGCCTTGCGCGGTGTCGAGGGGCCGGAGCTCGTCGATTTCCGCTGGGCCTTTCTTGTCGTTGGTGCGATCGGCGTCATATCGTCATTGCGCTTCCTGCAATTGGCGCCGGATGCAGGCGCCGAGGTGTCAGGTCACAAGATCGGTACGAAATAGTCGGTCAGCTTGGAGTCGACCGGCCTTTGTCGGGAGGAAAGATGGAATTTGGATATGTCTGCACGCCTCAGGAAGTCTACGACTTCTGGTTCGAAGAGTGTGGGCGGGATCAATGGTTCAAGGCGACGTTGGAGCTCGATCGAAATATTCGCCGGCGCTTCCGTGACACCCATCTTGCGCTCGCGCGCGGGGTGACGGAGGAATGGCGCTCGACGCCGCACAGCAGGCTTGCCGCGGTGATCGTGCTCGACCAGTTTCCACGCAACATATATCGGGCCACACCGCTCGCCTTTGCCACCGACGGGGTTGCGCTGCGCGAGGCAAAGCTCGCGTTGGAGGCTGGAGCGGATCAACAGGTTGACCCGGAATGCCGGACATTTTTCTACATGCCTTTCGAGCATTGCGAAGATCTGGAAGAGCAGGAACGTTCAGTCGCTCTGTTCAAGGCGCTTGGTGACGAGGAATATCTCGATTATGCGCTTCGCCATCGGGAAGTGATTGCGGCCTACGGTCGCTTTCCGCATCGCAATGCTCTCGTCGGACGTCGATCGACGACGGCAGAACTGGAATATCTGGCACAGCCGGGCACAGGCTTCTGATCACGTCGCCTTTCTGTCGCCTTTCTTTCTTATGAAAAGCTGGAATCCAATCTGATCCAGCCAACCCGAGCGGGGATATTTTGCGGCCGACACAACTCTTGCTTCGCATTTTCCTAGTCGCAGCGCTGGCGGGCGCCGGTGCGAACCTCGCGGGCGCGCAGACAGCCGCACCGCAGGCCTCGCAGCCGCCGCAGGCGACCGAGGCGTCTGTCGCTGACAGCCCAATCGAGCAGGCGGCGAAAGCGATCGAGAAAGCAAAGCAGGATCTCGTCTCCCTGGAGGATGGCGTCAAGCAGAAGAACGACGATGACGACGCGTTGGTGGCTCTCGCCGGAAAGACCGACGAACTCGGTCGCGCGGTTCTGAACATTTCCGTTGGCCTCAGACCGCGGCTCGATCAGATCAAGAACCGCCTTGCCGAGCTGGGCGATCCGCCGAAGGAAGGTCAGCCAGCAGAAGCGGAGATCGTTACGACAGAACGCAACGCTTTGACTGCGGAGCGCGCCCAGATCAACGCCGTTACCGGTGATGCCGAAACGCTGTCAGCTTCCATCGGCAAGCTTGGCAACCTTATTGCCGAAACCCGCCGACAGCTCTTTGCTGCCACCTTGCTGCGGCGCACCGATGTCTCGCTTTCCGTTATCGATGATGCGGCGAGCGCCTTCGTCCGGGAGGGCACGGAATTCATCCAAGCCCTCGGCAGCTGGCTGGGATTCGTACTGAAGTTCAAGGCTTTCGCGTTCTTTGCGGCCATCGCGATGTCGCTCGTGACGGCATTGGTGCTCTTGTCCGGCGGCTACCGCATCTTCGGCCGCTACCTTCAGCGCAAGGAGACCGTCGAGCAGCCCTCGTATATCAACCGTCTCTCCATCGCTTTCTGGTCCACCCTGATCCGGACGTTCGCTCTCGCGGCGCTCTTGGTGACGTCTTACTTCTTCCTCAATAGTTTCAATGTTCTGAGGCCGGATATTGCGCCGATCATCGGGGCGCTCTTCGGCGCGATAGGGCTGATCTATTTCGTCAGGCGTTTCACCAACGCAGTGTTTGCGCCGAAGGAACCGCACTGGCGTCTCGTAAAGCTTTCGAACCGTGGCGCGAGCTCGATCGGCGCCTGCCTGCTGGCGATGGCCATCGTCAACGCGCTCGATTACCTCTTCGGCAGCATCAGCGAAGCGATGGGCTCTCCGCTCGTCCTCACCGTCGTCAAGAGTCTGATAGCTGCCCTGATCATCGGTTTCATCCTGATCGCGGCGTCGTTCGGTCGTCCGATGTTGGCTAGGAACGGGGATCCGGACGCGCCGGGACGCCATTGGCCGCACGGCATGGCGATCATTTTGCGCGTGCTGGGCGCAGGTCTGATCATAACGGCGCTGACCGGCTATGTCGGGCTTGCGCGCTTCGTTGCAACGCAGCTGATCATCACCGGTGCCATCATCGTCACGACCTATATTGGTCTTCTGTCCGGTAAGGCTATTTCACGCAGCGAGACTTTTGGCGAGACATCGCTTGGTCGGTTCCTTCAGAAGCGTTTCAAACTCGGCCCCGTCGCCATCGACCAAGCGGGCCTGTTGGTTGGCATGTGCATCTCGGCCATCGCGCTGATGGTTGGAATTCCGTTGGTGCTGCTCCTGTGGGGTTTCCATATTCAGGATCTTGAACTGATCGGCTACCGCCTTCTTACCGAGGTCAGGCTGGGCGGGATCAGCATCTCGCTGATCGGGATAATGACCGGCATTCTGCTCTTTGCGGGCGGCTACCTGCTGACGCGCTGGATCCAGCGCTGGCTTGACGGCAACATCATGGCGCGCAGCCATGTCGACCTCGGGGTCCGGAATTCGGTCAAGACAGGCATCGGGTATCTCGGTGTCGGTCTTGCGGCGATTGTCGGCGTTTCCGCCGCGGGCATCGACCTCTCAAGCTTCGCACTTGTTGCCTCCGCGCTGTCGGTCGGTATCGGTTTCGGCCTCCAGAACATCGTGTCGAACTTCGTCTCCGGCCTGATCCTGCTCGTCGAGCGTCCGTTCAAGGTCGGCGACCACGTCGTCTCCGGCACGGCTGAAGGCATCGTGAAGCGGATTTCAGTTCGCGCGACCGAGATCGAGACGTTCCGCAAGCAGTCGATCATTGTTCCGAATTCCGAACTGATCAATGCTTCCGTGGGCAACTGGACCCATCGCAACAAGATGGGCCGGTCGGAAATTCCGGTTTCGGTGAGCTATGATTCCGATCCGCAGAAGGTCATGGATATTCTGCTCGAGCTCGTCAACGCGGTACCCGTGGTCCTGCGCAATCCTGAGCCGCATGTGGAGTTCCTGCGCTTCGGGCCGTATTCGCTGGACTTCGAGCTTCGCTTCATGCTTGCCGACATGGGTGATGGTCTGAAGGTTCGGAACGATCTGCGTATCGCGATCCTCAAAAGGTTCCGGGAAGAGGGGGTCGAAATCCCGCTTCCTCAGAGCGATGTCGTGTTCCATCGCCAGCCGGATCAGGTCGGAACCACGACTACCGCAGGCAAGGTGCCGGTGAAGATTGAGGACGTCTCCGAGGCGAGCGAATTGGACGAAGAGGCCGGGACGGTGCGGCGGTTGCGCGGCAAGGCGGCTGATGGCAATCTCAAGGGGTGAAGGCGTTGTTCAGCGGCCGTTCAGAGCGGTCGCCATATAACGTCTGCAATCGGGTTTTCGTTGCTGGGGGCAGCAGCGCCGAGACGCTC
This sequence comes from Rhizobium sp. R693, assembly GCF_002211315.1. NCBI lineage: Bacteria > Pseudomonadati > Pseudomonadota > Alphaproteobacteria > Hyphomicrobiales > Rhizobiaceae > Rhizobium > Rhizobium sp. R693. The sequence continues at coordinate 348,399 of NZ_LOKY01000034.1, read as the reverse complement.
CAAGGGAGGGCGCTTCATCCGCGCCACACTTTATGGCAAGATTTGCCGTCGTATTGTTTCTTTCACTCGCGGCCGCAGGCCAAACTCACGCAGCTTCCATCACTAATACCGACAGCGCCGCCGTCGTGATCGTCCTCACTGAGGGCGGCAACAAGATGCAGCTTGTGCTCGATCCCGGCGCATCGGAGACGTTCTGCGGGTCGGGCTGCTTTATCACCGCACCCGACGGTGACCGGATCGGCCTCGACGGTGGCGAAACGATCGACATCGTCAACGGATCGGCCGTCGTAAAGTGAACGACGGGTCTCTCTGATCACAATTTTTGTCCACGGATTTTCGGCCAAAGGCCTTTTGCGGCTTGCCTATTTGCATGCAGTCGCGGCTAGCTTTCTCTATCACCTTGCCAAGAAAGGCTGGGACGATGTCGTCCTGATTGAACGCAAGGAACTGACCTCCGGTTCGACGTGGCATGCTGCTGGTCTGCTGCCTCTGTTCAACATGAGCTACTCGGTTGGTCAGATCCACAAGTACTCGGTTCGCTTCTATCAGGAGCTTCAGCAGGAAACCGGCATGAATGTCGGCTTCAGCCGGGTCTCCAACATCCGCCTGGCACGTACCAAGGATCGCTGGGACGAGTACATGTACTATGCCGGCATCGCCGAGACGATCGGCGTCAAGGTGAACGTGCTGACGCCCGAACAGGTCAAGGAAATCTGGCCGCTCTGCGAGACCGACGGTCTGCTCGGTGCGATCCAGCATCCCGATGACGGCTACATCCAGCCGGCTGATCTGACATAGGCGCTTGCCAAGGGTGCACGCGAGCGTGGCGCTACGATCTACCGCAACACCACCGTCACAGCGATCGAACAGCAGCCGGACGGTCTGTGGAAGGTGACGACAGACAAGGGCGAAATCACCGCCGAGCATATCATCAGCTGTACCGGCAACTTTGCCCGCAAGACCGGTGAGATGGTCGGGATCAACACTCCAGTCATCCCGGTCGAACACCAGTACATCGTCACCGAGCCGCATCCGGCCATCCTCGAGCGCAAGGCCAAGGGTCTGCCAGAGATGGGCGTGCTGCGCGAATCCGACAGCGCCTGGTACATGCGCGAGGAAAACGACGGCCTCATTCTCGGGCCTTATGAGCACGGCGCACCGGTCTGTTATGTCAACGGTCCATCGGACGAGCGAATACGAACTCTTTCATGAAGAGCTTGATCGCCTGATGCCGCATATCGAGACCGCCATTGCCTGCGTCCCGGCCTTCGGCGAGGTCGGCATCAAGAAGGTATATAACGGTGCCATCGCCTACACGCCTGATGGTAACCCGATTGTCGGCCCGGCGCCGGGCCTCAAGAATTTCTGGCTCAACGAAGGTCACTCCTTCGGTATCACCGCAGCAGGCGGCGCCGGTTGGCAGTTGGCGGAATGGATCGTAGACGGCGAGCCGACCGGGTGTCGACCCCCGCGATCAAGATCCTCGGCACGACGTACAACGCGACGGTCGTTGGCGAGAGCCCCTTCGATCCAGACAACGCGGCGCTGCGCGCATAGTCTCTTAAGCATGTTTTGAAGAATGTCAGGGCGGCCCTCGTGGCCGCCTTTTTGTTGGTCAATGAAGGCGGCCGATTAATACTTATTCAAATCAGGTATTGTACCGATTTCAGCCGGGGACAGGAGTTTTATCAAAAGGTTTCGAAATGGCATTTTTGGGTATTTCGGGAATGCAATATTCCGGAGGCATGTTTGCTGATGCGCGCGTTATTCTGGCCGAGGATTCGAACGTATTCACGTCGATGATCGGCAAGCGGCTGAAGGAACTGTTCGATATTGACGTGGAAATCTGCCGGTCTTTCGAAGACCTGCAGCTGTCCTACGACAAGTCGACCGACCCGATTACGCTGGCCATCTCCAACATCAATCTGCCGGGTGCCGAGAACGGCGAGGCACTGGAATACCTGGTCGATCTCAGCATCCCGACCATCGTCTTCACCGGGACCTTCCAGGAAGGCATGCGCGACAAGCTCATGGCCAAAGACATCGTCGACTACATCCTCAAGGACAACGTCTTCGCCGTCGACCTTCTTGCGGAGTCGATCTGCCGCTTCCTGACCAACCATCGTCATCACGTTCTGATCGTCGATGACAGCCCGACGGCTCGCGCGCTGTTGTCGAGCCGCCTCAAGCGGTACAATTTCCGGGTCAGCACAGCCGACAGCGGTGCCAAGGCGCTCGAGATCCTCAAGGCCAACGGCGACATCGGTTTGATGATCACCGATTACAACATGCCCGATATCGATGGCTTCGAACTGACCCGGCGCATCCGCGCCAGCATCGGTTCGCATGAGCTGCGCATTATCGGCGTGTCGTCATCGTCGAACCGGCTGCTGTCGGCGCGCTTCCTCAAGGCCGGTGGCAACGACTTCATGCTACGGCCGTTCATCGATGAGGAGTTCTACTGCCGCGTCAACCAGAACCTCGATACCCTGCTGCAGATCCAGTCGATGCGCAAGGAACGGGCCGTTGCCTGACACACAGCCTCCGCCCGACGATGTTAGGCGGAGGCTCGCCCGCCCGCTAGAAATCGAGATTTATGCAATTTCAAGTATTGCCAAGTTCCGATATCTTCTCACGCGTGTTTCTGTGAGTTATCTTCACATAAGTCGAGAAGATGGTCGATTCGGACCGCTGCGGCTTTCTGGGGGATAGGGGTGAATGGCTTTCCAGGAGGATCTCCATCGGGATGGATCCGGACCACGTTTTGGCGGTCAATTGATACTCTTGGTTGAAGATTCCCGGATGTTTTCCGTCGTTCTCTGTCACCGCCTTCATGCGGAACTCGGGCTAAACGTCAAGCCGTGCTCTTCCTTGAAAATCCTTAGAGAAACGATCGCCCAGGCGCCGAACGATTACACAATGGCGATTGTCGACCTCAATCTGCCCGACGCGCCCTATGGCGAAGCGCTCGACTGCACCATACAGGCTGGCATTCCGGCCATTGTTTTCACCGCCACTTTCGACCTCGATACGCGCAACCGCATCATGGAGCGCAATGTTATCGACTATGTGCTGAAGGACAATGAGTTCGCGCTCGACAACGTTGTCGCCAGCGTCAGACGGGTGTTGTCGAACAGGAAAACGCGGGTTCTGGTGGTCGACGATGTTGATTCCGCGCGCCATTTTCTTGTCAGGCTGCTCGAAGCGCAGCAATACGTGGTTGTCGAGGCTGCGTCCGGGCCCGAAGCCTTCGCCGCGCTCGAGGCCTACGACGATATCGAGATTGTCGTCACGGATCATCATATGCCCGACATTAGCGGCTACGAATTGACGCGGCGGATACGGCGACGCTTCGGCTCGGACAGGCTGCGGATCATCGGGGTTTCGTCTTCGAACGATCGCATGCTCTCTGCAAGCTTCCTGAAGGCCGGTGCATCCGATTTTCTCTACAGGCCGTTCGTGGCCGAAGAATTGCAGTGCCGGATCGCCAATAACGTCGAGACCTTGACACAGATGAAGCAACTCCGGGCAGTTGCTGCCTGCGACTACCTGACTGGGCTCTACAATCGCCGCTATTTCTATGATCTCGGGCCGAAGCTGGTGAATGACTGCCTGCGTCAGAACGCCACGGCCGCCGTTGCGGTGCTCGACATCGATCATTTCAAGCGGCTGAACGACACCTATGGGCATGAGATAGGCGATGAGGTGCTGAAGGCGGTTGCAGATCGGCTGGCGACGATCTTCGACGGGGGCGACAACCTGCTTTCGCGCCTTGGCGGGGAGGAGTTTGCGATCCTGTTCCCGATGATGGATTCGATTGCCGCGAGCAAGCTGTGTGACGAGATACGGTCAGATATCTCACGTCTGAAGGTTATGGCGGATGACGAAGAGCTTTCCGTTACCGTATCGATTGGCGTTGCCGAAATTTCCGACTACGAAACCTTCGACAACTATCTGAACGCCGCTGACCAGTTTCTCTATATGGCAAAGCACAAGGGGCGCAATCAGGTCTATTCCGACGCGCGTATGACGGAGGAGGCGGCCCAATAGCCGCCCCCGGGCTGACATCACGCAGCGATAGACTGGCGTGCTGTTGCCATCGTCATCTTGCGCTCTGCACGCTCCTGCTGCGGCGAACGATGATAGAGTTCGCGATAACACTTGGAGAAGTGCGAGGCCGAAACGAAGCCGCAGGCAACGGCCACTTCGACGACCGGCATGGAAGACTGCACCAGCAGATGGCGGGCGCGATCAAGCCGTATTTCCAGATAATAACGGGCGGGCGAGCGCCCCATTTCCTGGCGGAACAGCCGTTCGATCTGCCGGCGTGACAGGTCGACGCCGTCTGCGATTTCCAGAAGCGACAGTGGTTCGGAGAGATTGCCTTCCATGAGTTCGATGATGGAAAGAACCTTGGCATTCTGGACGCCGAGACGCGCGCGCAGCGGCAGGCGCTGGCGGTCGTTCGGGCTGCGTACGCGATCGGTCAGGTGCTGCTCACAGACTCGGTTCACCAGTGTTTCACCGAAATCCTGGCCGATCAGATTGAGCATCATATCGAGCGACGCGGTGCCGCCGGCACAGGTATAGAGATTGCTGTCCACCTCATAGAGATCGGCATAGACCTCGGCCTGCGGAAAGGCTTCCGAAAAGCCAGGCAGGTTTTCCCAGTGGATCGCACAGCGCTTGCCATTCAGAAGCCCCGCCTGCGCGAGGATATGTGCGCCCGTACAGAGGCTGCCGACGGCAACGCCGCGATTGTAGGATTCGCGCAACCAGGCGCTGACCGACTTGTTATTGAAGTCCTCGACATCAATGCCGGAACAGACCAGCACCATGCTCGGGCGATGCTCGCCACCGAGGTTGCGGCGCTCGTCGGAAAGCGACGTGTTTGCCTCGACGCCGATGCCGCAGGAAGAATAGACCTTCTGCCCGTCAACCGAAGTCAGCCGCCATGTATAGGCTTGGTAGCCAAGCATGCGATTGGCAATACGCAGCGTATCGATTGCCGCCGAGAAAGGCAGCATCGTAAACTGCGGGACCATGAAGAAGACGAGAGACCGTTGCTTATGCGACATCTTGTTCATGAGACAAATCCCTGCTGGAGGTGCGAATGCACTATTCGTTGCTTGGAATACGTCGTTTCGATATCCTGAAAGCGACATTCTCATGGATAAATGCGGCCGCAAAGAGTAAATTTGCGACATTGCTGAAATTGACGATGATCAAATGACGATCGTTGTCTTCAAAAGTTCAAAAACAGGCGATTTTGCAGAATACATGCATCTGAAATTCAAGATTTAATTGGGTGGCCCTAAAGACGGAGAAGCGGCGCTGCACGAAGGCACGGCGCCGCTTTCACGCGGGGAGGAATGTCGGATTCATTACATAGCCTTGCGTTCATCCGCGTCATCCGCTGACGGCCAGCCAATGTCCTTGCGCATGTCGAAAGGCATGGATTCGATTTCGCGGGCAACCTGCCACTGATGCCATGCATGAACCAGCTTGCGGGCGTAGTCAGCAAGATGCAGATGGGCTTCGCTTGAGGGCGTCTTGGTATGGCTGAAGGTAATCGTCGTCATGTCCGTTTTCCTTTCCTCGTCGGATGACGCTTGTTTCATGGTTAGAATATGGGTGTTTCGCTCCCATCAATCAAACGAATAGAGTTTATGGATACCATCAGTGTTTTTGAATGATGACGGCAGGCATGCACAGACCGAGCGGAGGCGCTCATATCGCCGGAAAAAAAGCTTTACTCTGATCGGAAAAAAGCTTTCCTCAAACGGAAAGAAGTTCGACTTCCGGAATCAACCTTTTTTCCCGCACTCAGTATTTTCAATGCGTCGCGAGTTTTTTGAATTGACAGCACCGACCCTGATTTTAAACGGGCGGCGGCGATAGCTAAATTGCGTCTTCAGATTCGGGTTCGATTGCCCGTGTGTGTCGAATCTCACCCGCTTGCACCCGGATCTCCGGCGAACGTACGGTCACCGTTGATGATCGGCACACGACTTGAGGCCTGCCACAAGAATGCGGTAGTTACCCGACGAGCCTTGCTCGTTGCCAGCGCCATCGGACAGCACTGATGCGCAACAAAAGCTGGAGCTCCGTCGAGCTTCCGCAACCGTGTCGTAGCAATCCTAATTTCAGCCTATCGCTAGGAGCCAGGAACACGCTCTAGCTCGACCATTCTTCAATTGCACGAAACACTTCGCGCGCTGCCAAGTCATGAACGTCATACCCTGGCGCGGTGTACTGAGTGCAAGTGACGGACTTTTTAGAACCGGTTCATGCGGCTCAGTTCGTCGGCTCGGGGGTTAAGGCTTAGCAACAGGCGGCTCTTCGCCGTAGTCATAGTTCAGAAAGGTTGTCCGGATTCCCCAACCTTCCGCGTCGTCGCGATGAACGAATGTGATGCCGCGGCGCTGGTAATGGCGCATGAGCTTTTCCACGCTAACGATCCCAGCAGTACCTGCCTCCGCCATTTGAATCGTTTTCCTGCTAACGCCAGAATCGGTCGACACCTCGGTCTGCGACAGACCAAGGAGGTTCCGTGCTGCAATGAGCATGCGAGGTGGCGGTCTCATTAAGGACTGAGTGTCATCAATTCCTTTGCAGGGCAAATAATAGTTGACAATCACCCAAATGAAGCAAATAAGGAGTCAAAAAGCGTAAATAGTTACGCTATAAGCGAGATGCGAAGCCTTGGGGCGTTCGCAGCGAATCGAAGAGGACGTCACTTGACTTACCAATGGCTCGACGGCGCAACTGTACTCGATCTCTTACACGATCTCCGGCGCGCTGCGTCTGGTGATGTCGAGGGTTTGCAGATCGATCGGGCACCTTCGCTCTTCGACCACAGGCCCGTGATAGGACAAGCGTTTGCACTAAAGGGGATCGTGACCGGTCATCCGCATCTCAGCGACGGCAGGGAGATCGTCACGAGCCAGCTCTTTTACCTGAACTCTGAGATCGGCATCGCACGAACGATGAACCGCTGGTATCGCCTCCGCGGCCCCGGGCGAGGGCACTGAAAATGAGGTTCGACAATAGCTCCTCACGACTCCAGCACTATTTCCAGGATCTCGGTACGCTCCTTGCTGTCTTCGGTCTGGTGCGAGCTTTAAAAGCGGCGGATCTGTTGAAGTCCAGCGTGGCCGGCTTTGTGATCTTTGTGGTTCCTAAGGGCTTCCGCACCGACGAGTACGAAGCAGCAGCATTCGCCATCTTGGGGGCCACCCGGGGAGACTGGATGGAACAGAATGTGAAGGTACGCCCCGCGAATCCTCCGAGACGAAAACAGAGTCCCCACAAGCGCATATCAATATTCGACATCAAAGGTCTCGACGTGCTGATCGCCAAGAGCATCGATGAAGTGCCGAAGGACGTCCGCTTTGCGGCTACGGCCGTGATGTATGTAGATCGACCTACCCCGGAGCACATCAACGCTGCACGTCGTCTGTCCGGAAGGAAGCCATTGTCTCACGAGGTGGCTGCATTGATCGCCGCGAAGCCACAGAACGTGCTCATGGCCGCTGTTCTCAAGCCGAACCTGATCGAAGACAGGATTGGTGAGATCAACGATCTAAGTCGCCGCGAAACTGGTGGAGCAAGCCTGTTCGAGCTTCCGGGGTATGACGAACTGAAGCCATGGGCAAAAAAGCTCTGCGCAGATGTCGAACGGTGGCGAGCCGGCACGCTGGGTTGGAAGCTCGTGACGCGCGGAGCGCTCATATCTGGCCCGCCAGGCACGGGAAAAACCTTGTTTGCGGAAGGACTCGCGAATGCTCTTGGTATGAAGCTGATTTCAACCACGGTTGGAAGCTGGCAAGCCGAGGGTCATCTCGATGACATGCTCGCGGCAATGAGGAAATCTTTCAGCGACGCTGACGACGGAGAGGGCTCAGTCCTTTTCATCGACGAACTCGACGGCATTGGAAGCAGGACCGCTCGGGTCGGTCAAAATGAAATCTACTGGCGGAATGTCATCAATGAGTTTCTCTCCTTGCTGAGCAACTTAGGAGACGGCGTCGTAGTGATCGGTGCAACCAATTTTCCGGAATGGATCGATCCTGCGATTTTGCGGGACGGGCGCCTTGAGAACCACTTCGAGCTCACTCTGCCAGATCAAAAGCTGCGGACTGAAATTCTAAAGCACCATGCCGGTGAGGGTATGTCCTTCGAATCCTTGTTCGACATCGCTGACGACTTGAAAGGCAGGTCGGGTGCTGTCCTCGAGCGGCTCGTGCGTGACGCGCGCGAGGCCGCCAGAAACGAGGACAGGGAGCTGGAACTCCAGGATATCAGAGACCGCCTCCCTGAAAAAATGCGATACACGGGAGAGCAACAGCTCAGGCTGGCCGTACACGAGGCCGGTCATGCGCTGGTGTCCCTATCGCTTCAACATTCCACGAGCGCGACTATCGAGATAAAGGATAGCTTTGATCCGACCGCGACCGAGTTCCTCGGGGGGATGACGAGCTACACACTCATTGACGATTATTTCCCGACGGAAACCAGTTTGCTCAATCGCATCGCGGTCAGTTTGGCTGGCATGGCTGCTGAGGCGGCGATTTTCGGAGACCGAAGCATCGGGTCGGGCGGTACCGTTGGCAGCGACATCGAGCGCGCTACGACCGTCGCGCGGCGGATGGTCGCGACCTACGGGCTTGGAAAGACGCCGACGTTCCTGGGCACTCCGAGAGAGCTCGGGGACGGCCCGCTGCCCGAAAGAGTGGAAGCGGAAGTAGCGGATATCGTGGCGGGACAGTGGGAGCGGGTTTCGGCGATGCTTACCAAGGAGCATGACCGCGTATTTGCCCTCGCAGTCGATGTGGTGACTCATGGAACTTTAAGGATCGAAAGGGACAGCATCGCAGCCCCGGGATAGTCGGGTATCGCGGTCGCGTGGATTCGAATACGAGTCTTTGCCGTTTCCGAGAAGGCCTTCAAGGTGAAGGCTTGCACGGCGTTGTCCGCCGGGCGCAATCAGAGCGAGGGAGTCCGTCAGGCAGGCCGGGTGGTGCTGTTCCACAACGCTTCCGGGAAGTGGTCGATCTGCATCACACCGCAGTCTTGGCGATGCCAAAGATTCACTGCATCGTGTGGCCATCACGCACGCATTGTCGGTCTGGTTGATGCGCTATTCGCCGTCATCGGCATCAGGATCCTTCGCGAAGAGCGGCCAAGGCCTCCCGGACCTCAAATCGGGGTGGCGGGGCTCCCTATCCGGCGCACCGTGCTGGTCACGAATTTTGTCGATAGATGAAAGGCATCGCGCCGCTGGATCAGAAATGCCGCCGTCAATAGTCAGCGCGAGGAGTTGGCTCCGCAATTCCGCCGCTGGCACCGGCACGATGTTATATGCACCGCGCCAATCCGTGTCTGGAACTTGGCTCGTGATGGCGAATTCAATTGACCTACTGGTCACGAAAGAACGGCCCGAACTGATTTCCATTTGCACAAGCAAGAGGATGTCGGCGCTGTCAGGATTTTCAGCAATGACACCTGCAAGGAATTCCCGCGGACGATCCATAGGTCCTTCCGCGATTTTGGTCCGTACATATTCTCGCACGGCGGGGTGCTCCGCAATTAAACTTGAGAACTCACGCTGCCAATGCCATGCATCGCGAACGTTGCCTGCCATTGCAGCGCTGGCAGTGAGGTCAACCAGGTGCCTTGCAGCGGAAGATGTTCTGCGCCGCAGAACCGCGGTGCGCCAGTGCTGGTCTGAGTAGAGCCGCGGTTCTTGCTGGGCAAGCTTGAATAGTGCTGTTTCGGCCCCTTGTATTGGCGTGCTGCCGAGGCCTCGAAACACGTCTTCCAGCATATGACGATGTTGCAGCGGAGGAGGGAGGCTTTCTAAGATCTTTGGAAGACACGAAAGCGGGGTCGAAAACGGCAACAGACGCAGCCAATCGCGTAGCTGATATGCATCGCTTTGTTGGAGGATCCAAGGCTCGGCCTTAGCGGCTTCAAGTGTCTCGGCGATTCCTGCTTCCACGCGTCCGATGTCGATGTCTTCCCCCGCCAGCACGAGCGACAGGAGGAGTGCGGCACGCTGCTGCCTTTGCGCGGCGGCGATGAGATGTTCGATTATCGCACTTTGATCGCCGTGTGGAAGGCGTGAACCGACGGCGCCGAGGGTCACGGCAAGCTTCAATTGATCAGTTGTTGCACCATCGGATAACAGTCCCTCAATCGCGCCGAAAATCAAATCTGCTTCCGCACAGCTTTCGGAGGGACTGGCCGCCCGCGAGGTCCGACGGTCTTCGACTCGAGAAAAATCTACGCCGCCGAAGAATTTTTTGTCGTCCCTTGGCTCGTTGGCTGTCGACCAATGCGCAGCAAGAGCTCTGGCCGCACACTCGCCGAAGGTGGGATCCGTCAGATATTCGGCCAGTATGCGGCGGGATTCATCACCTGTAATCGCCGTGAACGCCTGCTGGTACTCGTGCGTGTGGGGATGTTGCGCTTCATGTTTTGCGGATTGGTCACGCCACTTGCTTGCGTTCGCCTTTTCGAGGAATTCACGGTAGCGTCGAAGATTGTCGTCGAGCAATCTCTTTAGAATTGGCAGCAACGATGCGTCTGCCACAAAGCCTATCAAAGTGGCGATTGAGGCTTTTTCGCCACGGCTTGAGACCTCACTCGCCAACAGGCGCTCGCCCCACCGTTCGACGAGGCTCCTGACTATCGCCAGGTCTTGTTCGCTTATGGGGCGTCCACGCGCGTTGCCCGGATGTGTGGCGTTTCGGCAGAGAAGGCCGGCCATCGGTTCTATGCGCTCATCCGCTGCTCCTGTGGCCAAGGACTCGATGGCGGCAACCAGACTCGCTCCCGGAATGTGGAAAATACGGTCTCGCAGCGCGTGAGATAGGTCGCTTTTAGTCTGATCGTAAGTGCCACCAGACTTGCGAAGATCCGCTCGTATCTCGAGATAGGCTGCGATCAAGCTGGCGGCAGCTTCCGGCCCAAGGATCGAGGCTGCAGCATTCTCCCGGTCGTGTCGCCTTGTAGAACTCGCAAAAGCCATCTCCAAGAGCCCTGGATCATCAAAGGAGTAGCCCGCCTCGGCAAGAACGTCGTCCGAGCCGTAGGGCAATGGCATGTTAGATCGAAGGCGTCGAAGCAACCCCTCAGCAAAAGCTTCAGGGAAGCGCTGGCGTACCTCATGCAGCAAATGGCTTGAGCCGTTCTCAGTTTGATCAATGTCCATCTCTGCGACGAGATCTATCACCTCCGCTGCTCGTTCCCGCCCGTCCCGGGCAAGCAATAGTGACCGGAGCCGGTCACGGGCCGACTGGCGAGTACTAAAGTTGCGTTCGGCCGCAGCTCGCACCTTGTCATTCAAGCGCCCGTCTTTGATATCGTCCAGGTGACCTGACGAATAAAGCAAATCGAACGTCTCATCGGCCGCGTCCTTGAGCAGAGCGAAGAGATGGCGGTCTGCACGCCGGAACAGCAGCGCATGCGCCACCAGCGCCGTGACCTCCGCATCGCCGCCGCTCTTGGCGATCTCTGTTGCGAGATCGAGGCCGTCCATTCCGCTGTTAAAGGCGATCTCGCTCAAGACGTTCTTTCGGATCTCCGGGGACAGCGACGCGATACGGGCCTGCGCATCAGCGCCGAGTACTGAGGTGCGAAACCTGTCCGCGGCCCGGAATGCCCCAAACAGGATTTGATTGTTCAGACTGGTAAGCAACGGCCAGAGTGCGTCGCCGAATTCTGGCCTGCCAGACGTGACCATAAATCTTACTGCGCGATCAATTTTGCCGGGCGTGTGCCACCGGTTCAGGGCCTCGAGGAGCGCCTCCTTGCTCGCATTCCAAACTTCGCTGGTCGCGTTGTAAATCATCTCGGCGGCAAGGATGGGATCGACTTCGAATGCCGCAACAATGCCTTTGGCACTTGCCCTTTTCTCGACAATGCTGCCTCGAGACATCCGTGCCGTGGCAAAGAGAATTGCTTCAGTCCATGAACGATCATTCAAGATCTCAAGCTTCAATCGCTCCGCCGTCTGTGGATCGCTTATCCCGTCAAGCATCATACGCTCGACTTCGTGAGACGCGAACCATTCCTGGAACTGCTGATGTTGGAAAGCGATCCCTGGACTACCGCCGGAGCGCGTCAGAACGTGGCTGCTTACCATCGCGTTCAGTACTTTGTCGGGCTGCGAGATGGCAGCACTCAACTGACCGTCCAAAATAAGCATCTGTGTCGTTTCGCTTATCGTCCGTCGCGCATTGCCGTCCGAAACGGACGTATTGCCTGTTCGTGCCGCCAGATGGGCGAGGTTGGTCAAATACTGGCGATGAAATCCACCTGTCGCCGCCCGGAGAGCGGCAGCATGGCCCGGGTCCTGTTCATGTGCACTCACGAACTCGCCCAGCAGTTCCTCTTTCGTCGCCGGAAAGGGCGAACCCTCTGGTAAGGAAAGGAGGGTCGTAAGGTATAGCGGGATTGTAACAAGTTCTCGAACACCCGGTGTTCGCCAAGCCTGATCCACCAACGCCTCGCCCGGATCACCGCGAATGGATCGCGCTATTTCCATCTGCTGCTCGTCGCCAAGCGGCAGCAGATCTACTTCCGTCCCTCGAAAAGGAATATCGAGGGCCCGCGCTCGGGTTGAAATCAGAAAGCCGAGTTCCGGAAGCTCCGCCCTCAACTGGGATATCTGTACACGGGCTCTTTCACGGGCAAGCTCATCCAGTTCATTCCATCCGTCGAGAAGCATCACCGCACCAGGCTTGGAAGCCACTGCTCGGAAATCGCCTTCCGAGATCGTCGCGAACGCGGGCCGCTTTAAGACAGACGCGAGAATGCTCGACTCGTCATTCGCCCATTCTCCGAGAAGGACGACGAAGGGAGTGCCGCCACCAGTATCAAGAACGCTTTCTGCAATCTGGAAGACGGTGGTGGTTTTCCCCATTCCAGGCGCTGCGACGAGGATGAGATCATCGAAGGTGGTTACCGCATTAGCTAGCGCTCTGGTAGTCAGAGGCTGATCTACACCGCCGACTTTTAAGGTCAGCGCCACGGTTGTGCCGGGCCACTTGGCGGTGCGTCGGAACACTGCGAGATCCGAACTCGCAGCACCTCGGATGCGGGTTGTTAGGGCGTCGGGTGTCGGTGCAGACATCACCGGCCCGAACGGAATATTTTCTACGATGCTCCGCCATGAATCCTTGTCCGTACGGGATTTCCACTCGCGAAGCTCCTCAACAGTAAACTTCGAGTCTCTCGAATCGACAACGCCGGCACAGACGCTGCATAGCCAGATCCCATTGTCCCGCGAACGGCGCTCCTCGGTTGACATATCGGCGTCGTATCGCGGCCCACCGGGTGACGCTGCACAGATATGGGCGGCCTCACCAATATTGATCTCACCGACCCCATCCGACTTCGCGCCCCGCGTCAGGCGACGACATGCTGGATTCGAGCAGTGGTTCCGCGCCTGCCTCTCGATGGTTCGCTTTGTCGCTTTTGTGAAATCGTCTCTATTGTTGCTTGATGCCATTCACTTCTCGAATCGAGACTGCAGACCCGCCGAAGACATAGTACCATTTGGGTTGTGGACCTGGACAGGGGCGCTACCACCCTCTTAGGAGCCGCGAGATGCTTGAAGGTCGCTACCCGCCGATCCACGTTGTTGGCGGTTCTTGCGATTTGTTGAGGGTTTCCAAGATATTGTCATTGTCGTTACGTGGACAGCTACATGATTCGTGCTAGCCACCTCGACTGATCGAGCGTTCTCGATTTGCGAACCCTTGGCGGACCCAGCCACGCAATGCAGCGGGGAGCGAGACCTACAAAAGCAACGCGTTGCAATCGGATGGTGTTCAACAGGGAGACATCGTGTCAAAGGAGATATTGTTTGATGCCGAGGCGCGAAGGCCGTTCGAAGTGCTCGGTCTCGCCGTTAGCGGCGCCGTCCTTGGTCGGTCGCATTTGTTCCGCTTTGCAGAGCACGAGATTCATGTGGTTCTTCCCGTTGAGTCACCGCCGGAAGCAAAGGAATGGCAACAGCGAACCAAAAGAACCGGATGGCGAACGGATGCTCCTGACGATCCAAATACGACCGAACACCAAGTGTTTGAAGTCGAACTCTGCACCGAAATTCCCATTCAGTTAGCAATTGACGAAAGGGCGTTTTCCGAGCCTCCGAAGTCGCGCAATGCCACTGATGGGCAGGAGAAGAAACTAAACCAGACTGCGGACGACTATGCTCGATTGCTCGCAGGTGCATTTGATCATTGGCAACGGGTTCTGCGCTGGGTTGCTGGGCATCGAAGCATTGGCTTCCCATCTGGTACTATTGGCCGGGATCCCTACGGTCAGCGGATAGCAAAGCTCCACCGACGGGGTGACAACAGGAAAGTCTGGTTCCAAACGACATCGGTCGTCGTTCAAATGCAGTCAACGATCAGCTTGCATCGGTGGGAGCATGTTCAGCGTGTGCTGTCATCCGCGGATGAGCCGCCAATCTGGTTCGATTTCATTTCGGAAGCCCATCAGCGATATCTGTCCTATGACTATCGCGGCACGATCATTTCGGCTGCGATCGCATGTGAGACGATCATCCGAAGTATGTTTTGGCTCAACGTGCCAGATGTATCCAATGACGAGGTCCGCGGGATCATTGATCGGGCGCCACTACAGGCGATCCTCGGCAAGTGGGATCATGTTGCCGGCGCTTGCCCGGTCGGTTCATGGGAAAAGGGAAAAGTCCACGCGCTGTTCGACTTGCGCAACACGCTGATGCACTCAGGAGAAATGCACACAGGATCGGAGAAAGTCGAAGCGGCTCTGAAGGCAGCAACTGAATTCGTCAGCCTCGCCGATCGTGCATTTTGTCTGCGCAAGGACATTCCTGATTGGCCCGGACTTTATCGGGCACTCGACTAGCTCCTGCCCTCCGAAAGGTGCGGCCGAATGGCTCAGGATTTGGGTTCGATCAATTGCAATAGTCAAATTCACAAGGATGTGTAGCGGCATCCTTCAAGCCGGCTCGATAAGATGCGAGCCCAAAGCTAAGACCTTCGAGATAGAGCGGAAATGGGCTCTGGACGCTGCTGGTGTCTCGCCAACCGAGGACAAACTTTATTGCCTTTGGAAATGGCAGTTGGGCGAGATCGAAGCCGCGAAGGCCAGTGCTGCGGCCTGAGTGCCGCATGGCAAAGCGGAGCTGCGGACAGTGGGCGAAGCTTTGGCCGTCAATGCCTCAACGTTAAAAGTGTTCTGACGCTCGGATTACCTCGCGACTAGGCTGTGAGAAAACGGGCTTGCGTACCCGCCGACCCCAGGTCACGCTGTATTGATAGAGAAAGAAAGGGCCGCCATGCGACCGATGGATACGATTTACCTCGTTGATGAAGATACGGGCACCATTATTCCCGTCGAAGCAGGACGCTATAGAGTCATCCGGAACAACGACGCCGTTTGACATCCTTGAGGACCAGAATTGGTACATGCGTCGTCCCAAAAAGCTTGCGGGTGCGATCGGCTCTTCTGACCTGGGATACATCGATCTCGGCTGATCGTGTGGATGGCCGAATGCATGAGGCATCTTATGGCTTCCCGGGAGACTGGGCATGCCACCTCGTGGAAAGAGTGAAGCGGGCAAAGCGGGCGACGCCGTCCCGATTGGAGAAACGGAAGACAACACAGAAACATTTGACGAGGCGCTCATCAAAGCCGGCTCCAACTCGGCAAAGGTAGGGAGAAAGATCGTGTCGAAAGGAAAAAGGAGAGAGACGCTCAAGAAATGGCCACCCAAGTCCCCAGGCAAATAGCGAAGATGAGATTGGGAGTTCGACGGGAGACATCGACGAGCACAAGAACCTTGCAGGACGGAAGTCTGCCTTCTTTGCATTGGCTTGCCGTATTCTGGCCGCACTCCCTTGAACAAGCCGCTGGCCCGGTGCGGC
Source organism: Rhizobium sp. R693 (assembly GCF_002211315.1). Taxonomy (NCBI): domain Bacteria; kingdom Pseudomonadati; phylum Pseudomonadota; class Alphaproteobacteria; order Hyphomicrobiales; family Rhizobiaceae; genus Rhizobium; species Rhizobium sp. R693. The sequence continues at coordinate 332,470 of NZ_LOKY01000034.1, read as the reverse complement.
CTCGAATAATTTGAGCACAAATTACTTGGGTTGGCTTTCTCCCTGGCTGGCGAGGTAGGCCTCCAAATTTGTGATGTCCTCGGGGGACTTGAGTCCAGTGAAGGACATTTTATTGCCGGGAAGGAATTTTTTCGGCGCTGTGAGGTATTCCGCCAGTTTGCCTTGGTCCCAGACCAGTCCTTGATTGCCCGCGGTCTTCATCGCTTCCGAATAGCTGACATAGGACTCGACCGACCCCGCTCGTCGACCAATGATTCCGAGGAGATGTGGGCCGATCTTGTTCTCCGGTTTGTCGGCGTTGTGGCAGGCAACGCACTTCTTGAAGACCGTGGCGCCCTCTACAACATTTCCTGCTGCTTGAGTTGTAAATGGAGCAAGCCCTACAAAGACGGCTACCATTGACGTTCTAAATATCATGAGGGTTCCTACTTGAAAAAAGTGACCGGTCGCCCGGTCACAGGTGGCGCGGGCCATGTGTGAACCCGAACCGCGCGGGGAGGGCCGACCGCTGGGCGGCGGAGTGCAGTCAGATCGTGCCAGAGGACATCTGTTGTGCAATGTATTCCGCCTGTCGGATCGCGAGTGAGACGATCGTCAGGGTTGGGTTCTCCGCGCCGCCGCTCGTGAATTGACTGCCATCGGAGACGAACAGGTTCTTGATATCGTGCGTCTGGCCCCACTTGTTCACGACGCCGTCTTTTGCTTTCTCGCTCATTCGGTTGGTACCGAGGTTATGGGTTGAGGGATAGGGTGGCGTGGGGAAAGAGCGGGTGGCTCCGACTGCTGCGTAGAGAGCCATCCCCTGCTTGTAGGCGTGATTACGCATCGCGTTGTCGTTTGGATGGTCGGTAAACCACACGTCAGGGATCGGCATACCATACTGATCCTTGAGCTCAGTGTGGAGCTTTACCGCATTTTGCTCCTGGGGCAGATCCTCACCGACGATCCACATGCCTGCCATATTGGCGTACTGGTCAAGCGCCGAAGTGAAGGAGCGACCCCAGCCGCCAGGATCAAGAAACGCGGCCATGAAGGGAATCCCCAGTGACAGAGTTTCGAGCTCGTAGCCGCCCACGAAACCTCGCGAGGGGTCATGTCTTGCCTCGTCTCGGATGACGCCGGCCATCGTCGTTCCGCGATACATGTGTACAGGCTTCTCAAAGACGGCATAGACCGATCCGGTGGTATGCCGCATATAGTTTTTCCCGACTTGCCCGGAAGAGTTTGCTAAACCGTCCGGAAACTTCGAGGAATGTGAATTCAAGAGTAGGCGTGGGCTTTCGATTGAGTTGCCAGCGACTGCGACGATGCGTGCCTTCTGTTCATGCAGCTTCCCGTCCCTATCGGCGTAGACGACACCGGTGACCTTACCGTTGTTGTCATGCTCGATTTTTACGACGTGCGAGTTGGGCCGGACTTCAAGCTTCCCAGTCGCTTCACCCTTTGGAATCTCGGTGTAGAGAGTTGACCACTTCGCACCCCATTTGCACCCTTGGAAACAGAAACCAGTCTGCTGACAGCCCATGCGGTCGTCACGGTCGGCTGAATTGATGGCCATGTGGCCGGTATGACATTCCTTATAGCCGAGTTTGTCTGCCCCGGCCTTAAAGACCTTGAAGTTGTTGTTGCCCGGCAGCCCCTCAATCCCGTTCGTCCGGGTGACCCCCATTTTGTCCTCGGCTCGTGCGTAATAGGGCTCAAGATCCGCGAGTGTGATCGGCCAGTCCAACATATTGGCGCCCTTGATCTCGCCGTAGTGTGTGAGGGTCTTGAATTCGTGCTCCTGAAAGCGGAGCGAAGCGCCCGCCCAGTGTGTGGTCGTCCCGCCGACGGCCTTTACGATCCAGGCGGGCAGGTTGGGGAAGTCCTTGTGGACACGCCACCCGCCGCTAGCCGTTCGATTGTCCAGCCAAGCGAGCTGCTTGAAGCTGTCCCATTCGTCGTTGATGAAATCCTCGTGCTCGATGCGGTTGCCCGCCTCGAGGACAACGACGTCTACGCCTTTCTGTGCCAGTTCGTTTCCGAGCGTGCCGCCGCCGGCGCCGGAGCCGATTATGACGACAACGCTTGCGTCGTTGAGACCGTATGGAGCTGCCATGCTATCCTCCCGGATAAAAATGATGTCACGAAGATGCCGCTCGCCTCCTCTGGCGGGCGCAGCACCTGTCAAAGCCATTCAATGTCGTTGAAGCCGCGGTGGATGTAGCCACCCTTGGAATAGGATTCGCCTTCGTATCCGAAGACCGGCCAGAGTTCCTTTTGATTATAAAGGCTTACAACCAGGTCGCCCCGGACGGCCTGGAAGAATGGCGTTTGTTCGATGTCCCTCAGGATCGCTACGCGGGCGTCCTCCCATCCGAGGCCTCGGTATCCTCCGGCTCCAGATCGCTTGTCGAGATCCGCAATGCCGTCCTCGATGAGTTTCTTGTGCTCTGGTTTCTGACCGGCGAGTGTGTCCTGTCCCTTGACCGCGATCGCATAGAAGCGATCAGCAAGTTGGTCGTGTGGATAGATGTCGCGTGCCAACAGGATCATTGTTGCGATGGTTTCTGGCTTTAGGGCTGTCGCTTCCACACCCCACGCGGCTTGGGGACAGATCACGGTCTGTCCAGCTATTATAAGCGCGGCGCCGACTGTGCCACGCTTGAGCAACTCACGTCGCGAAAGACCGCGCGAATTCTCGAAAACTGTCGTCATAATTTCCTCCCATGTTGTCGGATGTCTGCCCCATGGCAGACGTCTGCCGCTCCTCCTCAGGATGGCAACGCCCCTACTTGAAGCGACCATGTCGCTGCAGAATCTCAATGCGGTAGCCGTCCGGATCGGTGACGAAAAAGAAGCGCGCAAGCAGCCCGCCATCATGCGAAAAATCGATGATTCTTCCCGGCTCGACCCCTGCGTCTGAAAGCCTCTGGTGCTCAGCGTCGAGATCGGAGACAGACACGGCAAGGTGGCCGTAGCCATCTCCTATCGAGTAAGGCTCGCTGCGGCCCTTGTTGATCGTCAACTCGACTTCAAATTCGCTTTCGCCGCTACTCAGATAGACAAGCGTGAATGTTTCGAAATCGAGCCGGTCTGCCGCCTTCAGTCCGAAGACCTTGTCGTAAAAAGCTAGTGAGCGGGCCTCGTCCAGCACCCGGATCATCGAATGTATTGCCTTTGCCAATCCAGCCTCCGTGATTTTCAAGAAATCTACGCCGTAAAGGAAAGCTGTGGTAGCAGCGGCTTACCACACGCAAAAAAGTATCAAGGGATGCCCGCAAGTCAGGAATTTTGCGCTGTTTTCACCGCAATGATGATTTGACGGCCCCCTCGCACAGGCACATATTCGGGTCCAATAAAAAGCAGGAGGAATCTATGTGTGAAATCTATGCAGGGCAGAACCCCGAGCGGTATCGACCGATCAACCGATCGGTTAGGATCGGAGGGCATTCGACCAGTATTCAGCTTGAGGCGGCGTTCTGGATTCTTATCGACGAAATTGCCAGGGAGCAGGGGTACACTACCGCCCAATTCCTTTCGAAGCTGTATGATGAGGCTTTGGAGATCAATGGTTCAATCTCCAATTTCAGCTCACTCCTCCGCACAAGCTGTCTGATCTACGCTGACCGCCGCGGTGGAATGGTGCAGACACATGTCGAAGCTGCCGAATAGAAGGGGTCCTACTATCCCCAATGAAGGCGCATGGACGTCTGGCCGATGCCTGGATTGAAGCAATTGCAAGGATCCAGATTCCGATAGTGCGATTGTAGCACCTCGTCCGCCTTATAAAGATGGCCGACATTGTGTTCCGCCGGATAGCGCGCGCTTCGGTCATCAAGGAGCTCAAGGATTTTGTGTTCCATCTCTAGCCAGTCGACGCTTGGTCTGACTAGGTAGTCCTGATGAAATACGTGGCAGAAAAAATGGCCATAATAGAGCTTGTGGACGATCTGTGCTTCGAGTTCCGGGGGCAGACGCTCCACCCAATCGTTCTCGTTGCGGGGCAGGGCTATGTCGAGCGCGACAATTCCGCCGGTTGATCGGCCGTTTACGGCCCGATATCTGACCGCGGCTCCGGCAGTAGCAAAACGATGCAAGAACGCCGCCGCCCCCTCTTTTGCATTGCATTCGAAATAGGCACCCTCTTCCGATGGATAGAGACTAGAGAGAAGCTCGGCGGTTTCTTGAACTGCCTCGCCGGCCACCTTGATCATAAGATGGTGCTCGAAACGCTGCCGAAAGTCACGGAGCCTGACGGGAAGGTGGGGAGGAAGAATCCGACTGAAGAGTTGCAAGAGACGGTCTGTCGTATTCGCGGGCAGGAAACGAATGCGTTCGGCGCATGCATCAAGCCTGCTTTTTATGTCGAAGAGGCGAGGGATGCGGCCTGTGCCCAGCCACTTTACTAGAAGATAGGTGTCTTTGCCGTACTTTTCCGCAATATCGAAGGCGTCACGATGTATATACTCCGCGGAGATCGGAAGCTCTTTGAAGGCCCCAAGGATCTCTCGACGAATTCGTGTCAGTTCTCCAGGGTCGTTCGTTCCGATGTAGAACACCTTCGTGTTCTTTGTGACCTCGAACGTGTCGAGACGAACCGCGAATACAATTACCTTTCCTGCCGATCCCGAAGCCTCGTGGAGTCGCCTAGGATCCATATTGAAACGCGCGGGCGTCGGCTCATCGATTTGCCTTACATGGGAATGATATTCGCGGTCCGACGCCACTTTGTTCTCAGACCAATCGATGTGCACTGACTCATAGTCTTTATTGTCGAGACGTCGGAGAATTTCCTCCGGGGTGTTGCCGAGATCTATGCCAAGGTGATTGATCAGGGAAAGGCGGCCCTCGTCATCGACTTGAGCAAAAAGGGCAAGCTCCGTATATGCCGGACCCCGTTGGATAAGAGAGCCACCGGAGTTGTTGCAGATGCCACCGACCACCGACGCGCCCAGGCATGATGAGCCAATGACAGAATGAGGCTCTCGGTCGATGGGCCGGAGCGTTTTTTCGAGTTCATCGAGAGTGGCTCCTGGGAAAGCGACCACTTGGCGTCCATCGCCGAGCAACTGCAGTCCCTTGATACGCATGGTGTTGATGACAACCAACTTGCGCTCTCCAGCCGCTCCAAAAGGTGTGGAACCACCGGTCAACCCGGTGTTGGCCGCTTGAGCGATCACCGTTGCCCCGGCCGCGATACAATGCTTCAGGACCAGCCATAACTCGACCAGGCTCCCTGGGAGTGCCACGGCGTGAGCTTTGCCATCGCCAAAGCGGAATCCTTTGATGAAACGGCGCATTTTGATTGGTCTCGTTACTACGAATTTTTCGCCCACTACCGTCCGAAGCTGATCACTGAGTTCCATTGCGCATCTGTCCATTAATGAGGAGTGGTCGATTCCCCGACCTAACCTGAAGACGATAGCGACTTGATTGGGGCGTTGGTGGTAACATTGCACCGCATCGCACGGCATTCGAATGGAACTGCTTGCGCTAAGAGACAACCGGCATCGACGGCACCTTTGGGAGGTGAACGCTAGACCGCAAGGCGGGTGCGGAAGACCAGTTCCTCGTCGAGCGAGAACATCTGGCGGTGTAGAACGAGGGCGCCCCCCAGGGCCGGGCCATCCACGTCGAGCTCAGACAGTCTGATCTCCGGTATCGGCTGATCTGCAAGCACGTTCGCCGCCAGCGCCTTGTCAAGAAGATTGCCGCAAAGCGGAAATAACGATGCAACCTTTCCGCCGAGCACAATTCTCGATGGGTTGAAGATGCTGCCGATCATGGCGACTGTCCGTCCAAGATAAAAGGCCCAGTCCCGCAAGGTCGAAATTGCCGCTGGTTCCTCCCGGAGTATGGCCTCATAGAGGTCTGAAAATCCGATGGCGGAGCCACCATGTTGACGATATCTCGCAAGGACGGCGTCCAGACCAATGTAGCTTTCGACAGAGCCGGCGGGCGTAGCAAGCTGGACAAAGCCACTGTCACCGATGATGACGTGGCCAAACTCCCCCGCATACCCGTCTACACCTCGCAGAAGTTCGCCATCCTTGATGATCGCGCCGCCGACACCGGAGTCGAGAAAGAGATAGATCTCGGTTGCGGCAGGTTCTTTCCTGTCCTGAAACGCATCAGCGAAGGCGAAGGCGTTCGCATCATTCTCGGCGATTACGGTTGGAAATTCCGGGAGACTCTTGATCAACCTTTCCAGCAGTGGTTCGTTGTGCCAACCGAGAAAAGGTGCCCGCAGTACATTCCCTGCCTTATCTATAAGACCTGGGACGGTCACACAGAGGCCACGCGACGTGTAGTTGTCGCCAATTCTGGACTGAATGGCCCGGACGCCGGCTGCAAGGCGCTCGATGAGATCGCGCGGTTCGTTGGAGACCACATCGAAGTCAAAGACTTCCTTGGCTATTGGCTTGGCGTCCAGTCCGAGCGCGACTATGCAGATTCTTCCGACGCCGATGTCTGCGCCGATAAATAACGCACGGCGAGCGTTGAGTTGGACGAAGGTTCCCGGTCGCCCGGTTCCCGCGCCTTTGTCCTCTTCCGAGTTGTCCTCCACGAGCAGCCCTTCGTCGGCCAGGCCGGCTACGATGCTGCTTGCTGTCGAGCGCGTTAGCCCCAGTTCCTTGGCTATGTTCGCTCTGCTGATCCGCCCGTTCCTCAGAATGACATCAAGGACCCGCATTTCATTGATGTGCCTAACGGCACGGGGCATGGACATGCGCTTCTCCCAAACTTGCAGCCGTTCACAAGAACAGATGAACAATCAAAGATGTTACAATCGCGTTGAGGCCCATGGCTATCCCGGAAAATAGACCCGCGACCGGATCGACGCTATACGCTCGGGCCGTACCAATGCCGTGAGATGCCAACCCGACTGCGAAACCCCGAGCACTATAGTCGCGGATCCGCATGGCGTTCATAAGCGGAGTTACAACGATCGCTCCGCAGATCCCGGTCAGAATGACAACTGCGGCCGTCAATGCCGCATCGCCATGCAAATCCGACGAGATCGCCATCGCCACCGCAGCGGTCGTGGATTTCGGGGCGAGGGATGCGACCACGTTCGGCTCGAATGCGAACATTCGGCAAAGAAGCAGGGTCGACCCAACCGCCGTGAGGCTTCCGACGAGTAGAGCTACGAGCATCGGGATCAGGTTGGCCTTCACTAGCGAGAGCTTTTCGTAGAGCGGGATTCCTAATGCGACGGTCGCCGGCCCCAGGAGGAAGTGAATGAACTGTGCTCCGGAAAAGTACGTGTCGTAGTCGATGTTGCCGACCTCCAGGGTGAGCACCATGAAGCAGACGGAAAGCAGGATAGGGTTCAAAATCGGATTGCGCGGCCAGAGGCGTGCGACGTGTGTCGCAATGATCCAGACCACGAGCGTCCCTGTCAGCCAAAGCAGCGGCGATGCTGCGAGATAGACCCAAAGACCTTCACTCATCGTGTCCGCTCCCGAGCATTCGCTTTGTCACGAGAAAAGTCCAAACTGTGGCGACCAAAGTGACAACCGTTGAGACCACGATTGTCATAGAGAGGGCAATGCCCCGATCTCGGATCAGGTCGAGGTGCTGGACGATGCCCACGCCAGCAGGGACGAACAGAACTCCCATGTTGGCGAGCAGGGCGGTCGACGTAGCAACGGCACTTTTGCCGAACTGTTCGAGCCGCGGGCTGCGTCTCGCGATGACCAACGCGACCGCGATCATCACCATGCCGATGACCGGACCCGGAATGACCCGGCCCAAACTGTAGCTGAGAATTTCCCCAGCAAGCTGGAACAGCAGCAGCAGCGTGATTCCAACGACCATTTTTTTAGCTCCGTCATCTCTTGTTGACTCTTATCTCCTAATATGTTTGTTTTCAATCCAAACAAACAGGAGGACTTTGTTTGTTTTGTATGGAGGACCGCATGTTGCCGGTCCATGGGAGGATAAAATGCGTTCTACCCTCAAGTTGCTGGCCGCATCGGCCATTCTCAGTGCGTCGGTCTCCGGCCTTGCTTTGGCGGCGGAGACTGTGGAAGTGCTTCACTGGTGGACGTCGGGCGGCGAGGCGGCTGCGGTCGGTGTGCTGAAAGACGACCTTCAGAAGCAGAACGTGACATGGCAGGACATGCCAGTTGCTGGTGGTGGCGGCGAAGCTGCGATGACCGCCCTGAAAGCCCGCGTCACCTCCGGCAATCCACCGACGGCGGCACAGCTTCTGGGCATGGCCGTGAACGAGTGGTCCGAAGAAGGGCTGCTGGGCGACCTTACGCCTATTGCTGAGAAGGAAGGCTGGGACAAAGTCGTTCCGGACGCCATCAAGAATTTCGCCGTGCACGACGGGAAATGGCAGGCGGTCCCAGTAAACATCCACCGCCCAAACTGGCTCTGGATCAACGCGAAAGTCTTCAAGGAAAACGGGCTCGAACCGCCTAAGAATTGGGATGAGTTCAACCAGATCGCCGACAAGCTGAAGGCAAAGGGCATCGTGCCGTTGGCTCACGGTGGTCAGCCGTGGCAGGACACGACGATCTTTGACGACGTCGTTGTCGGTATCGGCGGTCCTGAGTTCTATAAGAAGGCCATTCTGGAACTCGACGAGGAATCCCTGCGGTCCGACACGATGATCAAGGTCTTTGATCAGATGCGAAAGATTCGAGGATACGTCGATCCGAACTTCTCCGGGCGCGACTGGAACCTTGCCACCGGCATGGTGCTCAAGGGTGACGCCGCCATGCAGCTCATGGGCGACTGGGCCAAGGGCGAGATCGTCAAGGCGAACCTGAAGCCGGGCGTGGACATTCTTTGCGTTCCTGCTCCCGGTACTGAGGGAACGTTCCTGTTCAATACCGACTTCTTTGCCATGTTCCCAGTCGGCGAAGACAAGCTGCAGGCGCAGTACAAGCTCGCCTCGAGCGTCATGTCTCCCTCGTTCCAGGAAGCATTCAACCTCGTAAAGGGATCGATCCCGGCGCGCACGGATGTGCCTGGCGACAAGTTCGACGCCTGCGCGCAGCGCTCCATGGCAGACCTCAAGGCGGCTCAAGGCGCTGGGACAATGATGGGTTCGCTGGCGCACGGCCATGCCGAGCCGGCCGCGATCCAGCGTGCAATCTTTGACGTCGTCACACAGCACTTCAACTCGGACATGTCGTCCAAGGATGCGGTGGCTGCTCTCGTGAACTCGGTGAACGCCGCGAAGTAACCGTTCCTCCCTGGCCCTGCCGTTCGAGAGGGCGGCGGGGCCTAAATTCCAGCGCGATTGATTTCCGCCTGGTTGGAACCGTTTGATCCGGCGAAATCCCATGGGCGATACAATGTCTCTTTCCAAACGTCTCAAAGACGCGATGCCTGCGATTGTTCTGTCGCCATCGCTCGCGGCAATCACGGTCTGTGTTTATGGCTTCATCGCTTACACCGCGATTTTGTCGTTCACTGGCTCGAAAATGTTTGCCCGCTTCGATTTTGTCGGCTGGCGACAATACCAGCGTCTCTTCGAAAACCCGCGGTGGATCACGGCAATTGAGAACATGGGCATCTTTGGCGGCCTCTACATTCTGTGCGCGACCTGCCTGGGATTGTTCATCGCTATCCTCATCGACCAGAGGATCCGCTTCGAGGGCGTTTTCCGCGCGGTGTTCCTATATCCGATGGCGCTCTCATTCGTCGTGACCGGCGTAATCTGGCAGTGGATGCTGAACCCCGGCCTCGGACTTGAGCACATGATGAGAAGCCTGGGTTGGGAGTCCTTCACCTTCCAGTGGCTCGTCGATCCGGATAGGGCGATCTACACGATCGTCATTGCTGGCGTCTGGCAGGTCACGGGCTTTGTCATGGCGCTGTTCCTCGCGGGGCTTCGGGGCATCGATTCGGAGATTCTCAGGGCGGCACGCGTAGACGGTGCCCCGATCCACAAGGTCTATACCCGCATCATCATCCCTGCATTGCGGCCGGTGTTTCTAACCGTGTTCGTGATCGAAGCCCATCTGGCGATCAAGAGCTACGACCTCGTCGTTGCTCTTACGAAAGGCGGGCCGGGCGTTTCCACCGAGTTGCCATCGACGTTCATGTATTCGATGACGTTCACGCGAAACGAACTGGGCGTGGGCGCTGCCAGCGCGACCGTGATGCTGGTCAGCCTCGCAAGCATCATCGTTCCTTACCTCTACTCGGAGCTCCGCAATGACCGCACTGCTTGACAGCACCCATGCGGCTGCGACACGCCGCCCAGGAAACATCCGCTGGTCGAAAGCCTTCGGACGGGTCTTCGTCTACGGCTGCCTGATCATTCTCGCGCTGGTGTTCTTCGCGCCACTGCTCTCGATGGTCTTCACGTCGCTGAAGGACATGGACGAGATCAGATCGGGCAATCTCCTCTCGTTCCCACGCATGCCGAGGCTCGACGCCTGGGCGAACGTCTGGGGCGCATCATGCATTGGCGTCACCTGCGGTGGCCTGAAGGGATACTTCGGGAACTCCTTCCTGATCGTGGTCCCAGCAACGCTTATCTCGGTCGCACTGGGGGCTCTCAATGGCTACGTCTTCGCACAATGGCGTTTCAAGGGTGACAACATCCTGTTCGGCTTGATCCTGTTCGGCTGTTTCATTCCCTTCCAGATCGTGCTCATTCCCATGGCCGGCGTCCTCGGTAAGCTGGGGCTTGCAGGTACGATTCCTGGTCTGGTTCTGGTCCACGTCGTCTACGGCATCTGCTTCACGACGATGTTCTTCCGGAACTACTTCGTCACTGTGCCTGGCGAAATCTTCAAGGCGGCGCGGGTAGATGGGGCCGGGTTCTGGGCAATATTCTTCCGGATCCTCCTGCCGATCTCCTGGCCGATCGTGATGGTATCGGTCATCTGGCAGTTCACAGGTGTCTGGAACGACTTCCTGTTCGGCGTATCGTTCGCGGCAGGAACCAATCAGCCCGTAACGGTCGCGCTCAACAATCTCGTCAACACATCCACCGGAACCAAGGCGTACAACGAGGATATGGCTGCCGCGATGATCGCTGCTCTGCCGACTATCATCATCTACGTGGCGGCTGGCCGGTATTTCCTTCGCGGTCTGATGGCCGGCGCAGTCAAGGGGTAATCGTCGTGGCAAATCTCGCTATCAATCATGTGTCAAAGAGCTTCGGGGCGGTCTCCGTTCTCAAGGATATCGACATTTCGATCCAAGACGGAGAATTCCTCGTCCTCGTCGGTCCATCCGGCTGCGGCAAGTCGACACTCCTATCCATCATCGCCGGTCTGGACGATCATACGTCCGGAACGATCACCATCGACGGAAATGCGGTCGACGGTTTGGAGCCCAAGGAGCGCGATATTGCGATGGTGTTCCAATCCTACGCGCTATATCCGGCGATGTCGGTGGAACAGAACATCGGATTTTCGCTCGAAATGAGCAAGATGCCGAAGCCCGAACGGACTGAGCGCGTCCGAAAGGTGGCGGAGCTCCTCCAAATAACCCACCTGCTCACGCGCAAGCCGGCTCAGCTCTCCGGCGGCCAGCGGCAGCGCGTGGCAATGGGCCGGGCTCTCGTCCGCGAGCCGAAGATCTTCCTGTTCGATGAGCCGCTTTCGAACCTCGATGCCAAGTTGCGTGTCGAAATGCGGACGGAGATCAAGAAGCTCCATCAGCGCCTGGGAGCGACGATCGTCTATGTCACCCACGATCAGATCGAGGCCATGACAATGGCGACCCGAATTGCGGTGATGAAGGATGGAGTTCTCCAGCAGTTTGGTACGCCCGAAGACATCTACGACAGGCCATCAAACGTGTTCGTGGCGACGTTCATGGGATCTCCGCCGATGAACCTCCTTCCCGCTACCGTCGTCGCCAACGGAGAGAGCCGTCGGCTCAGTCTAAAGGGGGCGGATGCAGTGCTTCCCGTTCCGGGCACAACAGTCGGCGCGCTCAGCGAGGGCCGCGAAGTCCTGCTCGGCCTTCGCCCGGAATGGCTGTCGCTCGCAACTGGCGCGGCCGAGAGCAGGCCAACGTTGGATCTTCATGTCGAAGTCATCGAGCCCACCGGTCCTGATATTTTTGCGGCGTTGCGGGCCGGCGAACGCGAAATCATGGCGCGTTTGCCGACGGGCACTCCGATCCAGTCGGGCCACAAGTCCCCATTTGCGGTCGATCTCTCAAAGGCAATACTCTTCGATGCCGCAAGCGGCGTCGCTCTCTGAACTCACAAGAAGGAATCCTTTCATGCCAGCAAAACAGGAACGTCGGCTTCGGGTGGGAGTGCTAGGCGCGGGGCAGATCGCCCAGGCGGCGCATTTCGAGAGCTGCACCAAGGCCGCCAATGCCGATCTCTATGCGATCTGTGACGTAGCCGACGACCTGCGCGAACGCATGGTCGTCACACACGGCGCAGAGAATTCCTACAACGACTACGACAAGATGCTCGCCGATCCAAACGTCGACGCCGTCATCATCGCCACGGCCGACGCCTTCCACGTTCCGGCGTCGCTTCGGGCGCTCGAAGCCGGCAAGCACGTGCTGTGCGAGAAGCCGATCGGCGTGACCGTCGAGGAATGCCGTGAGTTGAAGGCGGCGGTCGAGAAGTCCGGGAAGATCCTTCAAGTCGGCCACATGAAGCGCTTCGACGCCGGGCTGCAGGCCGCCAAGTCCTTCATCCGCGACGAGATGGGCGAGATGGTCGCCCTGAAGGCCTGGTACTGCGACAGCACCCATCGCTACCCGATGACCGACGCGGTCCAGCCCCTGGTGGTGACCAGCGCCAACGCAAAGAAGCCGTCGACGAATCCCAAGGCCGACCTGCGTCGCTACTACATGCTGGCGCATGGCTGCCACCTGATCGATACGGCCCGCTACTTTGCAGGCGACATCCTCTCGGTCGACGCGCGGCTGTCGGAGCGTGCCGGTATCTGGTGCTGGTTCGTCGATGTCGAGTTCGCCTCCGGAACACTCGGCCATCTCGACCTGACGGTGCAGGTGCGGATGGACTGGCACGAAGGATTCCAGATCTACGGCAAGAACGGCAGCATTCTCGGGAAGACCTATAATCCCTGGTACTACAAGTCGAGCGAAGTGGACATCTTCCGGGAGGCGGACGGAGCGACGCACCGGGTGCTCGGCGCCGACGGTCACTTCTATCGCCGGCAAGTCGAAGGATTCGCCCGCACGATCCTCGACGGTGCGCCGATGGAAGGAGCCGACATCGACGACGGCCTGGCATCGGTGCAGGCGATGGTCGCCATCGCCCGTTCGGTGGAGAGCGGCAAGTCAGTGGCGCTGGCCGACGTCTCGGGAGGCGTGTGATGAAGCTCGGCATCTTTGCGAAGACGTTCGAAGGATCCGATCCGGAGACGGTGCTGAAGGCCGTGAAGGCGGCCGGCTATTCCTGCGCGCAGTACAACATGGCCTGCTCGGGCCTGGCGTCGATGCCGGACGAGATCGGTCTCGATGCCGCCCGGGCGGTAGCCGAAGCGTCGCGGTCCACGGGCGTCGACATCGTCGCCGTCTCGGGCACCTACAACATGATCCATCCCGACCTTGCCACCAGACAGGCGGGCCATCGACGGCTCGAGGTGCTTGCGGCACGCTGCGTCGACATGGGAACCCGTCTGATCACGCTGTGCACGGGCACGCGTGATCCGGTCGATCAGTGGAAGGAGCATCCGGACAACAACACGCCTGAGGCATGGCGCGATCTGCTTGGAGCGATGGAGAAGGCCCTGCGCATCGCCGACCGCTACGACGTGGATCTCGGAATCGAACCTGAGCTGGCCAACGTCGTGAACTCCGCGGAGAAGGCGAAGCGTCTCATTCACGAGCTGCAAAACCCGCGCATCAAGATCGTCCTTGATCCCGCCAACCTGTTCGAGGTGGCATCGCCGGAACAGCAGCGGGACCTCGTGGCGTCGGGGATCGATCTTCTTGCTGACCGGATCGTGATGGCTCATGCCAAGGACCGCAATCGCGACGGAACCTTTGCGACGGCCGGGAAGGGCGTCCTTGACTATGACTTCTACCTTTCGCGTCTAAGAGCCATCGGTTTTGAGGGCAGCTTGATCACGCATGGGCTGGCGGCTTCGGAGGCGCCCGGCGTCGCCGAGTTCCTGAACGGCCACCTTAGCGGCGGAAGCTCGATCGGGGTCGGCAGATGAGTGGCGAGTTCAGGACGACCGATGGAACTCTTCTCAATGTCGACGATGTTGGCAAAGGCTTGCCGATCGTTTTTCAGCACGGCCTGTGCGGGGATGCGGGGCAACCCCGTGAGGCATTCCCTGTCGATCACGGTCTGAGACGCATCACCATCGAAGCGCGGGGCCACGGAAGGTCGCAGCTCGGGCCCCTTGCGGGGATTTCTATTGCGCAGTTCTCTGACGACATCGCCGAATACATCGAGAACAACCTCGACTCCCCCGTAGTCGTCGGTGGGATATCCATGGGCGCTGCGATTTCCTTGCGCCTTGCAGTCAAGCGTCCCGATCTTGTCCGGGGGCTCATCATTGCAAGGCCCGCGTGGATCATCGAGGCTGCGCCGGAGAACATGAAGCCGAACGGTGAGGTTGGTCGACTGCTCAAGGAACTGCCGCCCGACAAAGCGAAGGCGGCCTTTCTTGACGGGCCGACCGGACGCGATCTCGCCGAACACGCGCCCGATAACCTCGCATCGCTGACTGGCTTCTTTTCGCGCCAGCCGCTCGATGTGACTGCGGCGCTCCTGGAAGCTATCGCCAGCGACGGTCCAGGAGTTACGAAGGCCGAGGTGAGGGCGCTGGATGTGCCCTGCATGGTGATCGGCCACGCCAAGGATTCCATCCACCCGCTTCCATACGCCCAGACCCTGGCACGCCTGATCCCCGGATCGCGTTTCGTCGAAATCACCCCCAAAGTCGATAGCCGAGCACAGTACGTCTCGGATTTCCATGCCGCAATCAACCGTTTCGCAGAGGAACTGAAAAACCATGGCTAGCCTTTCCAAGAACTGGATCTCCGACCTTCCCGCGGACAGATTGATCGCCGAATTCTCCGTATGGTCTGCCGACCTCGCAAACCTCGCGGCGGAGATGAGCCGCATCGATCCCTACGTCGACGTGCTTCACATCGACGTGGCCGATGGACACTTTGCACCTGCAATGCTTTTCTTTCCCGACCTTGTTGCCGCGATCAGGAAAGTTTCCTCACGCCCGATTCACGTGCACCTGATGGTTGATGATCGAATCCTGCTCTCACAGATCGAACAGTTCGCGGAGGCGGGCAGCGACCTCATCAGTATTCAACTCGAAAATGAGAGCGTCGCGGACGCCGCACTTGATCTGATAGAACGCAAGGGTATTGCAGCGGGGATGGTCCTCAAGGTCGATACTCCGGTCGCCAGGGTATCTAAGTATGTCGAACGCCTCAACTTCTTGACACTCCTGGGAACCGCGATCGGCGTGAAGGGACAGGGACTGGATGAGAGGGCCGGCGAGCGTCTGCGGGAGGCGAAAGCACTAATCGCGGCGTCCGGCGCCACTCACCGAATTATCCTTGCCGCAGATGGCGGGATCCGTGAACATACGGTTCCGCTGTTGCGCCAGAACGGCGCGGAAACAGTCGTGTTGGGGTCGCTTGCTTTCAACTCTCCCTCTCTCGAAGAGAGGATGGCATGGCTTCGGGCGCTGTAATCAGATCGAGGGCAACCATGGACGAGATTGCTGTTGGCATCGATCTCGGCGGTACGCAGGTCCGCGCTGCACTTGTTGACGAGCGAGGGGCGATCCTCGCTCGCGCAGAGGAGCGCACAGATGCAATGGCCGGCCCCGATCGTGTTCTCAGTCAGATGACGAACCTTGTCGATCGGCTCCTCGCGGGCGTGGACGTCTCGACGGTGGTAGGAGTGGGGGTATCAGCCCCCGGTCCGCTAAACACCGAGGCGGGCGTCGCACTCGACATTCCGACTCTAAAGGGTTTCAGCAACTATCCAATCACTGCCGAGCTACAGAAACGCCTTGAGTTCCCGGTCAATCTGGAAAACGACGGCATTGCCGCCGCGATCGGGGAATGGCAATTTGGAGCGGCTCGAGGGCTCTCCAACATCCTCTACGTCACAGTAAGCACAGGGATTGGAGGCGGTGCCATCGTCGACGGCCATGTGCTACGTGGCCGTAAGGGCATGGCTGGCCACATCGGCCATATGTCCGTTGTGCCGAATGGCGAACTCTGCCCATGCGGGAACCGTGGATGCTTCGAAGCCTATGGTTCCGGTACGGCCTTCACAGCACGGGCAACAATGAGAGCGGCTGAATCCTCTGATACCTCGCTTGGGAAGAATGGCGTCGCGATCGACAGCAAGTCTGTATTTGCCGCAGGCAGGGACGGGGATGTCTTGGCAAACCAGCTTATAGACGAGGAGGCGGAGATACTCGGTCGCGGCTTTACCAGCCTTCTGCACATATTTAGCCCGGACCTGATCGTTATGGGCGGTGGACTGTCGCACGAGTTCGAGCGCCTTCAGCCAGTCATCCACGCCTATATCCGAAGATGGGCTATGCCCGCATTCAAAGACGTAAAAGTGCGCCACGCCGCATTGGGCCAAAATTCGGGGCTCGTTGGTGCTGCTGCGCTGGCATTCCTCGCTCGCGCCGAAACGCGCGCGGCCATGGCCGGCAAATAGCAAGAATGGGAGGACGTGAATAATGTTGACAATCAAGCGGCTCAGCCTCGACGACGCTCGCTATCTCATCGCAGGAGCACGGACGAGAGCTGAACAGATCGGCGTTCCAATGTGCATCGCGGTCGTGGACGAGTCTGGCCAACTCATTGCCTTCGAACGGATGGACGGGGGCAAGGTCACCAGTTCGATCATTGCGCAGGACAAAGCTTACACGGCCGCCGGCGCGAAACGGACCACCGAAAGCTATGGCGATGCGAGCCAGCCGGGGAAACCTGCCTATGGGATAAACTCCGCCATAGGCGGTCGCTTGCTTGTCGTCGCCGGTGGCATACCTGTCACGGTCGACGGTGAAATCGTGGGGGCTGTTGGCGTAAGCTCTGGCACACCTGCCCAGGATTCCGATTGTGCTCAGGCGGGAATTGAGGCGTTCCTCGCCACGCTCCGATAGCTCAGCTCACAATCGGCCGACAATACGTGCGACGCCCTGACGTGGTTCTTGTACGCGAGGGAAGAGGCGAGCACCTGCAACTCCAACGAGTCTTGCGGGATTGACTGCGCTAGGCCCGCTTTCGGCAGAAAATACGCGGCATAAGGGTGATTATCTCGCTGAAACGTATGATTTATTTGGAATAAACCAACTATCACCACCACCCCGCAAAAAATCCTAAAAAAGAGCTTGAAATTTCATTCTGAAATGTGTTTCACTCCTCACCAATAAACCCGGACGATGTTATTGGCTCGGTGGAGGGCCCAGTCTGATGGCTGAAACAACGTCTTCCGACACGTGTGGGAGGATTTCGTTTGAGTTGGGAAGAACCCGATAAGGCCGGATCGCAATAGGCGAGGCAGCCTCGATTTAATTCGAAACCAAAACGGCATTCGACGGCTCCGATCGCACCGATCGGCGCAACGGCCTGCCGTTCTCAATCGATACGTTGATGCGTCGAGGTCCGGGCGCGGCAGCGACGCAATTGCGGGGCCGTAACCGAAAACTCTGGAGGAGAGAAAATGGGAATTCTACGAAAGTGCGCACTGTCGTTCGGTGCCATGATGCTCGGATCGCACTTCGCACAAGCGGAGACTTTGACGATCGCGACTGTCAACAACGACGACATGATCGTCATGCAAAAGCTCGCCAGCGAATGGGAGAAGAGCAGCGGCAACAAGCTGAACTGGGTCGTCCTTGAAGAGAACGTCCTGCGCCAGCGCGTCACGACCGATATCGCCACGAAAGGTGGCCAGTTCGACATCGTCACCATCGGCGCGCTCGAAACGCCAATCTGGGGCAAATCCGGTTGGCTGACGTCGCTCGACGATCTTGGCGACGACTACGACTACAACGATATCTTCAGCTCGGTCAAAAACGGTCTCTCGGCCGACGGCAAGCTTTATGCCGTTCCGTTCTACGCCGAGAGTTCCTTCACCATGTACCGGACCGACCTCTTCGAAAAGGCCGGCCTGAAGATGCCCGAGCAGCCGACCTGGACGCAGATCGCCGAATTTGCCTCCAAGCTGACCGACAAGTCCAAGGAACAGTATGGCGTGTGCTTGCGCGGCAAGCCGGGCTGGGGCGAGAACATGGCCCTTATCACGCTGATGGCGAATGTCTGGGGTGGCACCTGGTTCGACATGAAATGGCAGCCGCAGCTTACTTCAAAGCCGTGGAAAGACGCTGTGAACTACTACGTTGACGTGATGACGAAGTACGGTCCTCCGGGTGCGACCGCGAACGGTTTCAACGAAAACCAGGCTCTTTTCTCTGCCGGTCATTGCGCGATGTGGGTGGACGCGACTTCGGCAGCAGGCCGATTGTATGACAAGAAGACCTCGAAGGTCGCCGACGTGATCGGCTATGCAAAGGGGCCTGGAGAAGTCACGAACGTGGGCAACGGATGGTTCTGGGCCTGGGCATTGGCAATCCCGGCAACGTCTCAGAAGACGGAAGCCGCGAAAAGCTTCGTGAAATGGGCGACTTCCAAGGACTACGTGAAGCTGGTCGCTAAGAACGGTGGCGTCGTCACGTCGCCCCCGGGTACACGCAAGTCCACCTACTCGCCGGAATACCTGAAGGCCGCACCGTTCGCGGAAACGACCGAGAAGGCTATCGAAACAGCAGATCCTTCGAAGCCGACCCGTGATCCTGTTCCGTATAACGGCATCTCGTTCGTCATCATCCCCGAATACCAGGGCATCGGTACGACGACCGGGCAGGCAATAGCGGGTGCGCTCGCTGGTCAGACTTCAGTGGATGAAGCACTGCAGACGGCTCAAGACAACGCTGTCGAGGTCATGACGCAGTCGGGTTACATCAAGTAACACCACGGCGCGCCCCTGACGCCCGGTCGCTCACCTCCCGCGACCGGGCGTTCTTTCCAAATCAGGTATGCACGAGACGGAGTCAGAAGAAATGGGAGCTCGCTCTAGGGAAGTACGAACCGGGCCATTGCTCGCACCTGCAGTCGGTCTCCTGTTGTTCTGGATGATCGTGCCGCTGGTACTCACGCTCTGGTTTTCGTTCCAGCGCTACAATCTGCAGAACCCACTGATCACGGGATTCGCGGGGATCACCAACTACAAGCTCCTGCTTTCGAACGCGCGCCTTTGGATCGCCATTCTGAACACCCTCGTTCTGGTCGGAAGCGTCCTTGCAATTACGGTGGTCTGCGGGATTTTCTTCGCCGTCGTGTTCGACCAGGAGTTCCCCGGCCGCAACATTGCGCGGCTCCTCGTCACGGCACCTTTCTTCATCATGCCGACGGTCAGTGCCCTGATCTGGAAGAACCTGCTGATGCACCCGGTCAACGGCTTCTTCTCCTATCTGTCGCGATGGGTTGGCCTTCCGGTGGTGGACTGGTTCGTGCAGCTACCGATGTTTTCCATCATCATCATCGTCTCATGGCAGTGGGTGCCCTTTGCGACGCTGATCCTGGTGACGGCGATGCAGTCACTTGACCGCGAGCAGTTGGAAGCTGCCCGGATGGACGGCGCGAAAGGTTGGTCGATGTTTTGGAACATCACCCTCCCGCACCTGCTGCGTCCGATTTCGGTCGTGGTCATGATCGAGTGCATCTTCCTGCTCGCAGTCTTTGCGGAAATCCTCGTGACGACGTCCGGCGGGCCAGGACTGGCGACGACAAACCTCAGCTATTTCATCTACATGCGCGCACTTCTTCAGTGGGATGTTGGTGGCGCCTCAGCGGCAGGCGTGATCGCGATCATTCTCGCCAACATCGTTGCAGCATTCCTCATCCGAACCTTTGCGCGGCATCTGGAGCGCGACTGACATGACCAATTCGAGAACCAATCTTCTTGCAGGCATAGTCGGCTGGGCGGCCGCCATAGTGATGTTCTTCCCGATCTTCTGGATGGTCGTGACATCGTTCAAGAGCGAGATCGACGCGGTCGTTCCTTCGATATCCTTCACGCCTACTCTCCAAAGCTACGCAGATGTGAACAGTAGGGCGGACTATCTTTCATACGCGCTGAATAGCGTCATCGAGTCGGTCGGATCGACTATCCTCGCCTTGGCGATCGGTCTGCCCGCGGCCTATGCGTGCGCGTTTTACCCGAAGAAGGGCACCAAAGATCTCCTGCTGTGGATGTTGTCGACGAAGATGATGCCTGCGGTTGGCGTGCTGGTGCCGATGTATCTGCTCTTTCGGGACGCAGGGCTCCTGGACACGCGATTTGGCATCATCATCCTGTTCACATTGTCGAACCTGCCGATCATCGTCTGGATGCTCTACTCATTCTTCAAAGACGTTCCGACACAGATCCTGGAGGCTGGTCGCATGGACGGCGCGAGGTTCTGGACCCAGATGCGCTACATACTGATCCCGATCTCGCTTCCGGGGATCGCCTCCACCGCGCTCCTATCAATCATCCTGTGCTGGAATGAAGCGTTCTGGACACTCAATCTGACCGCGTCGCGAGCCGGCCCGCTCACAGCATTCATCGCTTCGTTCTCAAGTCCGGAAGGTCTGTTCTGGGCGAAGCTCTCCGCGGCCTCGACGCTGGCGGTCGCCCCGATCCTCATCATGGGCTGGCTGACACAGCGACAACTGGTTCGCGGTTTGACCTTCGGAGCCGTCAAATAGTGGACGCATCGAATTCAAGGATTATCACATGGCCAATCTTCGTCTTCAGAACGTGACCAAGTCTTTCGGTGCCTTGGAAATCATCAAGGGCATCGACCTCGAAATCAAAGACCATGAGTTCTGCGTGTTCGTCGGTCCTTCCGGCTGCGGAAAGTCGACCTTGCTGCGCATGATCGCGGGACTGGAGGAGATCACCTCGGGCGACCTCCAAATCGCCGGAAACAGGGTCAACGACGTGCCCCCAGACGAGCGTGGCCTTGCGATGGTCTTCCAGAGCTACGCCCTTTATCCGCACATGACCGTGCGCGAGAACATGGGATTCGCATTGAAGTTGTCGGGCGTCGCGAAGGACGAACGCGATGCCCGCGTCGAGAAGGTCGCGGATCTTCTGGAGCTTCGCCAGTATCTGGAGCGAAGGCCGCGCGAACTTTCCGGCGGCCAGAGGCAGCGCGTCGCCATCGGGCGCGCGATCATCCGGGAGCCGTCGATCTTCCTCTTCGATGAACCACTTTCAAATCTGGACGCAGCGCTGCGCGTGCAAACCCGCATCGAACTGGCGCGGCTGCATGAACGCCTGGGCTCCACCATGATCTACGTGACCCATGATCAGGTGGAGGCCATGACGCTTGCCGACAAGATCGTGGTCCTCAAGGACGGACGCATCGAGCAGGTGGGAAGCCCGATGGAGCTCTATCACCATCCAGTGAACCGCTTTGTCGGTGGCTTCATCGGCAGCCCCAAGATGAATCTGATCGCCACGAGGGTGGCCTCGGCCTCCAAGGACGGAGTTGAGGTAGTTCTTCCCGGAGGTGCTCATCTCTCGGTGCCCGTGGATGGAGAGGGCGTCTCCAGCGGTCAGACAGTCGATCTTGGCGTTCGACCGGAGCATCTTCGGGTGGACGGCGAGGGGTCGCTGTCGGGAACGGTGATTGTCGTAGAGCGGCTGGGCAGCGAGACATTCGTCCATGTCGAGATCGCTCCGAAGCTTATCGTCATCGCCGAAGTCGACGGCAGCAGTTCGGTGCGGGTGCATGATAGCATACGGCTTTCGCCTGTCGCTGCGGCAAGTCATGTCTTCGGACCTGACGGCAAGGCGCTCGGTTCGCTGACGCGGCATCATCTGGTTGGCGAAACGATCTGATTTGAGGAGGATTGAATGTATTTCGAAAAGATGCGCCTGCGCGGACAGACCGCCTTCATCACCGGCGGCGGCCGGGGCATCGGGCTCGCTTCGGCGGAGGCCCTCTTTGAGGCGGGCGCGCACGTCATCATCTCGGACGTGAACGACGAACTGCTCGAGAGCGGGCGCTCCTACCTGAAGGAGAAAGGATTCGCTGCGGATACTGCTCGTCTCGACGTGACACGGCCCGAGGACGTCGCGTCGGTTGCCGAGGCGATGAATAAAAGATTCGGTTCTGTCGACATCCTGATAGCCAATGCTGGTATTGCTTGGCCCGACACGCCCGGAGAGGCGATCGCCGACGAGATCTGGCGTCGTCTGATCGACGTAGATCTCAACGGCGTGTACTGGTCCTGCCGGGAGTTCGGCAGGCATATGCTTGCCCGAAACCGCGGGTCCATCGTCACCCTCGGTTCGATCTCCGGTCTGATTTCAAACAAGCCGCAGCGCCAGGCGCACTACAACGCCGCCAAGGCAGCGGTGCATCATCTGACAAAGTCACTGGCAGGTGAATGGGCCGAGCGTGGCGTCCGCGTGAACTGCGTCGCGCCGACCTATGTCGACACGGTGATGTCGAATACGAGCTTCGACGATCCGGAGCGGATGCCGATCTGGATGGATTTCACTCCAATGAGGAGGGTAGCCCGGCCGGACGAGATTGCATCGGCAATCCTCTTCCTTGCCAGTGATGCGTCCAGTGCCATGACCGGCACCGTAGTGCCCGTCGATTGCGGATACACCATCTGGTGACTTGGAGGCTGTTTCCAAAAGGTGGCTATCGAAAGTCGGCGGCATGGCACGATGGCCGCCGAACCTTTACTGTCAAGCTCCGGAAGCGGGCTATTGGTCGGCGATCTGAATGATCTCATTCCTTATGAATTCGATGGCATCCGGATTCGCAAGTACCCCCCTATAAAACGCGCAATCCCAAGCATTCCCCCCGCGACGTGCTACGACAGCGCGGCGTAGATCGATCTCAATCTCTCTCGTGACAGAAGCCACATCATGCGTCTCGATGGCTTCAGAAAGAGATCTCGGGTAGGTGCTCCAATAGTTTATGATCGAGCGAGTAAACTGTTTTCCTAAGACGTTGTTCAGGTGAAATTGAACGATGGGTTTCAATTCCTCCGCAACGCTTGGAAGGACCACGGGGTTGAAGGTCGCGGCCTCGTACGGTGGGACAATTTCAACGCGCCACAGAGGGGCTCCCGCCCAGGTGTCGAAGTAGGGGTGGATGAAGCGCTGGGGCGTGTCGCCTTTAAACTTCACACCTTTGGATGAGCTGTTGCAATGTGTGCACGCTGGAACGAGATTGGCACGCATCACGGAAAATTCTCCGAACTCTTCTCTGGGCAGGTGATGATCCAGGTCGCCCGTCGAAAGGGAGCCGCACATTGGGCATGAGGCCAGTTGCATTTCCCGTATCGCCCGGAGAGCTGCGCTCTTCCGCCGCGTCGTGTAGAGATCATACATCCGATCTTTGACGTCTTCCTCAAAGTCGGCGGGTGCGACAAGCCATGGATCGCCGCCCGCCTGCCGATACTTCTCGTAGGCTTCAAGCCAAGCGTCGAGATGTTCTTCCCATGAAGGGTCGGCACAGATCGTTTCAATGACTGCGTCGTCTTCGACGTCGCTCGCAGGTAGCTCAAGATGCAGCATCTGCTATTCTTCGTCCGCATTCCGTATCGTTGATGCTATCAAGGAAAGGCTCTCTGGATTCAGATCTTCCCCAAAGTCGCTGATCACGCGATCGATCCCGATTTCTCGTCCAGTCTCTAGCGCCCATTTCTCCAGCGCTCGCTGATAGCGATGATCGACGTTGGTGTCGCCGAATACAAACTGAGAGATCGTGTCAACGCTTGCGCCGAAGGTCTGCATCCTTGGCGAAGCTATGGTGATTTCGCGGTCTTCCAGCGTCAAAATGTGCACCCGCTGACGAGGCGCCTCTCGGACGATATATGCAGAATGCGTCGCGACGATTGCGATCGATTTCGTCGCGATGAGTACCTCGTGTAGGAGGTTCATAGCTTGCGAGACGTAATTCGGATGGAGGTGGTTCTCCGGCTCGTCGAGTAGCAGGAGACTTCCAGGCTCGATGGCGGACGTCATCTGTATTGCGAGCCTCAACATCGCCATCTCGCCACTGCTAAGCCTTCTCGGCTCGCCATGGTCGTCCAGCACTACAACCGGGCGGGACCAATCAAGGCGCTGGATCAAGAGAAGTGATCGCTTCTCGTTCAAGTGCCGCCGGATTGGAAAGAAAGAAAGTCCATTCACGACCGCCACGTGCGGCAAGTCGTCATTCTGCTTAGCGGTGATCGGGAGGTGAAGGTGATGCCAAAGGCCAAGGGACTTCAGCGCCAATTGAATTAACTCCAGCCTTCCGATTTCGCCCTCCTCGTCGAAGTAGACCCCGCGGTTGCCACGAAGGCAACCCGCCAATGCCGCAAGCGTGCCGTCGACTGACGAACTGTCGTGCGCGCTGATCGGGAAGTACTCGTAGTCGATCCGGTGCCAAGCGCCGATCCGCTTTGGAAACGGATCCTGGGGGACCGAAGAGAATACTAGGACCCGCGACACTGAGATTATGGGGCTGAACAAATTTTGTGTTGCGCCTCCGTCGGTAGCCTCCGCAGTAAGTCCGGCGACAATCGAATTGAGAAGTTGCGTCTTGCCGGTACCGTTCTTGCCGATGAGGACAGCCGTCCGATCGTGGAAGATAAGATCCTCCTCGAAATCAAACGAAATCGAATATTCGTTATCCGCGCTTGGCAAAGTTGAGCTGAACGTGAAGGACTGGGCCGCATCCTCCACGGCGGGAGGCGGTGTGTCCCTGAAATAGCGTGCTCCACGTTGCAGGGCAGCATAAGACCCTTGTGCGCGTAGGACGCCGAGATGAAAGTCTTCGCTTCCGACAAGCTCCAGCAGATGGTTATTAGTTTCCTCGATCTTGAGAACGACGGCGTCCCCGAGGATTCGTAGCGCACTGATTGCTGAACCGAAGCCGATCCGGGAGACGAGCTCACCGTAGAGTTCCGCGTCCGGCAGCAGCGATACGAAGGCGCCGCCGATCGCTTCGATTGAAACGACGTCATTTTCACCTAGCGCGGCGACCAGTGCAGCAGCCGTGGATTGAAATCCTTCGACCATTAGCCGGATATTGGCGTCCATCACGTGGCTGTCAGGACCGATTGCGACGACATATGCGAAGAAGTGCCGACCGAAATCGTTCCAGTTATCGTGATTTGGGACAACCGCGACCAAGGGGCGGGCGGGATGGGCGATTGCCAGCTCTTTGGTTCTGGCGATGACGACGGTGACTTGGCCGTCCACGGGGATAGTTTCGGGCATTAGTGGCAAAGACTCGCATATATAACTGAGGCGACGCTAACGGTGAGCGAAAGGCCTTGCAAGAATGCGATCGTGGTAGTGGAAGATATCTTGCATCACGCCGCACTGAGGCCATTGACAATGCGCAAAAGCATCGTAGCTACCGCTTCGCCGTCGTGCTGGCCTCGGTTCCAGGCGTCTTCAAACTCGCCTACGGTCACCTCGTATTGCCTCCTTACCTTGCGGAAGTCGTACGCGAGATAAGGGAACACGCCGACGGTCTTCTCGAACGGGAACAACACCCGGTTGGCAAGAAGATGCGTAATGAGCGAGGATCCCGAGTGGCAGGCGCCGCTCCACTGCTTAGATGTGGCCACCACAACGTCGCCTAGACTCATCCCCACCGTCTCGCGACATTGGAGAATGTTGCCGATCCACACGCGTGGGCATTCTACGCGTGAAAGGGCCTCTACGAGCCCTTCGATCTGCAAGTGGGGAAGGATGCTCGTATAAAAGCTCCCCGGTCCGAAGACGATCAGGTCAGCCTTAGCAATCGCCTCGTTTACGTTTGGGTTTGCCTCCGGCGGGTTCCCGCTGTTTCCATGGAGTTGGATATGATCGATCCCGATCAGACCATCTTTCTCCGGGAGTTTCGTTATTGCGTGCTGGCGCTCGATGGTTCGACCGTCCCTCAGGATCGCGTTCAGGTGTTGATCGTTGTTTAGCGACGACGGCCAGACGTCACCGTCGATGCCGCACAACTTCCTGAAGACGAAGATTGCGGTGTTTACATCACCGTTGTGAGCGAGGCAGGCGCCTGTCAAAATAAAGTTGCCGATGCTGCCGTTGCGAAAGTCGAATCCTTGGCCAGCGGCAGCGATGAATGTCTTCAGATAATTCAGGATCGCGCCTCTCAATCCTGGCTCCATGCGCTCCAGCAGCGGATGGCGTCCTTCCGAATAGAACAGGAACTCGGTCCGGGCGTCTGCGACGGAGTGATTTCCCGATATCCGCGCGTTGCAGATCTTCACAACGTCGCCTGCACGGCCTTCCCCGTGAGCCATCGTCATCAGCGCCTGTCGCAGATCCCCGACGGCGAGCAGGCCGAGCTCCTCGCGTATGATTTTCGAGCTGCCGCCACTGTCCCAAGCAGGAACGATGCGTGTGATTTGAGCCTTCCCACAGAGGGCGATATTGATTGCCCGGCAGGCGCTGCCGCCGGAGAACAAGACGATACGCTTCATTTCTGCTCCAAGGGTCTCACGTCAGGACCGCGCTGTCAGTCCTTGGTGAAGCTCTCTGCCACCCACATCACAACTTTGTCTATTTCGGTGGGAGTGGTTGTGTCGACGTCCAGCACAGGCCCCAGACGTGATGGTTCCGCCCGCGCGGCGAGTTCAATGAGTTCCGGGACGTAGGCCGGACCCGGATGACCCGGAAGCCTCTCCGAGCTTCGCTGCATATACCGATCTCCAATAACTTCCGGAGGCGCATGACACCATACTTCGACGGTCTCAGTTACGCCTGATAGCGCGATGTGTCCCTTCAAGACTTCGATCGGCTGAAAACCGAACCACGCATCTACGATGAAGGTCGAGCCGGGCGCCGAATCCTTGATGATGGAGAAGATAGATTTGTAGCTGGCACGCCCAAGAACGCGATTGAACGGCCGGTCGACGCCCTCGATCAATTCCAGGAAAGGATTCTTGATCGTATCGAGCGCGAGGATTGGCCAGCCTGTGCGCTCAGCAAGACTGTGCGCGACACGGCTCTTGCCGGATGCCGGCACGCCGTTGACCATCACCAGCCGCTTCGCCGCCAGGGGTACTGCAGATGAAACTAGGTCCCACGCTGCCAAGCCTGATCCGATCACGCCGGCGTCGTCATCCAGGAGTGCGGATCGGACGTCGACTTGGTACCAGCTCCGATTTTCTGGTAATAATTCCAATGCTTTAAACGCTGCGCGACCCATGCCGCCTCCAAGCAGGGCGACATCCGGGTCGAACGCCGCGCACAGTGTATTGATTGCAGCTCGCAACGGACCGGCCCACGCTCTCATAACGCCGATGGCAGCTTCGTCTCCGGCTTCAGCCAGTGGCAGTATGTGCTCGAAACGGACGTCGGAAGAGTAGCCAGCCTCGGTGAGGTGTCGTCGCAGCGAGGTTCCTGAAGATTCCGTCTCAACGCAGCCGCGCTGGCCACACGGGCAGGGATGGCCGTCAATGTTTACGACAATGTGGCCGAGCTGGCCCGCACAGCGTCTTCCGTTGACGATCTGGCCGTTTTCCATGATGGCGCCGCCGATACCCGTTCCGATCGTCAGCATCACTGAGTTGCGCGCGTCTCTCGCTGCACCTATCCGAGCTTCGCCGATAAGCGCCATACTGCAGTCGTTGGACACGCGCACAGGATAGTTGAAGCATTCGTGCAACTCGCGCTTCAAATCGACGCCGGACAGGTCAAGGAAACCGCCCGATATGATCTGTCCAGTCCACCCATCCACCCGACCCGGAATGCCAGCGCCGATAGCTTTGGCTCCCGGACCATCCATCTCTCGAATCAAGTTCTTGATGAGTTCGAGCGCCGTTGCCGGATCGCGGCTCCCGGCAATCGAAGTCTTCCTAAGGATCTCCCCGGATGGGGAAATCCTCGCGGCCCGCATGTTAGTTCCTCCGACGTCGACGCCGATCGCAAATTCTTCAAGGGACATGCGTCTCTGAACCTTAGGCTGCGACGCCTTCCGCGCCGCGATAACGTCGTACGATAGCTTGGATGTCTCCTAGCCGCGAGACCGCAATCGTCGAGAGTTTTTCCTTGGTCGCGTTCCGATCGAGCGAGATGCAATCCTTCCAGAGAGAGCGGCCAGCGATCACTCCGGAAGCGCCGTTCTTCATTGCTGCCTCGACCTGTCCGAGGAATGTCCTATGGTCGACGCCTGCCGATAAGACTGCCCACGGCACGTCACCGGCAATTTTCGTTACTTCGGCGCAGGCTTCTTCTGTGCCCGGATAGGGGATCTTCAAGACCTTAGAGCCCAGTTCCAGGCAGGCACGCGAGCCTTCAACGATCAGGCTTGGAATCTTTGACTCGTATTCTTCCTTACTTTCCCCTTCCAACTGGTAAGTCAGGAACTCTACCACCAGCAACAGGTCTTCTGCGGCGAAATCCTCGATGCTGCGACGAAGGGTTTCGAGGTTCTGAACATTGGCCGCGGGTGTATCCATACGGAGGTAGACCATGATTTTGCCGCCGGTGGCGCCAAGTTCGCGAACCTTCCTTGCGTCGATTCCGTCAACCATCTTCGAAATCCGATAGCCTTGTGGGGAGGTATCCCAACCGGAAGCGTCAATACCGATCAGCAGCGCGGTATCTCTGGGTAGAATGTCATTGTCCACCAGACCGGGAACCGCACATATAGGGTCAACAAGGACACATCCGGCCTTGGAGGCGAGGTAGCGTGTGATGTCGCACTTCGTGTCGCCCAAGGTTTCGTTGGTTATCTTTGCCTGCTCCTCTGGCGCTGCGGCCAGCAACGTCCGCATGCCGCCGCGCTGGTCGCACGCGATCACCATCATCGCTCCGCTGGCGTCACAGATCTGGTGGTACCCGCGTCGCTCGGCAGTAGTCATCGGTGTCATTCTAGGTCTCCTCTAAAACGTGTCGCGTTGCGGTGTGAAAGGGTCCATCCTGCTGGAAACAGGGCACAGGTTCTCGATCCGCGCCCACACAGGTCTCGCCTGGCAGATGCGGTCTTCGATTGAATTATCGGTCAGTTCGGTGTAACTTTCGACCGCATGTAACACGTTGCAGAAAGGAATTGCAAGCTGCTTCCGCAAACATCGCAAGACACGACGTCTCGCGCGACCCTGCACATGGTTGCGAAACTCCACTACGAGTCGGAGATGCCGCAGATCGAAATTGCCCGGAAGCTGGGCGTTTCGGCCGCAACGGTGTCGCGTCTCCTTCAGCGCGCGCGAGCACTCGGCATCGTGAAAATAGAGGTCATGGACCTCGCTCTGCCTGATGAGATTACCGGGCAACTGGTCGAGGCGCTTCAACTGAAGCGGGCGGCTGTCATCGATACACCGTCATCGGGAGTGCTCGCAGCGCTCGCCACGCCACTTGGGAACCTCCTGAAAGAAGAAGGGCTCGCGAAGGGTTCGGTGATCGGAATCGGTTGGGGACGAGCAGTAAGAGAGGTCATTCACGCTGGCCTGCCGAAAATTCCGGACGTTCACGCCGTCGCTCTGAATGGAGGTCTCCAGCAGTCAGCCCCGCACTTCCAGATCAACGAGTTCGTGCGTCAGGCCGCCGATCAACTTGGAGGCTCTGCCCACTTCCTTCACGCTCCATATCTTTCATCGGTTGAGCTAAGAGACGCCTTTCTGAGCGATCCCGTCGTGCAGCAGACAACCGGCCTTTGGGATCGCCTTGACTGCGCGATCGTGGGTATCGGACTTCCGCACGATATCAATCCGCCGGAGGCGAGCGCAGCAACTGCCAACGAACAGGCAATCGGTGGAGCCGTGGGGGATGTCATCCGCCACTACGTAGATCTCGCCGGAAACCTGCTTCCGTGGGAAGGCGAGGAGCGGATGATAGCCGCGTCGGTCGAGCAACTGCGGAACGTGGGGCTCTCGATCGGCGTCGCGGCAACTGTCGAGAAGGCTGCCGGGATCATAGGGGCGGCCCGCTCAGGCATGATCAATGCGCTGGTCACTGACACGACGACGGCGCTTGCAATCCTGGATGTTCTCCAAATCAGACAGGAAAGTCCCTGACACGATGCAAGACGTGAGAAATGAATTTCTGAAAAAAATTTCTTGACGTTGAGCTTGCGATGTCGTGAATATCCCGTACCCAGTCTCGGGTGTTCGCCGTCAGCTCCGGACACCAATACGCAACCCGCCGGCTCCGCGGCGGGCGGATTCGCGCGCCTGTAAAGCGACTTCGTCACCCGTTTCTGTGTTGCCGCCGGTGAGGCGGCCTTGGATGCGAGGCGCTATGAACGGGCTTACCAACAGAACCATCCTCGTGACGGGGGCAAGTGGCGGCATTGGGGCTGCTACAGTCCGTGAACTTGCCGTGACGGGCGCAATTGTTTACGCGGGTGGCCGGGACTCGCGAAAGCTCGAAGGGCTCGCAAAGGAAACTGGCTGCCTGCCGCTGACATTCGATCTTTCCGACGAGGAGAGCATCCGCGCGGCCGTCGAGGGACTTCCTCTGTGGGGACTGGTGAACTGCGGCGGTTTCGGCGGTGAGATCGCAACGCCGATGGAGACGGACATAGCGGTCTTCGACCGCGCGATTGCCGTCAACGCGAGGGGCGCCTTACTTGTCACGAAATATGCGTCCCGCTTCATGGTCGAGGCCGGCGAGGGCGGATCGATCGTGAACGTCTCGAGCCAGGCTGCGTTGATCGGGCTGGATGGGCACATCTCTTACGCAGCGTCCAAGGCAGCACTCGACAGCATGACCAGGACTTCAGCGCTTGAACTCGGAAAATATGGGGTCCGCGTAAACAGCGTGAACCCTACGGTAGTGATGACGGAGATGTCCGCTTCCTACTGGGGACAGCCGAAGATCGCGGAACCTTTCCTTAAGCGCATGCCACTTGGCAGGTGGGCGACGGAAGCCGACGTCGCATCCCCGATCGTGTTTCTTCTCGGTGACGGCGCGTCCATGATCACGGGCGTCTGCCTTCCGGTGGACGGCGGATACACGATGTGCTGATCGAGTTGCGTATCGTTCCCGACCAAACATAGGCCACGAACATGCCCACCGCACTTTCAGTCAATGTCAACGCGATAGCGTTCCTCAGAAATCGCAGGGATCTGCCGTGGCCGAGCGTCGAGGGTCTCGGACGCGTCGCTCTTGAGGCCGGTGCCCAAGGTTTGACGGTCCATCCGCGTCCGGACCAGCGACATATCAGATTCTCCGACCTTCCTGTGCTCCGGAAACTCATCGACGCGGAGTATCCCAACGCAGAATTCAACATCGAAGGTTTTCCGACCCGGCAGTTTCTTGACCTCTGTCTCGAGTCGCGGCCAGAGCAGGTAACCTTGGTACCTGACGACCCGTCGCAGGCGACCTCCGATCACGGATGGGACTTTCGACGACACCAGGAATTCCTCGCGGAAGTGGTCAGAGAGCTGAAGGATTCGGGAATTCGGGTCTCTCTGTTTGCCGACGGCAATGGCGATGTGGATGCCATGAAACTCGCCAAGAAGACCGGAGCGGACAGGATTGAACTCTATACTGGGCCATATGGTGGTCGTTACGGCGATCCCGGGAGTGCCGCCAAAATTCTTGACCTGTTAGGAGCTACCGCGGATTCCGCACATGCGCTCGGGTTGGGAGTGAACGCGGGCCACGATCTGACGGTTTCGAATCTTTCGCCGCTCATCTCCCGTATTCCGTATCTCGATGAGGTGTCCATCGGACACGAACTGACCGCAGACGCGCTCGTCCACGGTATGGCAGAGACGGTTCGCCGCTTCCGGCGCGCTTGCGGGCAGAAAGTGGCGTAGCCAATCAACGATTGCGAGCGGACCAATGAGCAATATCGAACTTGTCATCTTCGACTGCGACGGCGTCCTTGTCGACTCTGAGATCATAGGCATCCACATAGAGGCAGAGCTCCTGCATTCTGCCGGATGCAGCATAAGCATTGAAGAACTGACGGAGCGCTTCAGCGGGATGAGCTGGAGGGGCATCCTTCTGTCGCTTGAGAAGGAGACGGGGCGCCCACTCTTGGACAGGCTGTTGAACAAGACCGAGTCCCTTCTCGACACTCGCCTTCCGGAAGAGGTGCAGGCCGTCGCCGGCGTACGCGAGGTGCTCGAAGGAATCGTTTATCCATTCTGCATCTGCTCGAACACAAAGTTATCCCGCGTGGAGGCGATGCTGGATCGAGTGAACCTGCGTCGATTCTTCGGCGATCGGATCTTCTCGGCGAAGGATCTCGGGGAAGGGCGCTCGAAGCCGAAGCCCGACGTCTTTCTGGTCGGCGCTGAGCGAATGGGCGGCGCTCCCTCTAGGACCATCGTGGTCGAGGATTCGGTCCACGGTGTCCGTGGCGCCCACTCCGCGGGAATGACGGTCCTCGGGTTTACAGGTGGCAGCCACACATACCCCGGCCATGCGCAACGGCTGCGAGAAGCCGGGGCACACTTGACCTTTTCCCACATGCGAGAGTTTCCCGGAATCCTCGCCCGGCTTGTCGCCGAAGGCGGGCGAAATGCGTCCGCCTGATTCCCGGATAAAGCGTGCGGGTGCGGTCATCAAAGAAACATTGAGAGGAGAATGACCAATGAGTAAAGAACTCGACGGCAAGATCGCCGTCATTACCGGTGCGGCTTCAGGAATCGGCCTGGCTACCACGAAGGCGCTGGCTGCCGCAGGTGCCACGGTGGTGATGGTGGACCGAAACAAGGGAGCGCTGGACAAGCTCGTCGGCGAGATCCCGGGCCGAACCATCGCGCAGGTGACGGACCTGCTTGATCCGGAAAGTTGTGCCGCAATGGTTCCGGAAATCATCGAGAAGGCTGGGCACATCGACATCCTCTACTGTAACGCCGGCACATATATCGGCGGAGACCTTGTCGACACGGACGCAGCGACGATCGACCGGATGCTGAATCTCAATGTCAATGCGGTTATCAAGAATGTTCACGCCGTGCTGCCCCACATGATTGAACGCGGAACAGGCGACATCGTCGTCACGAGCTCGCTGGCTGGCCATGCCGCCATCAAACACGAACCCGTCTACTCGGCATCGAAGTGGGCCATGACTTGCTTTACGCAGACGACCCGCCGCCAGGTGAACAAGCATGGCATTCGCGTGTCCCAGGTGTCGCCGGGCCCCGTCATTTCGGCGCTGCTCGACGACTGGCCGAAGGAGCAGCTTCAGGCGGCAAAGGATGCAGGCGCGCTGATCGAGCCTAGCGAAGTTGCCGATGCCGTCATGTTCATCCTGACAAGACCGCGGAATGTCACCATCCATGACGTCATGGTGCTGCCGACGAACGTTGACGCCTGATCAATAGAAGGGGGTTCGTCTCAGAAAATGGATATCCCGATGAGTCGGATTGGGATCACGGCGACAGTGATCGGGGTATCCGCCGCAACGCGCTCAGTCGTTCCAGTGTACTGCCTTGAGGAACTCGTCGCGGGTCAGGCCGCATAGTGCAAACTCGCCTCGCCGGAGCGTCGCTCCGAGATGTTTCGCCAACCCAGGCCCGGCAAGAAAGAATATGTGGGGACCTATATTGAAGAAGACGTGTGCGGTGGCGCGCTTCCATTTTTCGATGAACTGCTTGTTCGGACCCGCCCAGTCCATGATTGCAAACGTCTTGCCGTCAACATCGACGACCCGCGATCGAAAATCGAGCGACATACCGAAGTAGGTTGCCAGAAACGAGCTCTCGTTGTGTATGTGTACAAGCCAGAACATCCTCCGCCCCCGACGATAGAAGGATCCCTTGCAATTCTTTCGTCCTCGCTGATCGGCGAATGCTGAAGCTCCAGAACGGTGGCACGTGGTGTTCCGTCGCCCACGAGGACGTCGGCGCGGTGAAGTTCGCCCGTAGTATGGTCCTTCAGCGCGATCTCGCGGCAGGAAATATCGAAGTGCTCCTTCCAGCCGAGATGCCAAGGCCCCTCCGGCTCGCTCCAAGGGTCGCAGTCACCGGCCTTGTGCCGCCAGTGTGCCACGTTCTCGACAGGAAGCACCGCAGTGAGAGTACCTCCGCAATCACGGCAGGTTGTGCGCTCGCCTTTCAGGGCCCGCGGACGTTTCTGATTCCCAACCCATGCGTAAAGCACTGCGCTACACCTCGATGTCCGAGGGCGATCGAATATTCTCGAACCTCTCAGCTTCCATCAAAACGCAAACCCTGTCTGATAGGATCCCTTGTCCAGTCGGACGATGCCGAGAAGGGTCCATTGCCGAGGTCGTTTTGCGATCGTTCCGAGCACGAGGACAACACCCTTTTCCATGTATTCCTTCTCGTATTTCTCCGTGAGCCTGCGAAGTGCGTTCTCTTCGCCGTAATCCCTGCTCCACTTGTAGAATGTCGCGTGCGTCTCCCAGTCGCCGCACTGGTGCGTATGGGTGTTTCCCTCCTGATCGGAGAAGGCGAAACTGAGCGCGAACGGCGTCGGCTCGAAGGCCTGAACATCCTTGTCGAGCATGTTTACCTGGCGCGCCGCGGTCACGTAGGCAGCCTTCTCCGCCGCAATGATTTGCGGTCTCTTGCGGCGATATTTGAAACGAAGCGATGTTGGCCGGATCGCTGTCAGCGATCGGCCCAGCGCGGCGGCAGCTTCAACCGTGGGTGTGATAAGCGGCTCGATGAGAGCCTGCTTGTCCGAGGGACGGCACGGACCGTGATTGGTGAGTGTCCCCTGGAGTACCTTGCAGCTCTCCGCTCGCTTGTCGTGCGGGTTCGCGACGTAGGCAAACGAGACGTTGTCCCAGCGGTCGAATGTTTCCCCACCATGGCGATATCGGATAGGGTAGAGACGCTTCCACTCGCCGGCCGATGTGACCCCGGCGCAGCAGACGGTTTCAGAGTGGCCGCTGCTCGGGCGTGGTAAGGCCTTTACCAATATCGTGACGCGGGACTCTTTCCGGGTGGAGTTCATACCGATCCTTCTTGTCGACAAACAAGTCAAAGCAAGAGAATCCATATTCTTTAAGTTGAGTCGCCACAATCTTCCGATGGCAAGTAATGGGGTCGTGCTCGTAGCACATCAGGCAGGTTAATTCTGACTGTGCGATCGCCGCTACTTCCTCTACTGCCCGCTGGGCTTCAGCCGTTGCAAGATGGGCGCCGAAAATCCTTCGAAATGAATCGTAGTCGCCGGCCCTTGCGGCCTCGCGTCCCGGCTTGGGGTCGCCAAGGTCCTTCGCGTGCACGTACCGGATACCATGTTTCTCAAGACGAGCGGCAAGGCCGTTCTTGGAGAAGCCCTTCTTCCTCGAGACCGTGACGGCCCGGACATCGACAAGGACTCGTACTCTGGCCACCTCGAGAGTTGCCACGAAATCATCGATGGACGATCCTTCGTAGCCGATAGTCATCAGGCTTTTCATGCTTGCGTCCATTCCTTTCGGCAGGGAAGGCCAGCTATATGCCTCACCGATCTTGCCCGAGCGTTAACTCGCAACGTCTCGCCTTCAATGGTTTCGTCGCAGGAGATCAAGTCTGATGACGTTGTCCCCAATCGGACGGCGGCGAAGGGAAACTTCACTCGCGACCGACGAGTGCAAGATCGGGACGGTGAATCCTGTTCGATGACGATACGCCTTCCTCGTCGAAGTACTCCGGAAACTTCGCCTTGAGACCCGGCATCAGCGGAAAGATCTTCCGAAGGTGCTCGTGCATCGCGTCCGTCGCCGCTTGCGCATCTCCCTTTTCGATCGCATGCGCGATCTTCTTGTGCTGCGCGATGATCGTGGCCAAGCTGTCCATGTCCGGGAAGGTCAGCGTGCGGAAACGGTTCATGTGGAGCTTCGCGTTGCTGATGTCGGTCCATATCTCGGGGAACCCGACCGCCACGGCGATGTACTGGTGGAAGAGTTCGTCCGACTTCGCGAATCGCCCGAAGTCGCCGATTCCTGCAAGCGTCTCCTGCAGTGCGATCTCGTCCTTGAGTTGCTTGGACAGCTCTGAGCGATTTTCGAGAAGACAGGCCTTCTGAAGAAGGCCGACCTCGACGCACTCGCGAAGGAACTGGGAGTGCTCGAGATCCTTGACGCGAAGCGGAGCGACGATGGATCCGCGCTGTG
Source organism: Rhizobium sp. R693 (assembly GCF_002211315.1). Taxonomy (NCBI): domain Bacteria; kingdom Pseudomonadati; phylum Pseudomonadota; class Alphaproteobacteria; order Hyphomicrobiales; family Rhizobiaceae; genus Rhizobium; species Rhizobium sp. R693. The sequence goes on along the minus strand of NZ_LOKY01000034.1, from coordinate 296,456 downwards.
CGTAGATATCGACGAGGCCGACAGTCGCCAGTCTGGCGAGCGCTTCGCGCACGGGAGACCGGCTCACATGCAGCGCATCGGAGACTGCCTTCTCTGAAAGCAGTGCATATGGCTTCAGCTTGAAGGTGATGATGAGGTTGAGAAGGATTTCATAAACTTTGCCGTACGCGGAGGGCGCCGGCGCGTCCTCGCGGATATTCAGACTTCCCAACGCCATCAAAGGTTCTCCAAGTCGCATCACCCAGCCTTCATCTTTATCGCATTGGGAGACACCGGTCTAACGGATAAATCCCGGTTTTCAGGTGGGAGCCAGACATGGCTTTGACGCGCCCTGTCCAACCGGGCAGGGCGCGTCGATAGTTTCAGTAGCCCTTGGCGATGCTTCCCTTAGCCTGTTCGGCCCCGACATGTGCACGATAGGAGGCGACCTCCTGCTGGCCGAACATCCGGAGGATTGAAATGTCGCTCGACGGGATCACCAGATCGAAGCCCTCGTCCAGGAGCTTCTGCCAGGATCTTCCGGCACTCGGGACAGTTCCGATCTTCTTGCCAGCCGCCTTCGCGACCGCAAGGACTTCATCCACAAGTGCGTTCACTTCCGGATGGTCCAGATCAAGTATGTGACCCGAGTCGGCTGCGAGATCGTTGCGGCCGATGAACAGCATGTCCACGCCGTCGATCTCGGCGATCGCCTTCGCGTTCTTCACGCCGAGAACGGTCTCGATCTGGCAGATCACCAGCGTGTGATCGTCGACGGTGTCCACGTAGCGCTCGTTGATGCCGTAGTCCGATCCTCTGGCGATGCCTACGGCGAGGCCCCTGACGCCTTTTGGAGGGTAGCGGCATGCGGACACAACGGCCTGTGCGGCCTCAGGCGTTTCGACCATCGGCACCATGATTCCGTCGGCGCCCTGATCCATCAAGGTCTTGATGATCACCGGGTCGTTGGCTGGCAGACGGATAAGCGAGGCGGCACCAGTCCCGCGGGCGGCCCGCATAACGTTTGCCGCGTCGACCACCGAACCGAGGCCGTGTTCCATGTCGATCATCAGGATGTCGTAGCCGCAGAGACCCATCATCTCGGCGACTGCGGGGTTGAACAACTGGATCCAGCATCCGAAGAGCGACTTGTTGTTCGAGAGGGCAGCTTTAGCTGTGTTCGGTATCACTTTTGGAACTCCTGTCAGAATGTCGGTCAGCGGGCCGAGTAGCCGCCGTCGACCATGAGGATCTGGCCCGTTACGAAGGAACTTGCCGGAGAGCAAAGGAAGACGATCGAGTCCGCGACCTCATCGGGCTCGGCCCATCGGCCGAGAGGATGCGCAGCCTTGATTTCGGCCATACCCGCTGCCGGATCTGCCAAGCCGTCAAGATATTTCCGAAGGAAGGGCGTGTCGATGGAGCCGGGACCGACTGCGTTCACGCGGATACCGCTACTTGCGTAGTCGATCGCCATCTGACGAACGAGCTGGAGGAGCGCCCCCTTGCTCGCGCAGTAGGCGGCCTGCGAGGGTAGGCCTACGACGCTGGAGATCGACCCAGTAGCGACGATGCAGCCCTTGCCGCTCTTCATCATTCCGGGGAGGGCGCGCTTGGACATCAGGAAGAATGACTTGGCATTTGCGTCCAGCACGCTGTCCCACTCGTCTTCAGACGTTTCATGCACGGACTTCGAGATGATGAATCCTGCGTTGCTGACCAGCGTGTCGACTGTTCCAAAGCGCTTCTCGGCGACTTCATAAATACGGTCGACGTCTGCGCTCTTCGTGACGTCCGCCACGACGGTCTCGATGTTGGCCGAACCGTTTTTCAGCTCGCTCACGGCATCGGTGATGTCCGTTGCGCACACGTTTGCGCCGAGTTCGAGTAGCTTGGCCACGACGGAGCGGCCGACGCCACCCGCGGCACCGCTGACCACGACGTTAGTTCCATTGAGCGACTTGATCATGTTCTTTCCTCCTTTGACTTTCTGGAAGAGTACCATCGTGGTCACCGCTTCCCGCATCAGGCGGGAAAGATGACGCCCTTTTTCAGTACGATGTTGCCGTAGAGCCTTGCCTCGCTCGTCTGCACGATCGCGTAGGCCTTGTTTGCGCGCGGATAGAAGTCGGGCTTCTTGACGACTGAGAGGCTCATCGCGGGCTCGTGCTTCTTGATGATCGCCTCGAAGTCCGCAAGGATTGGCGGCAGTTCGGGGACTTCGCCGACGACGTCCATGCCGACCGCTGGATCCTTAACGAACGTGTCGAGCGGCATGACGCTCAGGATCGCGTCGAGAACGTCCGTGGCAGAGTGACCGTCGAGACGGACGAGCTTCGGGCCGGCGCTTTCGCCGGGATAGTTGCCGTCGACAATGCTGATCTCGTCGCCGTGTCCCATGGCCTGCAGGACATGGAGAAGCTGCGGTGTCAGAAGATTGGAGATACCCTTGAGCATGGCTGTTTCCGGATGACTTTCGTTAGGCTTTCAGGATCGACTTGGCGCCGTCGCCCAGCAGGCCGCGGGTAATGCTGCCGCTTGATGGGAGAAGGGGGATGAGGCAGGACTGAACGGCGTGGTAGAGGTCAGGGCGTCCGATGAAGACGCGGTTGACTGGACGAAGCTGCTCGTCAAGCTCCGGAATCCAGCCGCCAGTTCCCGGACGACGGTCGATGAAATAGTTGTTCACGAAGCCCCAGATTCTCCGGTACCACTCTTCGAAGCGCGGGTCGTCGTCGACTGCGCCCAGAACGGCAGCCGCGCACACGCCTTCGGCGCATGGCCACCAGTAGAGGTCGTTGCGGTCGGGGAGGTCGTCCCAGGTGAGCGTGTAGTAGAAGCCGCCGACCTTGTTGTTCCAGCCGGTCTCGACGGTCTTGATGAACAGACCCTTGGCCGCTTCAAGCATCCAGTCGTGTGTACGGCCTCCGAGTTCCCAGAGCTGCACGAGGAGACGGCTCCATTCGAGAGCGTGACCGGGCGTGGTGCCTTTCGGCCGGAACATCGGATCGCCGGCATAGTCGAGATCGACGGACCAGTCGCCACGGAAGTGCTCGGCGACGCGCCAGCCCTGTTCGCGCGCATGGCGGTTGATGATGAGCGATGCGATGCTCTCCGCCATCGAGAGCAGTTGTCGGTCGCCGGTCGCCTCATATGCAGCCATCAGGGCTTCCGTCAGGTGCATGTTGGAGTTCTGGCCGCGGTAGTCGCTGATGTCGCTCCAGTCGGCTGCGAACTCTTCCTTCGTCGCTCCCACCGATTTGTCCCAGAAGCGTTTGTCGAGCACCTCAAGGATGTCAGACATCAGGCGGTCCGCGTCGGGATGGCCCACCACCTTGGCTGAGGACGCCGCGAGAATGACGAAGGCGTGGCCGTATGCGAGCTTGTTTGGATGCGTCGCCTTCTCGTCGTCGACGCCCCAGAAGTAGCCACCGTTCTTCGCGTCACGATGGCGGTTCCATATGAAATCCATGCCATGATCGACATTGCGGTCAGCGCCTGGAAGGCCGAGCAGGTGGGCTACAGAGAAGCAGTGAACCATGCGGGAGATGTCATGCACTTGGCGCAGTGCACCCACGTGACCAGGCTCGGAAGGATTGGGCTGGCCGTCGTCTGCAAGTGTCGAGAACCCGCCCTTGGTGTTGAAGGCGGTGTACTGGAAGAAGTCGAAGAGCGAGCGAGTCTGGGAAAGCAGCCAGTGGCGATGTGCGTCGCGCTCGACGTAGCGGAGGCCGGTCATGCCGATCCAGCTAGGATTGGAGAGGTCAGTCATAGGGAATCTCGTGTTCGGTATGTTGGTTGACTTTTCGGGCGGCGGTCAGCCGACGCGACGTGCGAGGTTCCGGGCACCGTTAACCCGGACGTAGACGGAGTAGAGGCTCTGCGTCGCCGTTATGAAGATACGGTTTCGGTTGATGCCGCCGAAGTCGACGTTTGCGACGGCCTCGGGTATCTTGATCTTGCCGAGCAGAGTTCCATCGGGAGCGAAGCAGTGGACGCCGTCGCCCGCGCTCGCCCAGATGTTGCCCAGGCAGTCCAGGCGGAAGCCATCGAATACACCTGCGTCGCACGTCGCGAAGACCCGACCGTTCGACAGCTCGCGACCGCTCGCGGCAATATCGAAGACGCGGATATGGTGCGGGCCGTCCGGATCATGGCTCAGCCCGGTGTCTGAGATGTAGAGCTGCTTCTCGTCGAGGCTGAACGCCAAGCCGTTAGGCTTTGCGAAATCCGTCGCGACCGCGGCTATCTCGCGGCTTTCTGGATCGATCCTGTAAACATTGGAACCGCCGATCTCCGACGTGGCCATATGGCCCTCGTAGTCGCTGTCGATGCCATAGGTGGGGTCGGTGAACCAGATCGATCCGTCCGAGCGGACGACGACGTCGTTCGGCGAGTTGAGCTTCTTTCCGTTGTAAGAAGATGCGAGCACCGTGACCGTGCCGTCGTGCTCGCGGCGGGAGACCCGTCGTCCGCCATGTTCGCACGCGACGACGCGGCCCTGCGGGTCTACGGTACGTCCGTTTTGGAACCCGCAGGGTGTTTCGAACACTGAAACGGTGCCACTTACCTCGTCGTAGCGCATCACGCGATCGTTCGGAATGTCCGAAAACAGAAGGTGCTTGGCTGCGGCCACGTAGGCCGGGCCTTCGGTCCAGCGGGCGCCGGTCCAGAGCTTCTCCACGTGTACGTTTTCGAAAACGAGCGAAGTGAAGCGCGGATCGATGACTTCAAAAGATTCGGATAACATTTGGGTTGCCTCCTCCAGAGGACGATCAAAGTTTGGAAAGAGCCTGCTCGAAAAAGTCGACGCCGCCGAAATTGCCCGACTTGAGGGCCATCGAAAGCTCGCCACCCGCGAAGCCGACTGTTCTGAGAACCGGCACGCCTGGCGCGATCTCCTCGCCGATCCGGAAGCCGGGAATTTCGAGATGGTCGACGACTGCTCCGGACGTCTCGCCGCCCGCGACGATCAGTCTGCGGACGCCACTATCGACCAGCGCACGAGCCAGCCGCCCGGATGCAGTTTCGATGACGTGGCTCGCCCTCGGCCAGCCATACTTGTGCTGGATGTCGCGAACGACGGTGGGATCAGCGCTCGCGGCGATCAGTACCGGGCCCCCGGAAAGCCGTTCCCGCGCCCAATCGATGGCCTCAGTAACGTCGCCGTCGCTCGAGACGAGCCGATCCGAGTCGAGTCGGAGCACGGGCATGACCTTTTCGGCCTCCGCGATCTGCTCGAGGGTGCGGGCGGAGCAGCTACCGACGACGATGGCAGCGAATCCTTGCACGGATACGCTTCCGGATGCCGCTTCGGGATCCGGGGAGACTTCGCTCGCCACCGCGCGCGCAAGCCCGAGTCCCAGTCCCGAGGCCCCTGTCGAGACCGGGGACATGATGGCTATGCGGCCGAGTGCCTCAAGGTCGGACTCCGCGACCGCGTCGGCAATGATCGAGCGGGTGCCAGCGCCCTCGAGCAGGCGCAGCTTCTTATTGATCGCCTCGCTTCCGGCGCGGATCGTCGCAAGATCAAGTAGCCCGACGGAATCCTTGGACTGCTTTGCAAGGACCCGCACAAGATTCGCATCATTCATCGGATTGAGCGGGTGGTATTTCAGCGGGCTCTCGTTCAACGGAACTTCGTCGACGAAAAGATGTCCCTTGTAGACGGTACGCTTTGTTTCCGGAAAGGCGGGAGTGACCAGTGTATGACCGGCGTTCGCGAGGCTGCGCAACGCATCGGTGACCTGTCCGATATTTCCTCGATCTGTGGAGTCGAAGGTCGAGCACACCTTGTACATCACATGCCGGACGCCGATCGAACGAAGCCACGAGTACGCCTCGGTGGCCGCCGCGACCGCTTGCTCCGCGGGAACCGATCGAATCTTGAACGAGACCACGATCGCATCGGCGCCGGACGTGTCGAGCGACGTCGGCACGCCGATCGTCTGGATTGTTCTCAGACCGTTTCTTCTCCAGGTGTTGGCCAGATCGGAGGCACCGGTATAGTCGTCGGCAATTGCCGCTATCATTGCTGGCATGTCAGTTCCTCCTCTTAAACGGTTCGAACCAGGCGAGGCCTTGGAGCGTCTTTCTTGCCGGGACGTACTCGCATCCTACGAAGCCGTCGTAGCCAGCGGCATCCATCGTCTCAAATATGAAGGGGTAGTTGAGTTCTTCGCCGCAGGGTTCGTTGCGGGAGGGCACGCTTGCGATCTGTACGTGCCCAATTACAGGAAGCAGGCGTTCGAACGACCGGACGACGTCGCCATGCATAATTTGGCGGTGGAAAATATCGTATTGCAGCTTGATATTCGGAAGGCCGACCTCGGCGATCGTCTGCTCCGCGAGAACGAAGTCGTTCAGAAAGTAGCCCGGCATGCTCCGGGGATTGATCGGCTCGAGAAGCAGGACGAGGTTGCGTTCATTCAACCGGCCGGCTGCGTATTCGACGGCGCGCCTGTAGGATTTGGCAGCTTGGGGATCGTTCCTGTGTGCCAGGCCAGCCATCAGATGAAGCCGCGTCGCTCCTGTCGCCTCGGCGTATTCAAGACCGACCTCCACGCTGGCCTTCACGTCGTCGAAGCGATCCGGGAAGGCGGCGATGCCGCGTTCGCCGGAGTCCCAGTCGCCGGGAGCAAGGTTGAACATCGCCTGCGTCAGGTTCAGAGACTTGATCATGTCCGACAGCCGTTCAGCGGGGATGCTATACGGGAACAAACATTCAATGGCACCGAATCCTGCGGCCGCAGCCGCTTCATAGCGGTCGGCGAACGGAACCTCGTTGAACATCATCGTCAGATTTGCAGCGAACTTTGGCATGCGGCACAACCTCTCAGTTCTTAAGTTCGGGGAGCGTTGCGCCGGAGAGCTGGGCATAGATGCGTGCGACCGAAGAGTCGTCGTCCTTGCCCATTCCGGCGCCCGACGCGGCCAGATACATCTGCAATGCCGCAGCGGCGATAGGAGCCGGGTAGCGTTCCGAGCGAGCCATGTCCTGGATGATGCCAAGGTCCTTCACGAAGATTTCCACCGAGCTCAGCGGGCGGTAGTCGCCTTCGAGGACGTGTGGCATCCGGTTCTCGAACATCCAAGAGTTGCCCGCGGATGCGGTGATGACCTCGTAGACGGTCGAGAGATCGAGGCCGAGCTTAGAGGCGAGGGCGATCGCCTCGCAGGCTGCCGCGATATGGACCCCGGCAAGAAGCTGATTGATCATCTTCACCGATGCACCGACGCCCGGCTTGTCGCCCAGACGGTAGACCTTCTGGGCCAGGGCGGTGAGTACTGCCTCCGATCTTTCGAATGCTTCAGGCTCGCCAGAGGCCATAATGGTGAGCTCGCCAGCGGCCGCTCGCTTCGCCCCGCCTGAGATAGGCGCGTCGAGAAACAGAACGTCCTTCTCCTCCGCCCTTGCGGCAAGGCGCTCTGCGTCTGCAGGTGACATCGTCGCTGAAGAGATGAACACCGAACCCGGCTGCATGGTCTCGATCGCGCCGGCTTTCCCGAACAGGACCTGCTCGGTTTGGGCTGCATTTACGACGACGGAAACCACGATCGAAGCGCCATCGGCGACCTCGCGCGGTGTTGTTGCAGGCGTGCCGCCTGCCGAACGAAGACGCTCGCGCGCTGGGTCAGCGACGTCGCATCCCGACACTGCGAAACCCGCGCGCAGCAGCGACTCGGCCATGCCGAACCCCATCGAACCCAGACCGATTACGGCTACCTTCGTGGGCTCGCCTTGAACGCGACCGGACATGATGTCTCCTCCATATATTCTGACTGAATGGCACTGCGATCAAGCAAAGGGCTTTGAAAGAGTCTAGTACCATGGTAGTCGATGTAGTAATCGAAATCGGAGCGTTTGCCAAGCGGTTTCGGGCACAAGTTTGTACCCGGACCGTGAAGTCGAGGCGGACAAGCCGCCAGAACCCAGGAGGATAGGATGTCTGAAACCAAGCTGCGCGAGCAGATCTGCATGTACGGAAGGTCGCTGTTCGAGCGCGGATTAACTCCCGGCTCCTCGGGAAACATCTCCGTGCGGCTGCCCGATGGAGGATGGCTCGTGACCCCCACCAACGCCTCGATGGGATTTCTTGATCCCGCACAAATCTCGAAGCTTGACGGGGAGGGACGGCTCCTGTCCGGCGCAAAGCCGACAAAGGAGATCCCGCTACACAGCGCGCTGTACGAGACCGTCGCGGAAGCACAGGCGGTCGTGCACCTGCATTCGACGCATTCGGTCGCGATCAGCATGCTGCCCGAGATCAATCCCGCCGCGGCCCTGCCGCCTCTGACCCCGTATTACCTGATGCGTGCGGGGCTCACCGCGCTCGTGCCCTATCATCGACCGGGCGACCTTGCCGTGGCCGAGGCCATCAAGGGGCTCGCCGGAAAATACAGTTCCGTCCTTCTGGCCAACCACGGTCCAGTCGTCTGTGGCCGGGACCTGGAAGGCGCGGTGTTCGCGACGGAAGAGCTGGAAGAGACCGCGAAGCTCTATCTGCTGCTCCGGGGTCTTAACCCGCGCGTGCTTTCCCCTCAGCAAGTGGACGATCTCGTCGCGACCTTTGGACTGACTCTTCCCGAGATCCATGACCACGACCACGAGCATCATTAATTTTTTGTTTAGTAGATTGACTACCATGGTAGCGTACATTAAGACTCACCCCGCTCGCTGGAGCTCTCGCAGCCAGGCCGGCTGCTTCACCTGGGAGGTTCTTAATGCTGAAATTTTCGCGTACCCGTCGTGCCGTCATTCTGGCGGCACTTGCATCGACCATGATGGCGGCGCCCATCTCTCATTCCGCGGCCGCCGACGTGACCATTCCGGTCATCGTCAAGGACACGACTTCGTACTACTGGCAGATCGTTCTCGCCGGCGCCCGAAAGGCGGGCAAGGACCTTGGCGTGGACGTGCCGGAGCTTGGCGCCCAATCAGAATCCGACATCAACGGCCAGATCTCCATTCTGGAGAACGCCGTGACGAGCGGATCGAAGGCGATCGTCATCGCACCGACGGAATACACGGCTCTCGGCGCCCCGATCGACCAGGCTGCGAAGTCGGTTCCTGTCATCGGCCTCGATTCAGCACCGAACTCCAAGGCGCTGACGTCGTTCCTCAGCACCGACAACGTGCAGGGCGGCCGCAACGCGGCCGATGCTCTCGCTGCGGCAATCGGTGAAGCCAATGGCGGCAAGGTCGAAGGCGAAGTTGCTCTGATCAAGGCGCTGTCGGGTTCGGGTTCGGTGGATGCGCGCGTCCAGGGCTTCGAGGAGCAGCTCAAGGACAAGTATCCGAGCCTCAAGCTTGTGTACGACAAGGTCGCTGACGGCCAGGCAGCAACGGCCCTCAACATGACCACCGACCTTCTGACGTCCAATCCGAACATCAAGGGCATCTTCGCGTCCAACCTGATCATGGCCCAGGGAGCTGGTCAGGCCGTCGCCGAAAACAACGTCAAGGACACTGTTGCACTTGTCGGCTTCGACAGCGACGAGAAGCTCGTCGGCTTCCTGAAGGACGGCGTCATCGATGCACTCATCGTGCAAGACCCGTTCCGCATGGGGTATGACGGCGTGAAGACCGCGCTTGCTGTCGTGAAGGGCGAGAAGGTCGAGGCGAAGATCGACACCGGCGTCAACGTCATCACCAGCAAGAACATCGCGGACGCGCGCAGCCAGGAGCTGCTGAATCCCAAGATCAACTAAGAAGACTGCCCCGCCCCCGAAACCCGGGGGCGGGCGCTCCTTGTTGACCATGACGCGCCGCGTCTCGTGATCGGTGCGTAGGAGTGTAATGATGACAACTGAAACACTTGCGCCTGCAGTCGCCGTTGCGCCGATCCTGGAGCTGCGAGGCGTTGAAAAGCAGTACGGAGCCGTTCGCGCGCTGAAGCCGCTAACGCTTTCCTTCATGCCCGGCGAGGTCCACGCTATCGTCGGCGAGAACGGCGCTGGAAAGTCGACGCTGATCAAGGTTCTGACCGGAGTCGTGAAGAAGACGTCGGGCTCCATGTTCTGGCAGGGCGGCGAGGTCAGCCTCGAGAGCCCGGCGGATGCGATCTCCATCGGCATCAATGCCGTCCATCAGGAAGTGATCCTCTGCCGCCATCTCACTGTCGCGGCCAACATCTTCCTCGGGGACGAAGTTCTCAAGGGCGGCTTTCTTCGCAAGAAGGAAATGGTGACGCGCGCCCAGGCCATTTTGAACGACATCGGCTTCGATATTCCGGCCGGCGCGCAGCTTGACTCCCTGACCATCGGTCAGCAGCAGCTTGTGGCGACGGCGCGCGCGTCCCTGCGCGGTACGAAATTCCTCATCTTCGACGAGCCCACGGCATACCTCACCCGGCAGGAAGCCGACCAGCTCTTCAAGCTCATCCGGCGGCTTAAGGCCGAAGGCGTGACGATCGTCTACATCAGTCACCGCATGGAGGAGATCTTCGAGCTTGCAGACCGAGTTTCGGTTCTCAGGGACGGCAACTTCGTCGGGACGAGAAACATCGGCGACACCAACAACGCCGAGCTTGTCACGCTCATGATCAATCGTTCGCTCGAGCAGATCTACCACAAGGAGAAGGTTCCTTTCGGCAACGAAGTTCTGTCCACGCGAGCACTGACCGGCAAAGGATTCGAGAATATCGACCTGTCGGTCCGGCAAGGCGAGATCGTCGGCCTCTACGGGCTGATTGGCGCGGGCCGCAGCGAATTCGCGATGAGCCTTTTCGGCCGCAATCCCAGCACTTCGGGCGAGATCCGGTGGCACGGAAAGCCGATCGCGATCCGGGACGTTCGAACCGCCATTGATCTCGGGATCGCCCTCGCGCCAGAGAGCCGGCGCGACCAGGGGCTCAATCTCAACCTACCGATCTCCCTGAACATCAATCTGCCCGTCTATGACAGGATCCAGCGTGGACCGACGCTCAATCACCGCGAGGAGATCGATCGCGCGGAAAGGCAGATCCGGGACCTTGCGATCAAGACGCCGTCACGGCGGTCGCTCGCGTCCTCCATGTCCGGCGGAAACCAGCAGAAGATGGTCATCGGCAAGTGGCTCAACCACGGCGCCGAGTTGTTCATCTTCGACGAGCCGACGGTCGGCGTCGACGTCGGGACAAAAGCAGAGATCTACCGCCTGTTCGGCGCGCTGCTGAAGCGTGGGGCGGCGATCATCGTGATCTCGTCCTACCTGCCCGAGGTCTACGAGCTGGCGGACACGCTGCACGTCTTCCGAACCGGAAAACAGGTCGGCACCCACGCATATCGTGAAAAGACAGAAGAAGAAATTCTAGCGCTCGCCATTGGCGTTTGACGCTGTTCAATCGAGAGGAGGAAGCCTTGGCAACCGTCGAATCCACCGAAAAACCCGTATCGAGAAAGAACTACAACCTGTTGTTCTCGCTAACGCTCGTCGGCCTTCTGGTCGCACTTTGCGTTCTTCTCAGTTTCGCCACTAACACGTTCGCAACCGGAAACAACATCGCCAACCTGCTGCGCCAGGGATCGATGATCGCAGTTCTCGCCATCGGCCAGACCTTCGTCATCATCACGTCGGGCATCGATCTGTCCGTCGGCGCCGTGGTGGGCTTCTCCACGGTCATCATCGCCTCCCTCCTTCAGGCCGGTTTCCCGATCTGGCTCGCCATTGTGGCCACACTGCTGGTCGGGCTTGCCATCGGTATCTTCCACGGCTTCGGCATCGTGAAGATGGGCCTGCCACCCTTCATCATTACGCTTGCGACCCTGACCTCCCTGCGGGGCATCGGCCTGCTGATGACCAATGGTTCGACAATCAACATAGTCCATCAAGGACTCGCGCAGTTCGCCCGCGACTCCTTCCTCGGCATCCCGAACCTGTTCTGGATGGTCGTGGTTGTCGCCCTGCCTGCCTACGTGCTGCTCGAGCATACGAAGTGGGGTCGCTATCTCTTCGCCGTGGGATCCAATCACGAGGCTGCGCGCCTGTCAGGCGTGAGCGTTCCGAAGCTCATCTATCTTGCCTACTGCGTGTCGGCGGTTTCAGCGGCGTTCGTCGGCGTCCTCCTGTCAGCCCGCCTCGGCGTCGGCAACGCCACGCAGGGTGACGGCTGGGAACTCCAGGCCATCGCCTCGAGCGTCATTGGCGGCACCTCGCTCTTCGGAGCCGTCGGTTCGGTCCAGGGGCCTCTCATCGGCGCATTCATCCTGGCGACCATCAACAATGGAGCGAACCTCCTGAACGTCAACTCGTTCTGGCAGAGGATTATCACCGGCCTTCTGATCATCGCGATCGTCTACTTCGATCAGTTGCGGCGCCGTGGGAAGTGAACGGCAAGTGCAGTAAGGTTCATGCGTGCCCGATGCCACATTCAATTCAAGATAATCACGAGGGGGAATAACCTATGGAGCAGTGCTGGCGGTGGTTTGGACCGGGCGATTCGGTAACGCTCGACTATATAAAGCAGGCCGGAGTGACGGGCATCGTCTCGGCTCTCCACGGCTACAAGGGCGGAGTCGCTTGGTCGCGCGACGACGTCTTCAAGAGAAAGCACGAGATCGAAGCCGCAGGCCTGCGCTGGTCCGTCTGTGAATCCATTCCGATGCCGACGGAGCTGAAGCTTCGCACGGGTTCCTATCGCGAGCTGCTCTCCGGATGGAAGGACACGCTCTCCCATCTGGCGGCGGCCGGTGTCGGCGTGGTGAACTACAACTTCATGCCCGTGGTGGACTGGACGCGGACCAATCTGCATTTCGCGCTCGCATCCGGAGGCTACGCCCTTCGGTTCGACATGATCGACTTCGTCGCCTACGACGTCTTCGTCCTCGGCCGCAAGAACGCTGCTGCAGACTATCAGACGGACCTCGTTGCCAGCGCGGAAAGGCGGTTCCAGGGGATGGATGACGACGCCAAGCGACTATTGGAGAAGAACATCATCGCGGGACTTCCAGGCGGCGAGGACACCTACAACCGCGACGGCGTCGCCCGGGAGATCGCCCAGTTCGACGGCGTATCCGCTGACGACCTACGGGCGAACCTTGCCGAGTTCATCAAGGAAATGGCTCCGGTGGCAGAGGAGCTTGGGATTCGGCTCGGAATCCATGCCGATGATCCGCCGTTCTCGCTTTTCGGCCTGCCGCGGATCGTGTCGACCGCCGATGACTTCCGGTTCCTGCTCAATGCTCATGAGAGTCTTTCCAACGGCGTGACGTTCTGCGTCGGATCGATGGGCGCACGTCCTGACAACGACCTTCCGAGCCTCGTGGAGGAGTTCGCTCCGCGGATCGCGTTTGCGCACCTGCGCAACACGACGCGCGAAGCAGATGGTTCCTTCTACGAGGCGGAGCACCTCGACGGCGACTCCGACATGGTGAGGATCGTTTTTGCTCTGATGGACGAGGAGAAGAGTCGCCGCGAGGAGGGCCGGGCGGACGCCCTGATTCCAATGAGACCGGACCACGGCCATCTGCTCGCGGACGACATCGCGAAGGTGGAGGCGGGCGTCAAGGTCAACGCGGGTTATTCCTACATCGGCCGGCTCAAGGGTCTTGCCGAGCTCCGCGGCGTCATGCGGGCGCACACCGTGATGGCCGGACAATAACTGTGTTCAACAGTATCGCATTGCAAGGAAACGAGAATGCTTGAAGGAAAAGTCGTACTCATCACCGGTTCATCGTCCGGTATCGGTCTCGCAACCGCCAAGGATGCCGCAGCCAAGGGCGCGCAGGTGATCCTGCACGGCTCGTCGAAGAGCAAGCTAGAAGCTGCGTCGGCGGCTGTTGGCGGTGCCCCGTACATCCAGGGGGATCTCGCAACATCCGACGCCGCCGAAAGGATCGCGGACGAAGCAATTGCGGTGCATGGCCGTCTGGATGTCCTTGTCAACAATGCAGCAATCTTCCCGCGCACCGAGCTGGAAGCGTCGGACGGTGAGGCCTTCGACCGGATCTTCGCAATCAACGCCCGATCGCCCTTGCTGCTGTCTCGGCGCGTCATCGCCCACATGCGCGACAAGGGGATCAAGGGCTCCATCGTGAACATCGGTTCCGTCAACGCGTATTCCGGGCAGCCGGATCTACTCGTCTATTCCATGTCGAAGGGCGCGCTGATGACGATGACCCGGAACATAGCCGATGGCCTCGCCATCGAAGGGATCCGGGTGAACCAGTTGAATGTCGGCTGGACGCTGACGGAGACCGAGATCGAGACGCAGCGCGCTCAGGGCCGTCCCGACGACTGGCAATCCAGCATCCCTCCGGTCTTCGCTCCCGGCGGCCGTATCCTTCTGCCTGAGGAAGTGGCCAGCCACGTTGTGTTCTGGGCGTCCGACATGTCGGCGCCAGTCACCGGGCAAGTCTACGATGTCGAGAAGTACACCTTCCTCGGCCGCAACGTAATGAGCCGCGTCGTCTGACGCGGCCAGTCACCGGAATCAATACCACACGCTTTTCTTCGCGCCTTGAGCGCCGGGGCGGAGCTTTGCCTAGCGACTAGGAGGGTCGGACATGAACAAGCTGGGAGTGCATGCATTGGTTTGGGAGGCGGGCTGGAGCCATGACGAATGCGCGCGGGCGATAGCGAATTCGGCCTCAGTGGGCTACGATTTCATCGAGGCTCCGGCTCTCGATCCGGCCTCGATCGACATCGACTTCACCCGCAGGACTCTCGAAAAGCATGGCATCGGCATCAACTTCTCGCTGGGGCTGGATGCCGAAAGCGATATCTCGAGCGGGGACGTTGAAAAGGCCAGGCGCGGCAAGGTGAAGCTCGAGCAGGCGATCGCTGTGGCGCGCGACTGCGGCGCTACGCACGTTTGCGGCATCCTGCACTCCGCCTTTCAGAAAAACACGATCCCGACCACCACTGGCGGCGTGGCGATGGCGGTCGAGGTCCTGCAGCAGGTCGCGGAGACTGCAGCAAGGAGCGGGATCACGCTCGGCCTGGAAGTGGTGAACCGCTACGAGTCGAACGTCTTGAACACGGCATCGCAGGGGGTCGAGCTCTGCAAGCGGATCGGAGCGCCGAACGTGAAGGTCCACCTCGATGTATACCACATGAACATCGAGGAGTCGGACGTTCCGTCGGCGATCAAGTCGACGGGAGAGTATCTCGGGTACTTCCACACAGGCGATTCCCATCGCGGCTACATGGGCTCCGGCACGATCGATCTGGCCGCCGTGTTCCGCGCGCTGGTCTCGTCGGGCTATGCCGGACCGATCACGTTCGAGAGCTTTTCGTCCCGGGTCGTCGGACAGCCCCTCGAGGGCATCCTGGGCATCTGGCGCAATCTGTGGGAGGACGGCCATGACCTTGCGACCCACGCGTTGATGTACACGCGGGCCCAGATCAAGGCGGCCCAGGAGACGCTGCGGCAGCCTGAGCGCAGCCGTCTGCCCTGAGGCGGGCCCGGCTTAGTCTCCCGCAGTCATTCAGAAAGTTCAGCCCTGGCTCGCGCGCGACGATCGCGCGGGACACCATTCTGTTGCCATTTGAAACGAAGGAAAGAGAGTTATGAAGTTTTCACGTCATCGTACAAGCAGCCGGTCGCTTCTCGTCGCGAGCGTTCTAGGTCTCGCCGTCGCGTCGGGCACGTCCGGCGGCGCCAGCGCCCAGGACGTCACGATCCCGGTAATCGTCCGCGACATTACCTCGTCGTACTGGCAGACCGTCCTGGCCGGCGCCCGCAAGGCCAAAACGGAACTTGGCATCAACGTTCCCGAGTTCGGCGTTCAGTCGGAGAGCGACATCAACGGCCAGATCGCCCTGCTCGAGAACGCCGTTTCGAGCGGAGCCACCGCTGTCGTGATAGCACCGATCGAGTACACCGCCCTCGGCGGGCCGATCGATCAGGCGGCTGGCTCGCTTCCAGTCGTCGGGATTGATTCTCCTGCAAACTCGAAGGCTTTCGCTTCGTTTCTGACGACAGACAACGAGCAGGGCGGCAGGCTGGCGGCCGATGGTCTGGCGGCAGCGATCGCTTCAGCCAATGGCGGAAAAGTCGAGGGTGATGTTGCACTGATCGTTGCCAATGCTGGTTCAGGCTCCGACGAGGCGAGAGCACGCGGCTTCCGCGAGGAGTTGTCCACCAAGTATCCCAAACTGAAGCTCTACTCCGACAAGGTCGCTGACGGTCAGCCCACAACGGGGCTGAACATGACCACGGACCTTCTGGTGGCAAAACCCGATTTGAAGGGCATCTTCGTCACGAACCTCCAGATGTCGCAGGGCGCGGGCCAGTCGATCGCGGAGAACAACTATCAGGACAAGGTCGCGCTGATCGGATTCGATAGCGATGACAAGACCGTCGGCTTCCTGGCCGGTGGCGTGATCGATGGCCTGATCGTTCAGGATCCTTTCCGCATGGGCTACGACGGCGTGAAGGCGGCCTATGCAGCCTCCAAGGACGAGCATATCGAGAAGAATGTCGACACCGGGGC
Source organism: Rhizobium sp. R693 (assembly GCF_002211315.1). Classification (NCBI taxonomy): domain Bacteria; kingdom Pseudomonadati; phylum Pseudomonadota; class Alphaproteobacteria; order Hyphomicrobiales; family Rhizobiaceae; genus Rhizobium; species Rhizobium sp. R693. The sequence continues at coordinate 280,061 of NZ_LOKY01000034.1, read as the reverse complement.
CAATCTGATTACCACCGCAAACATGGGAGAGCCACGTCACAAGCACCTGCTCAATCCGACTGCGGAGTGAATCGCGAGGCATGTCGCGGACCATCCGCGGCATGCCGGCCGCTTCAACCAAAAATCACATTACGCGGCCATTGAAAGCAGGAGCGTCCGGCATGAAGACCCAAATCGTCGTTGTTGGTGGCGGGGCAGGCGGACTCGAGCTGGTCCGGCGGCTTGGAGCAAAGCTCGGCCGCGATGACTTTGACGTAATCCTGGTTGAACGAAACCGCACTCACATCTGGAAGCCACTTCTCCATGAAGTCGCCGCCGGCTCTCTCGATGCGAACCTCGACGAGGTCGGTTATCGCAGTCACGGGCATCGCTGGGGATACCGCTTCTTCTACGGCTCCCTGGAGTCGATCGATCGTGCTTCACGGCAGGTCGTCGTTGCGCCGCTTCACGACGACGACGGCACTGAGCTGATCAGCCGGCATCGCCTGCGCTACGACTACCTTGTGATCGCGATAGGATCGGTCTCGAACGATTTCGGCACCCCGGGGGTCAAAGACCAGTGCCTGTTTCTGGAGGACCGCGCCCAGGCCGACCGATTCCGGCAAAAGCTTCTCAATCATTGCCTAAGGGTTTCGCGGACCATGACCGCCGACCCCGCTGCCGACGCCTTCGTCGATGTTGCCATCGTCGGAGCCGGCGCGACGGGAGTAGAGCTTGCCGCCGAGCTCTACAATTCGGCGTCGGCACTCAAACACTACGGGCTGGAGGTGTTCGACGAATCCCGCCTGCGCGTGACGCTAATCGAAGCAGGGCCACGAATCCTTCCAGCTCTTCCTGAGCCGCTGGCGAACGCTGCGCATGCGGAGTTGGAGGCGCTTGGCGTCCGGATCCTGGTCGGCACCTGCGTGACAGCGGCAACACAGGAAGGTTTGTCCTTGAATTCGGGTTGCCAGGTGCCTGCCGACATCATGGTCTGGGCAGCAGGCGTCCGTGGCGCCGGAGTCCTTGGGGATCTTGATGGGCTTGAGGTCTCGCGAAGCAACCAGCTCATAGTCCGGCCGACACTCCAGACGACATTGGACGAGCGTGTGTTTGCGATGGGTGACTGCTGCTATCTGGTTCCGGCTGGACAAGAACGTCCCATACCGCCGAGGGCTCAGGCGGCTCATCAAATGGCGGCGACCGTCTATCGCAACCTTCTTGGAATCGTTTCCGCAAGAGACCTCGAGAGGTTTGAATACCGCGACAAGGGCTCCCTCGTGTCGCTCAGTCGGTTCTCAACGGTAGGAAGCCTGATGGGAAACCTGGTCGGCGGACGGATGGCGATAGAAGGACGGCTCGCGCGCGTCGTGTATCTTTCGTTGTATCGTATGCATTTGCTTGCGATCCACGGCTGGGCAAAAGGTTTGGCGCTGATACTCGTGGGCCACGTGAACCGGGTCATACGGCCGCGTCTGAAGTTACATTGAAGGTCGTTCGGCCTTCTGAACTTTCGCTCAAGATTGACACAAAGACGGCTCTACGCGCCGAACGGAACATCGATGACACCTCGTCTCATTTGGAAGGAAGGCGAAGCAGGCCTTCAAGCGCTTGGCGGCATGGTGGACGGCTTGCGATTGCGGCTGCCCGACGGTCGATACGTGGAGCCTTTGGCGACGGCGCCTTGGGTCGAGGAGCCGGATTCGCCCAGCCTGCCAGGGATACTGCGCAGCATGCGCGGAGAGTGGCCTTGTGTTCCGTTCGGCACCGAGGATGCCGGGAGGCTGCCCTCGGGCTGGCCACCTGCCTCCGGTGTGGAGGTGCCCGCCCACGGATACGGCTCAAATCACGATTGGACGGTCATCAAGGAGAATGGCGGGCTTGTTGGGGAAATTAGGTACCCCGACGATTCGCCAATCGAATCCCTCCGACGACGGCTCCGACCGGCCAATGCTGGGATACGATTGGAACTGGAGGTGCTGCCGAGGCGTGACTGTCTCTTGCCTATCGCTCTCCATCCCATTCTGAGCTTGCCGCTAAAGCCCGGATCGGCGCGACTGAACATCGGGCCGCACGACACCGTCTGGTCTCATCCTCTCGGATCTGATCCGGATCCTTGTCCTCTCCTTGTCGACGACGTCTCGCCAAACCTTGCGGGTGTCATTTGTCGAGACGGTTCGGAAATCGATCTGACCAGCCTGCCACTCGCCGAGCCGGCCGAATGCCGCGTACTTGTACCGAACGCTTCAGGAAGGGTCACCCTGGATCGGCTGGAAGAGGGCTGGCAGACCGTCCTGGAATGGAATCGCGCCGACTTCCCGTCACTGATGCTTTGGGTCAGCAATAGAGGCCGGAAAGGCTCGCCGTGGAATGGCCGCCACCTGGCGGTAGGCGTCGAGCCTTGCCGGGCGGCGTTCGACCTCGGCCCGACGATTTCAGCACAATCCAATCCGGTTGCAAGCATTGTCTCTACCGCGATGGCGTTCCGAGCAGGGAAGGTGTGGCGAACTGCTTATGCCGTTTCCGTGCGCTCGTGTACTGTCCAAGGGTCACTTAGCGATTGCCGGAAACGCGCCGTGGCGTAGACCATGACGACCTCGGGTTCGTCCGCCATCCGGACTGCAGGATCCAATCACTTCCCGATTTCGAATTCCTCGATGACGAAATCCGCCTTCCGCGAATTTTCGATAATGCGCTTCCCGTTTGGAAGATCGTTTTCGTAAAGCTTTGCGGCGATCGCTGCTTCGTCATAGCCGTACTGAATCCAGCGGTGACGCAGCCGGGACTCAAGGACTTGGTAGGCAGGACCCACAAAGATGGTCAGGTGAAACACACCGTCCAAGACGTTCCACGGAGTCTCGTTCAGAAGCAAGTAGTTGCCTTCGACGAGAATGATCCTCGTGTCCAGCGCGATGTTTCGTGCGGCTGCGATCGCAATTTCGCGGGAACGATCGAAGATGGGAACCAGGACGTCCTCATTGGCAACCGCGAGCGCCCGGACGACATCAGAGAGTCCTCGGACGTCGAAGGTCTCGGGGGCGCCTTTGACCTTGAGTAGGCCGCGCTGATCAAGCAGTGCGTTGTCCATGTGGAAGCCATCCATCGGAAGGACTGCCGCGCGCTCTCCTCGTACGGCTAGCTCGTCCCGCAACGCGTCGGCAAGGGTGGTCTTTCCCGCTCCGGGAGGGCCTGCGATGCCGACCAGAATACGATCGAGTCCTTGAGCTCGGCGAACGACCTCGTCGGCGAGCGAAGCAACAGTGGGTATCATGTTGGGACAACCTCCTGCGGGGTGTTTGCGCCGGTCATCAAGGTGACCGCGTCAGATGGGGATATTCTCTGGGATCGACCACGCAAAGGCGCCTCCCATTTTTGTGGAGATGATTTGACCTGCGAGTTCGAAGAATGCGGCGTGTAGCGAAAGATCAGCGCGACCGGGAAGCCGTACTTCCGGAGGCCGAAACGAAGTTTCTGCACGCCGCAGCCTTCCGCTACCCGCGCTGTGGTGCAGGCCAGCAGGGCGGTGAAAGACCCCGCCAAACAAACTCCGTCATTCTTCACTCCTCCCACCCGGAATCTCTACCTTGGTGTACCATGGTAGTCAATCAACTGCTGGGTCTGCGACCGCTGAACAATGGACCGGGCGCGGCGATTGCGTCGTCGGAACGGCGGCGGCCAGATAATCCCCGGCATTTAAGTCGGAAGTGAATCGCCTTGACTCCTGTCAAAACATCTCTATTTTCGCCAATGAGATCGATCTCATTTCATAGGAGGAGAGAAAATGAGCCGTTTTCGTAAGATTTTTGCCATGGCCGCCGTATCGCTCATCGCGCTCAATTGCGCGGCGCATGCGCAGGAGAAGAAGTTCACTGTCGCCTTCATTCCGGGCATCGCTTCCGACCCGTTCTTCCTGTCGATGGAGAAGGGAGCGCGGGCCGCCGCTGACAAGTTAGGCATCGAACTCGTTTGGCAGGGAAGCGCGTCTGAATACTCGCCGCAGACCCAGATGCCCTTCGTCGACGCTGCGCTTGCTCAAAATGTCGACGCACTCGTTCTCGTGCCGACTGATCCGGATTCGCTGCAGCCGAGCGTCACGCGCGCCGAGGCTGGGAACATCCCGGTGATCACGGTCGACACCACCGTTACCGACCAGAGCTATCTAACTTCACACATCACGGGCGACAACGTCGATGGCGGACGGCAGGCCGCGAAGACGCTCGCCGAACAGATTGGCAAGAAGGGCAAGGTGTTCATCATGTCGGGCTCGCCGAGCGCCACGACCAACACCCTTCGCGAACAAGGATTCCGCGAAGAGCTGAAGGCAAACTACCCGGACGTCGAGATCGTCGGGATCGAGTATGCCAACAGCCAGCCGGCGAACGCGACGTCTGCAATCAATACCGTGTTGCTGAACCACCCGGATCTCGCCGGGATCTTTGCCATTGATGGAACCAGTGGCACCGGTGCGGTTGCCGCACTGCGCAACAGCAACGTGGTCGGGAAGGTCAAGCTGATTGGATACGATGCTTACAAGGCACAGGTCGAAGCTCTACAGGATGGAGTGTTCACCGCGCTCGTAGTGCAGCAGCCGGCGAAAGAGGCGGAACTTGCCCTTGAGTATGCCAAGGCGAAGCTGACAGGCGAGGGGACCGACAAGATCGAGAAGTCCGTGGTGATCCCCAACGTGGTGATGACCAAGGAGAACTTCGAGACCACCAAGGCAAACGTCTACTCGGACTGAAGCCATCCAATCCAACAACTGTCTAGGAAGATGTCTCGCGATATGGAAGCGAAAGCGATGCCCCATGGGCTTAGGGATGTAGTGCGAAGGCAGGACGTGATCTTGCTGATGCTATTTTTCGTCATGGTCGTGGCGTTCACGGCGGTCAATCCGAGGTTTTTCTCGGTCCGAGCGATGGCGAATGTGTTGCAGGATTTCTCTCCTGTTGTTCTGATGGCAATTGGTCAGACATTCGTGATCGCGTCGCGAGGCATCGATCTTTCAGTTGGTTCGGTGCTGGGGCTTTCGGGCGTATCAATGGCCTTGACCATCCGGGCGGCGAACTCCGTTGGCGTGGATCCATGGGTTGCGATCGCTCTGGGAATGTCGGCGGCGATGGGGGTCGGCGTCGTGGTCGGCCTGATCAATGGACTACTAATCACGTACTTCCGACTGGTTCCCTTCGTCGCCACTCTCGCGACGATGGGAGCGGCTGCGGGAATGAGCCTTGTTTTAACTGGTGGGACCCAGATCGCCGGCGCACCTAAGGAGGTCATCCTGCTCGGAAACGCAACCTACTTCGGAGCGCTTACGGTGCCGGTTGTCGTCGTCTTTCTGGCGATCCTTGTATCCTGGGCGTTCCTGTCCCGAGCCCGGTTCGGCCGCTGGACATACGCCATCGGCTCGAATCCTTTCGCCGCTCGCGGCGCCGGGATCGCGGTCGAAAGGCATCTGGTAAAGATCTACCTTATTTCCGGAGTCCTTTCCGCTCTTGCGGGCGCTTTTGTCTACTTCCGTCTCGGTTCAGGCTCACCGCTTTCCGGGCGCGGCGGGGAATTGAGTGCGATCGCGGCGGCGGTGATTGGAGGAATGAGCCTCCAGGGAGGAAGCGGCAAGCTCACCGGTGTCGTTGTGGGCGCCCTGATTACCACGGCTGTTCTCAGTGGTTTGATCCTGATTGGTGTGCAACCGAACTGGCAGCAGATCGTCGTCGCGGCTCTCATTGCCGTCGCTGTCTGGGCGCAGGGTCTCAGCCTTGGAGGGAGCCGCTCATGACATCGACGGCATTGTACGAGGTCCGTGGTGTCGGTAAGCGCTACGGGGGGGTGGTGGCGCTCGACGGGGTGAACTTTTCGCTGCACGCCGGGGAAGTGGTGGGTCTGGTCGGAGACAACGGAGCAGGGAAGTCCACGCTCGTGAAAGTCCTTTCAGGAGCACATGAACCGGACTCCGGCGAGATCTATCTTCAGGGTGAGAGGCGGTCATGGAAGTCCCCCCACGACGCTATGGAGGCGGGAGTGGAGACACTCTACCAGGACTCCGGGATCGCCCCCGATCTGACCGTCTCCGCAAACGTCTTCCTTGGACGCGAAATCCTCCGCAAGGGAGTTCTGGGAAGGCTGGGATTCCTGGACGAGAAGGCTATGCGCAAGCAGGCTCAGAGCGAGCTCGAGCGCGTCGGCATCGCCGTCCCGGCGAGCAACCGGCCGGTCGCGCGTCTGTCGGGAGGACAGCGCCAGGCCGTCGCGATCGGGCGGGCTGTCGCGTGGGCGAATAAGGTGATCATCCTCGACGAGCCGACAAACCACCTTGGGGCGCGGCAGGCGGGCGAGGTGCTTGAAGTTATCCGCGAGGCCAAATCGAAGGGGTTCGGCGTGATCTTTATCTCCCACACCTTGCCGCATGTCCTTGAGGTCACCGATCGGATCGTCGTTCTGCGTCTGGGACGGGTCGTCGCCGATGCGCCTTCATCAACCTACACGCCGGATACGCTGCTCAAGGCGATCACCGGCCTCTCACAACAATAAGGAAACTTGGCATGCTTCTACAGGTGGCCATCGACAAGCCTGAACATATGGGAATCCTTCCAAGCCTGCGCGGAGTCGCAGATATCATCGAAGTGGGCACCCCCGTCCTGAAGCGCTTCGGCGTCGCCGCAATCACGACTGTCCGCGAGATCTGCCCGGATATTCCGGTCCTCGCCGACACGAAGACGGTCGACGGCGGCATGCTGGAGGCAGACATGGTCTTCGGCGCTGGCGCTGCGTTCATGACGGTGCTCTCATGCGCATCCCAGGCGACCATCAATGTCGTCAGCCAATGCGCCGCGAAGTTCGGAGGCTCGGTAATCGTCGACACCATCACGGAGTCGGGGAAGGCTACCTTTCTTTCCATGGACATCGTCCTCCCGGAGAGCGTCGCCTACATCGCGGTCCATTCCCCCACTGACGCGCGTCTAGCCGGTGACAATTCGACCAGCCACATCGACGCCGTCTCCGCGATGCACGCCCGCGGGCACCGCGTTTCGCTGGCCGGAGGCATTGGTCCGGCGACGTTGGACTCCGTCATCGCCGTAAAGCCCGAAATTCTCGTCGTCGGAAGCGCAATCACTGAATCTGAAAACCCCAAAGAGGTAGCATCATGGATAAAGCAACGTCTGCCGGAACAAAACCTTGGCTGGCCGTGGGACAGGAAGTAACGGAACTTCTCGAGCGGATCGATCCGTCGGCGTTCTCGGAGGTGGTGGACGCGTTCCGGGATACGAGGAGGCGCTGGTTCTTCTCGGGTCAGGGGAGGTCCGGGCTGGCGGCCCAAATGGCGGCGATGCGCTTTATGCACCTTGGGCGCAATGTCCACTTCGTAGGCGAAGTAACGGCGCCGTCGATCAGGTCCGGGGATGGCTTGCTGATCATCAGTGGATCTGGCGAGACGCCAGTCAGCCTGAGTTATGCGAAGATCGCAAAGTCCGAAGGCGCCGTCGTGGTAACACTGACCCATAAACCCAACGGTACACTGGCCAAGATTGCCGATGTCGTACTTCCGATCCCGGTGAACGAAACGAAACAGTTCGGCGGCAGCCTGTTCGAGCAGAGCAGCCTGCTTGCCCTCGACGCCGCGGTGCTGGAAATCGCCGGCACCCTGGAAGATCCTCATCAGACAATGGCCTATCGCCATACCAACCTTCAATGAGCATTCAATGAAACCCGTCGTCACGGTCGGTGATTGCATCATCGACGAAGTGCGCATCGAGGGCGAAGAGCCGCGCCGCCTGCCAGGTGGCGCGGCTCTGAACCTGGCAGTCGGTGTCGCCAAGTTTGGACTAGCCTCGATACTGATCACACGAGTTGGGCAGGATCGCGAAGGGGCGCTTCTCCTCAGGTATGCCCGCGAGCGCGGCGTGAAAATCGTCAGGACGCCGACGGTCGACCCGACGGGCGTCGCCGTCTCCACAAGGAAGCACGGCGAACCTGCATACTCGTTCAATCCGGCCATGTACCGCCGCCGCATCCTCTTCGATGCCGCCGCGGTTCAGGCCATGGAGGAAGCAGCCGTGATCGCCGTGAACTCGTTCCCGTTCGACAACGGTGCCGAGGCCTCCAATCTTGGAAGAACCTTGCAGCGGGTCCGCGGTGTGCGGGTTGTCGATCCCAATCCCCGCCCTCTCCTCATCCCCGACATCGCGGCCTACCGGCGGGGAGTCGAATCCATTCTGTCTACCGCCGAGATCGTGAAGGTGAGCGACGAGGACATCCGGATTCTCTTCGATTCCGGCTGGGAGGATGTCGCCACGCATCTGTTCTCCCTGGGAGTCGGAACCATCCTTGTTTCGCACGGGGCAGGCGGAGCGAGAGTCATCGACCGCTCGGGGATGAGCGTGGCGGTGCCGGTGGCTGATGTGGCAGGTGACATCTTGGACACGATGGGAGCTGGTGACGCGATGCTGGCGACGGTCATCTCCGGGATCGTGGAGCGGGGCTTCCCGAGAGCGGAAAGGCAATGGGAAGCCTCCCTGGTCGACGCGATGAAAGTTGCAGCGGCGACTTGCCGGAATCCCGGTGCGGAACTAATCCTCGGGTAGAGAAAAGGTCGCTGGAGGGCGAGCCGACGCGGCGTAACAGGAAAGCGGAGCAAGACATGGAGCCACCCCCGAGCGACAGGGCTGCCAGACTGGTCGACGTCGCGAAGCTCGCGAAGGTCTCGCGAGCGACCGCCGCCCGCGCGCTGGGCGGATATGGGCTTGTCACCGATGCCACGAGAGAACGCGTCCTCGCCGCGGCGAACGAACTGAACTACCGTGTGAACGAGCTTGCGCGCTCGATGCGTTCGGGACGGAGCCTTACCATTGGTGTCGTCGTCGCCGACATTGCAAACTCGTTCTTCAACACGGCCATCCGGGCGATCATAGAGACGGCTTCCGGTGCCGGATATCAAATCCTCGTGCTGAACACTGATGACGACATTGAACGCGAGCGGGATGCCGTCCGTGTGCTCACGGAAAAGAGGGTCGATGGACTCATCGTCGTTCCCGCTTCCAGGACCGACATCGCTCACCTGAAAGGAGGCGGGGATCCCGAAGTTCCACTGGTCCTGCTGGACCGATATGTCGACGCCGACGACATCGACTATGTCATCTCGGATGATTTTGCGGCCGCGCAAGGGGCGATCCAAGAGCTCGAGAGGCTCGGCCACACGAAAATCGGCCTGCTGGTCGCAACCGCGCAGGTCAGGGAATATAGTCCGGCACTTCCGGACGCTGTTGTCTCAACGGTCCACGAGCGGTACAGCGGAGCGCTGGAAGCAATGCCACACTCCTCGCGAAATGGTGCATGGGTTCGCTTCAGCAGAGGTAACGTCGACACTGCGAGCCAAGCTGCGCTCGAGATCTTGCAGGAAGAATACCGCCCCACAGCAATCCTGGCCACCAATGAGGAAATGGCGCTTGGCGTGGTTCAGGCGGCAAACAATCTCGGGATGGTGATAGGTAGTGATCTCTCGATCATTGCTTTCGACGATGCGCCTTGGGCGCGTGTGTTCAATCCACCGATTTCGGTCATAAGGCGCCCGGTTGAAGCGTTGGGGTCGATGGCGGTTAGGCTGCTGCTTCGCAAGATGGAAGACAGCACCTTCCGGGAGTCATTCAAACTGAAGGCGGAGCTTGTCATGCGTGGATCCGTCCGACAGCTATAGAAGCGAACTCTGTCAACATTGGTTGGCCGGGCGTGTGGTCTCGGCCCCGAACAACCGGGCTGGGCCTGTCGCTTAGGCCCATTGCAAGCAGGCGACAGGGACCATGGCTTCTCGATAGATCAGATTTCTACCGTCTCGGGAACACGCCGAGAGCGCTCCTCTTGCGGGAATATAATCGCGGCGAGGGGGCTTCTCCTTTAGAGGTTGCCCGCGGCGTACAGTTGGAGTGTCCTCCGCGTCTTAATTGCACGAAGGCTAGCGAACGCTGAGGCGAATTTTTTGCGGAAGACTGGAGACTTGCCCACAGTGCCGAAAACGTCCGCAAGGCCGAGAAACTCGTCGATATCATTTGCCGCTGCTAGTGCGGCCGCCTGAATGCGCTGCAGGTTGGTGTCCGTCGCGTTTATCGAACGGTTACTGTCAGTCTTTCCAGCTAGGTAACGGCACCACAGCGCGGATACTAGCGCCAAGCCAGTAACGTCCCTGCCAGCGGCGAGATTGTCGGCAGTTGAGGGCAATATGAACTTCGGCTGGCGGTTGGATCCATCATGTGCCAAGCGCGGGATCGTATCGGCGATCTTGGGGTTCGAAAAGCGGCGTTCGATAATTTCGTAATAGTCCCCGAGGCTGGTGTTCGGGACGGGAGGGATGACGGGGATAATCTCATCTCTTTCGAGCTTCCGGAGGAACGCGCAGATGTCCGGATCTTCCATTGCTTCGTGCACGTACTCGATGTCTAGGAGCGCTGCAGGGTAGGCGATCGCGGCATGGCCGCCGTTGAGAATACGGATCTTCATGTGTTCGTAGGGCGTTACGTCTGGCACAAACTTCACGCCGACTTTATCGAGCGCTGGCCGACCGGCTGTAAACTTGTCCTCAAGGACCCACTGTTTGAATCCTTCGCAATAGACCGGCCAGTTGTCGCGGATGCCGAAAGTCTTTTCGCAGTGTGACCTTTCACGCTCGCTCGTCGCGGGGGTAATCCGATCGACCATTGAACTTGGGAACGCGACGTTCTGCTCGATCCAGTCTGCTAGACCCGGATCGGAATGCCGCGCTGTTCCGATCACGGCATTCTTGGTTACCACTCCATTGTGTGGAATGTTGTCGCAGGACATGATCGTGAAAGGGGTGACATTCTGCTCTCTACGGCGCTTCAATCCCGCAACAATCAATCCGAAGACGGTTCGTGGAAGCGACGGATTTGCACCGTCCCAAACGATCGCAGGGTGTTTATCGAAGAATTTTCCGGATGCATCGATGAAATATCCACCCTCCGTGATCGTCATCGAGACGATCCTGATCTGTGGGTTGGCCAGCGTGGCAATGATCTCAGCGGCGTCATCAGCGACCAACATGTCGATCATTGGAGCAGAGACGCGGGCTTGGCTTCGCTCTCTTTCCTGCTCGACGACAGTTGTGAGAAATCCTTGCTCGGCCAGCTTTTCCCGCATGATGGCGTCGGATGGTAGCACGCCTGCACCAATGATGGCCCAGTCGTGATCCAATCCTAAGCGAAACAGATCGTCGAGGTAGACTGCCTGGTGAGCACGATGAAAATTGCCAACGCCGAAGTGCATGATTCCGGCAGACAATGTTGACGGATTATAGTTCGGAACCGACGCGGTAGCGGCGATTTGAGGCAACGTTCTAAGGGTTAGTGCGAGGCTCATGTCAGTACTCCAAATTGTGATCGTTCTGGGCGCCGGACACGGTTTCGCGGGTGTTAGGCAACGTTCGCATCTGAGGACCGACATTGCGGTCCTGGGACAGCGGCAAATCCCCCTACGACTGCCAAGGGATCGGGCCGACAAGGTATCCGCGCCAAGGAGGAATGGTGACGGAAGCGCATTTGGTCGATTACCATGGTAGTGAGTAGGAGTCCACCAGTCCTCCATTTATGTCGATATTTTGTTTTCTGTTCGATTTTAAGTGGAGGGCGATCGGCCGGGGAAACTTTGGGATGGTGACATGGTGGCACTTGATCGATCAGATTCCGTCCTTGGAAACGCCGGCTGCTGGCAGTCCCAGGGAGAGATGCAGCGGATGGACAAAAATAGTCACGGCTGTCCAAGTGACAATGCGGAGCATCATTTGTCGCTGCGGGAGCTCCATTGGACAATTGAATTGAAAGTCGGCGGGGACCGCCGCGAACAACAAAAAAGCGGTGGGGGCGTATCAGGCAAAGGATGACGCGAGGTAGTCACCCTTGGCGGTCCTACGTTGGATGGAGCGGTTTCCGCCGGAAGCCGCACGAGGAGGCTGGATTTGGCAGGCCTCATCCGGTGGAATGCATCTCCAGCTACTTTTGATCTTCGTCTGGACCCGGTTGATCTGCATGCTCGGCAAACCAGTACCCGGTCGGCAGGTGCTGAAACTCTTTTGCGTCCCACATCACCTTACTGATCCGCTTTCCGGGGTCCTTTACGTCCAATGTGATCCCTTTTGCTGCAAGGCCAGAGAGTATCTCGGCGCGCGACAGGGGCTTCTGTTGCTCCAAAAGAAGTTGGGCAACCTGCTTCCGCAACATGTGGGCGGTGCTTCCCATGTGAACCCGCCGGGCGACAATCGGGGCATCTGTATTTAGCGGAAGCGACGTCGGTTGAGGCCCCGTGAGGGCGTTCAAGGCGGCGCGATAACGCCTCATCCTCGCCGTGCATTCATCGATAATCCGCTGTTCGGCCTCAATTGCCGTCTTTATGCGTTCGACTACGCCGAGGTCTACGTTTTCGGTTCGGTTTTCTAGGTTCATGTTACTGACCCCAACATTCCTGTTTGTACCCCAATTAGACTATTCTCAAACTCCGAGAATCGCGTTAGCTGTATCTTCAAGCGGGGTCGCAACCCGCCGACGAGTTGCTGGTTTAGCCTTGTAAAGCGTTTCAAGTTTCGTTCCGAAGCAGTCAGCTATTTCTAACATCAGTCTAGTCCCCGTACTAGGGTTGAGATCCCTGGTCGCGTTCGATTGGTCCGTTCCAAACGCTCATGCGGAGTATGGACAGCGCAACAAAGGCCAAGCCCGCAAGTGGAGGAATCGGCAAAACGGGTGGTCTTCGGAATACTGCACTGAACGGGAGTTTAATAATCACAAGTAGTTGCTCATTGCACCTAAGCCGACGCTTTAACTTTGAGGGCGTCTTGGAGCACTCGATTTTTAGAACTCCGGTCAGTCCGGTCGTCCTGTTCTGTGGACTAAAAGCTTGTGAATGAAGCTGGTGCGTTTTTTGTTGCGAGTCCTTTGAAATCTCATCTTCGTTGAATTGAATCCCATAAAGGGGGTCAGACATGCATCCTAACAGAAGTTTTTACAGCGTCCTGCTGGAATCTGTCGCTAGGTTTTTAATCGCCAACCGGCCGCATGGATCCGACGTTGTGTCCTCCCGTACCTCGATGGCGAGTTCGCTAGAAGTATCGAGCAGTGAACAGCAAGCTTGTGAAAGTTCGTCAACTGGCGATGGAAGAACCGCGGTCGATCCAGGTGCTCCCGGACTGCGTAGCAAGGAGATGTGTCGGTGTTTGTCATCCCCGGAAAAATTCGACGACAGGGGGCTTTCAACTTTGCGGCCAACGACGATTGAGGAGATCGAGATGCTCGTATTTGATGACGTTTCCCACCTTTTCAAGGGTCGGTGACAAAGCGGAAGCCGGTCCGTGGCTCGCAAGGATTCGATGTCTAATGGACCATGCTGCTGAGGCTGGTGAGGATTGATACGCGGGGGCGCGTCGGAGCCTGTCTGGGGCGGATCAGTCACTTTCAGCGAGTCCTTGTGACTGTCGTCGGCCTTTAAGGTTTCATCCGTCATGAATTCGAATTGCTGCATTTGGAACACTAGATGGTTCCAGAAAAGAATCTAGTTAGTTCCTGATAAGAAAGGGCAGAAAATGTGTCATACTTCGACGAAGATCTATTTTCACGGCGATGTTGTGCGCAGATTGCTGACTGCGAGGGCGGTGAAGTTCCGCGGACTCTCTCCAAGTTCTGCGGCGATCGATCACACGGTCGCGAAACAAGGACGTCGACCTGCATCGCTCCCGATGGCGGAAGTCTCATGTTTCGCGGCAGATAAGTGGGGCGCGCTAACGGACCTATCTCGCTGGTGGATCTTGGATCCCGGCAAGGATTGGAAAGCATCGGTCGATAAATCTCTACCGCCATTTGTCCGGGCCCGGTCTCAAGCGGGGTGTTTGTCGATGGCTGCGTCGAATAGCCCGTCCGCCGGCCCACTTGATGCCGGCCGCAAGTCGGTCTGGTGCATCGGGGTTTACCGACTGGCTCTGTGGGTGAAAGGGATTCAACCGGTTTCTTATTGTGTCCTTGATGAGGTCACACGCACCGTTCTTGCCGGCGTTACCGTCAAGAGCAAATCCACCGAGACGGTCATAGGTCTGCTGGAGAATGCTCTAGCCTTAACCGGCGCACCCAGTTGGATCATTACGTCCGACATGGATCTCATCGGTGATGCGAGCTTCCAGGACTGGGTTTCACGCCAGGGGATAAAAGTTTCCTATCCACTCCACTCAGCAGTCCCGCTGAAATCCGCGCCTTGAAGGAACAAAGTGATGAATTCTGAAGCTGCGAAAAGGTCGGGTGCAAATGATGACTATGTGATCGAGTATTTCGTGTTCGCGAGATCAAAAGATGGATCGCCCGTGCGTTGGATTGCGAACGGACATCGAACCCAGGTGGTCGGCCTTACACCCTTGAACAAATGCCGACATCTAGGTTTGCCTTGGGAATCGAGGCCTGTCGAACTGGTGGTGCTCAAGATGCTTGCGGCCTGCCCGCGGGTGGCGGAAGTGGTCTCACAACCTCTCTCTCTCTTTTTTGGCGTTCGAGGCATCAGAAAGCAGTTTAGGTATACCCCTGATGTAACGGTCTGGGTTCATCATTCATTTCGCGACGAACTTGCTGCCGGGCGGCCCCTCCACGAGATCGTGGCCGCACCGTTCTGCAAGGTGCTACGGCGTAGCGACGCGGTGGAGGTCACACTCGAGTTGAAATCGGATGACGACAAGAGCCTGGACGATGACGTCGATCAGGTTAAGCGCGAGATGGTGGCGTCGATCTATGCCCACGTCGGCCAGGATCTATTCTTGCTTAAGCGTAGCATGCACGTCGACAAGCGTCTTACTGCGTTAGTGACTGAATTGGCACTCGCGGCTCACGACAGAGTGGGGCCCTTGGATAAAGCGCGGTGTTCCCGAGCGTTTGGCGACAATCGCTCCATCTCCTTTGGCAAATTGAGCAAAGAGCTGGGCGGGCAACCGTCCGGCGAGCGGATGGTGAAGGCACTACATTACAAGGAATTCGTCTGCATCGATCTGAGGGCCGGCTTGCACACTCTGACACCAGTTTGGATAAGGCGGGGAGGTTAGAAAAATGCTCGATGTTTCCGTTGACGACAGATTTCTCCTGCTTGCAGTCGACCCGCCGGGCGAATTTGCCGTAACGCAATTCCAAGATAGTTTCATCACCTTGCGCCGATATCCCCGCGGCGAGCAGGAGACTATCGAGTGCACGGAGTTTGCCATCGAGCACGCGAATGGAAACATCGTCCGAACAGCTAAACGCGGCCAAAGATTGAGTGTTCTTTCAGCAAGGCACTTGCTGTCCCTGTTTAAACCTGAGGGCAGGGACGTAACCGTTGGCGAGATCGAAGACTGGGAAGAGTTGAACGAAGCCGTAACCGCCGCAGCAACGAAACAGTTCTATGCCAATCATTACATAAACCAGCGAAAGAGGAATCGTGAATATACGAAGACGGACGATGATCTGACTAATTTCATCGATTTATGGCATGATGCAGCCAAGAGCCGGGGTCTAGGAGAATGGACGCCCTCGGCCTCTACGATCAGAAAGATCGTTTACGGCAGAACTGAGCAAGTAAGCTTGGCTGATTGCCTATACAAGACGGGGACTGTTCGGAACAAGGGCATCTGGCCGACCTGGGTATATCATGATGCCGACGAAGCAATTGGAAAGATCCTCTCTGGATCCATGCCTAGCGTAGGCGATGCCTACAGATGGTTTTTCGGTCAATTTTATCTTGGGCGCGATCATGGAGAAGGAATTCCCAAGGACAAGCGCCAGACTCCTCCTACCCTGAGATGCTTCCGGAACTGGAAAAAGGAAGCGACCAATCGGGAGAGCATTTCAAAGCTCTTCGGCGAGCGCGAGGCGAACAAAGAATGGAAAGGCACGATCACCCCTCAAGATGCCATCGCTCCGCTGCAGGTCGTCATTATCGATCAGACCGAGGGAAACATCTGGTCAGCCGTTAAACGCCGCGAGGCTCATTTACCGATTGGCGAACTGACAGAAAGCGACACCGAACCGGGCGAAAGGGAGGTGCTGACATCCAAGCGGGTCCAGGTGGTTTATGCGATCGATGTCTATAGTCGTAAGACCCTTGGATTGATCCTAACGTTCGAACCCCCAAGCATCGATACCTTCATGGCCTGCCTGAAGATGGTCATGACCCCGAAAGTATCCTGGAAAGAGCGGTTTCCAGACCTTCACGATGCCACCGACGGATTTGGCAAGCCGCAGACCGTGGTACTCGACAATCTGCGTGTGCATGTCACCGACAGCGTGCAGCGCGGCCTTCTGGGCATGAAGATTGGGATCGAATATGCTGCGCTGGCGTCCCCCGAGTGGAAATCGATCGTCGAACGGGCGATTGGAACGGTTAAACGGGTGATGGCGACCCTGCCGGGCGGGTTCTCCATCGATGATCCGACGGTCAACTCTGCCGACTACCAGAAATTCGCGATGATGAACCTCGATGAAATCGATAACTTCGTCACCCATAGGCTCGTTACCGAGCACCACATGCTCCCGCACAAGGGTACGAACGAGCCTCCTGGCTATCGTTTTGCAAACGGGATTAGAAAGTACGGCCGAGCCATCGTGGATGATATACGGCTATTGGATATTCTCGTGCGCCGCCGATCAACCGCGATACTTCGCCGGACTGGTGTCAGGTTTAATGGACATCGCTATCACCATCCCGAACTTGTCACAAAGCTACTCGATACCTACGCGGCGAAAGCAAAAACCAAGAAGGGAAGATCCGCCAAGGTCGAGGTCACCGTCCTTTGGAAGGGCAGCGACGTAAGCTCGATCGGCATAATCGATCATGCGAACAATCAGGTGGTCGAGCTTCCCAACCACGATCCCTTGCTTGCGATCACGCCGGTCTCGTTTGCCTTTGCAAAGGCGGCGCGCAAGGAAAATGAGAAGATATTCGACGAATACTATCCCCCAGAGCTGCGGGCGAAATACCTGCGAGAATATTATGAGAAGCTCCAGAAGTTTGTGAAGGAACAGAAGCATCGGGCGGCAAAAAAGACAGCGCGACTGCTCGAAGGAGGAAGAGCTGTCGTCATTGCACCGGACGCCCGCAGGTATGACGCAATTATACCGGTGACCGACTTTGGCTTGGCCAAGATTAATATCCCTCAGGAACTCTCGCTTGACGATGGAATCGTCGAGATAGAGACGCCCAGAAAGGCCGCGCCGGCTAGAAAGCGAACCGAGAGAGCTAGACCGTCCCAGCCTGTGGCCGTCACGCGTGTGGAGCCCGGATTTGCGATGACGTTAGCGGAAAGCGAGGCGTACCTCGACCGCTTGATGAACCAATCATCTTCCGCCGCCAAACACTAGCCGCTGAAGTTGGAGGACCGGACACATGAGCAGCGTGAAAGACATCGAAGTTGAGTTCCGCCATATGCGCATCGGTTACCCGGCGCTCTACGAGATCCATGATCACTTCGACAGGCTCAGACAATCGAGGCGTGCGGCGATGGAGGATCCGCGCGGCACGAAAACGGAAGCGAGTTGCATCTCTATCTTCTGGAAGTCGCACGCGGGAAAGACAACGGTGCTCAATTGGTACGTGGAAACAAGGTTCCCGGGGCCGCGCTCCGAGGAATGGCCAGACATGATCGATCCAGAGCTGCGCGTGGTTGTGGTAACTCTCGATTCCGGGACGAATTACCTTGGGTTCGTCAAGCAGCTTCTAAAGGCTTTCGGCTGCCCTTTCTATCTCAAGGGAAGCCGGCCTTGGGAATTGCTTGACCGACTACATCTATACATTGCCGGCAAGAAGACGGAGCTGATCATTTTTGATGAGACGAACAATCTCAGAATGCGGAAGGCAACCGATGACGATGCCACTAACATGCACAACGCTCTGCGAGGTATCGCAAAAAAGCAAGGGTGCCCTATCGTTCTAGTCGGGACCGAGGAGGCTAAGGAGCGGGTGTTCAGCGACACCCAGATAAGCAGCATCAGTCTCCAACTGCCACTCGAGCCCCTCAAGGTGAATGACCCGCTGTTTACCGAGTACTGCGCGACGCTTGGTCTCAAGCTGGTGGAACATGGGTTATTCCCCAAGCGAAGCAACTTCGTACAAGGGTACTGCATTCCCTGCCTCCATGCGGCCAGCGGAGGCTTGCGTGGAAGGGTCTCACGTCTCGTGGAACGTGCGGCCGATTATGCCAGGATCGAAGGTGCTGATCGCGTCGAGATCAGACACCTTGAAAAGGCCACGGATTCCTATGCTATCCCAAACGGATTCGTTGACATCAATCCATTCCGAGTAGCTCGGATCTCGGAGGAGGAAGCTAGAAGAAGGCTGTTGGTGGATAGGGCCGTCTCAAAAGCCGCGGCCGCGAAACCTCCACGGAAACGCGCTAATTCGGACCGTGACGAAACATCTGGATGCTGATTTCTGGGATGACCGTAGTTTTCTCGATCCGAGAGCCGAGATTGGTGCTTCCGTCAGAACTCCAAAGTGGAGAAGATCTGAGGGAGGTGGTTCGCAGAGCGTGCAAGCTAAACGGACTTGCGCAAACGGCCGTTGCCTTGGACTTGGCGGGGTGTAGGTCGGCGCGGCGTCTCTCAGCGCTGGCTGTCTCCGATAACGTCGCCGACCTTCAGGCCGTATCGAAGGTGTTGGGAATCCCGGCTCACAGCGAGTTGCTGAAAACAGTACTAAAGCCGTCCATAGAACCAAGTCGAGATTTTGTTTCATTCTTCGGTCACCACGTGAGGCGCGGCCATATTGCGAGAACCAGGCGGATCGCGCCGCAATCACTGAGATGTAAGCCGCAGATGAAAGCGATTTGGGCTCTCAAGCCACTGTCGTTCGATCCAACCACAAGAGAAATGCTTCTGGAACGTTGCCCGAATTGCCAAGGTTTTCTCGGATGGGAAAGTTCATCTGACCCGTGGATCTGCGAGCATTGCTTGGGATTCGACTTCCGGTCGGTAGCCATGCCGATTTTCCAATCGCGCGATCCGGAAGCCTTAGACTATGTCGCCTACATGTTGGACCCGTTTGCGGACGGCAAACGGGTCCACCTCCCGACTGGATCCGTGTTTGAATCGACGCCTGCTGGAGACGTCTTCCAACTAGCTGTGCGAATCGCTCTGACCTGTCAGCGGAACCAGAAACCGAGGTCTGGCGCGCAGATCGAGCCTGGCTATATCGAGATCGCGGGGCGCGCAATCCTCGATTGGCCAAAGGGCTTCTTGGAACTGATCGAAAGCACGCCGGCTCCGGCGGCTGATGGTCAGGCTTTAGGTTGGTTCAAAGCGAAGCCGCTTCGACAATTGCTCTATGAGCCCACGTTGTCAGCCGGCATACGGAGTGAGATCAAAAAAACTCTCGAAACGGCCCGCCGCGCGGAAGGGCTTACGCGTGCGTGTCCATCGACTACGCAGAAGACGGCGAAGAACGGTCCCTCGCGAAGGGGAATGCGGCGTCCCAGGGTTGAGTTATTCAGATTGCTCAAATTCGATGTCCCTGATGTGCGGTCATTCTCGAGTTTTGAGGCGCTTATGACGGTCTTGAGAGATATCAAAGAGGTGAGGCAATTCGCCAAAGCGACGGGCGTGACGACTCCCGATGTCTGGAGGATCTATTCTGCAGGATTAGCGCCCGAACTGATGCCAATACTCGCGAGTTATGGACTGTGTCCTGAACCCAAAATCGAAGGTACGCTCCATTCTGCTGTTGCCCAGGTGATCAGTCCGGGCATGGGATCCGGCGCTTTGGATCTCGTGTCTGCCCGTTTTGCTATGGATCCCCGGTTGAATAGCTCCTGGGTGTCGATTTTAGAGGCCGTTATCGACCGACGGCTTAAAGTATGGCTAGGACAAGGGCACGGAAGTCTGACTGGAAGCCTGTATATGAACGACTTCGAGTCTTTCCGCTCTATAATAGAGAAAGACGGCTCAGACCCGGATGTTGCAAATACCATGCTCAGCCAGGAGGAGCTTTCGATCGTGATGCGGAAGTCTCTCGCCTATGCGGCCGGGTTTGTTCGATCGGGCGTTATGCCTGGTCCCTCGAACATCAGCACCTTAGCGCTCCTCAGGGAAAAGTGGACGTTTGGCTTCGAACTTGACGCCCTCGGCATTGTTGCAGGTTGTCCGCATAGAAGCGCATCACGACTACTCCAAACTACTGACGTTGATCGGATCCGTTGCGGACCGACAACGCTGTGGTCGAGGGGCGGGGCGTTGTCGTCGCTTGATTTGGGGGGGGCTTGGTAAGGCAAAGGTTTTCGTATCATGCCCCGAAAGCAGGCGGGACGTACCAAGAATTGCAGGTCTTGCGTTGGCCGCAATTCTTTTCGGTAGAGGCGCGGTCAACTGCCGGCACTCGGAGGCGCTAGCAGTTGGCCCGGGACCGACGTGGCGACGCCTGCTTGGAAAGCGGCGTTGATGATGTGGGAGCCGCAAGAGATCGTATCAAATCCACGGAAGGGCAACTCAATGGCGAACGCTGATCACAATATGGTTTTCACCAGTGGCGCGGGCCTTGTCTTGCCGCTAGACTCTGGCCCCGGAGAAGGACTCCTGGATTTTCTTCACAGGGTGATGCCGCTAAACGGCTTTCAAGACTTGAATGTTCTGCACGATCTTCTCGGGATAAAGTCGAGAAGTGCTTGGTCACACTTCTCGCTGGCGCACCGTCAGATCGATCCAGCGAAGATTTCAAGACTGATGAGCGTGGGTATTTCGCACGTCGAATCCTTGACCTACAGAAAAAGCCCGAGGCTGGTCGAGTTCTTTGGGACGGCTATCTCGCCCAGTTACTTGAGCAACATCCGCAGGGTCTCGCCCACCTTCCTGCGTGTTCACGGCTACCAGAAGGCGATTTGGGCACTACGCTGCTTTTCATTTGACCCGAGCAATATGGAGCTTCTACTCGATCGCTGCCCACGTTGTGGCGTTGCTCTGACCTACAGGTTTTCGGCCGGTCCTTGCCACTGTTCGCTCTGCGGTTGGGATCTCAGGGATTCGCCACAGGAAACTGTGGTGGCCGCTGACTCGAGCGCAATCGATTTTATTCGATATCTGATCGACCCCACTCAGCAAACGCGCGAATGGGATCTGCCGGAGAGCTTGCAGCGGCTTTCTCGTGCAGAAATTTTCGCGATCGTCGTAACGCTTGGTAGCTTGCTAGAGTACGAAAAAAATGGCGGGGAACAGGACAGGATTACGACTAAGGGTACCCAATTCGATCTTTCTGCGGCAGCGCTTATGGAAGCCTCAGCAGCGGTACTCGATTGGTCGGACCGATTTTATCAGACTGCTGAGCGTGTCAGACACGTCAAACGCCACATAGCTAACAAGGCACAACACCCCTTAGTTCTCGGTATCCCGGCAAATATGAGATCGTTGAAGAAGTTCCTGAAGCAGGAGATCCGGAAGGACTCGGGCTCGTCCAGGCACCAACTCCAACATCTTTCAAGCGGCACGAACGGGACATCCGCGGTCCGCTATCAATTTCCGAAATCGGTCGAGGCCGATGTTTCGTCTCTAGGCCTCCCCCGGGCCGAGGTATTGGCACTTTATCGTATGGGCTCTGTATCTTGCCCCGATCGAAAGCTTCGAGAAATTCTGGTCCCCACGGAGAGTGGAGCCCCCTTCGGGGTACTCGATTTTTTAAGGCAGGTGCCTGGAGGATGCTCGGGCCCCGCGCTTAAGGACATCGTGATCACATCGAAACCAGCGCGACACCCTTGGGCTGCGGTCTTTAAAGCGGTTTTTAGGGGGCATGTTATCGTCTCGCGAGTGAAGAGCGGAGGATGTGCAAGTCGCTTTCACACGACAGAAATGCTGAAAGTTCGAGAGATATGCATGACTGAAGAAACTCAAATTGACGGGAAAACGGAGATTGGATGGCTCGATGCGAGCCTTTATTTAAATATAGGCCCCGTAACAATTGCTTTGCTGAAGAGCGCGGGCCTGTTGCCAGGCAGGAAATTGAGACTCGGTGATGTCTGGAGGTTCCAAGAGAATTTCATGACCACATCCGAAATCCACTCGCATCTTCGATTGACAGGTCAACGATCAAGTAACTGGGAGCTATGGTCTCGTATTGAGTCCCTTGGGCTAATCCGCGCGGTGCCGGGCGTCGGTGTGCTGAATCGCGCAGACGGAGAGATTTTCCTCGGCTCATATCGGTCGGAGGGCCCGTTGGGACCTGTTGGCAGCTCTTCAGCCTAGGGTACTGTCGAGTGGTGTAGTTCGGCGGCAGCGAAGCTGCTCAGGAGAGAGTTTTTAGCGCCGTAGCGACGTCAACTATCGGCCGCGCAAGGATTCTTGCGATGAATTCGTCCTTGAGAATCAATCTTTTTTCCGCGCCAATTGTTTTTGTTGAGTTTTCCAGAGTCATATCTTTTTTCCCCCTACAGCTCATCGCAATTTCGACGATAAAGAGATAGGAGGATTTCACGGGATAGGGGACAGTTCAGCACTGTGTCGCCGAACATGGCAGCCATACCGCCGGCGCGGTCTCACCCAAGGGCATACGAGTGGCGTCGAATGCCGGCCGTTGCTAGGGGCCTGCAATCGGGCCAGCTACTCCAGCTTCGAGGCGCGACTCCTGCGATCCAATCACCATCCTGTTTCCGCGCCAATCAAAGCTTCCCGCCAACCAGCTCCGCATCCAGATGATTGGAAGCAAGGCATCGCGCGTAACCATTGCGACAAGTGACAGCGGGGATAGGTGCCAATTCTTGCGAACCGCAAGAATAAGCTCCGGCATGTAGGCGGCGCACAAAACCGCGAACCCTGTTGCGAAGAGGCTGGCTCCCGACAGGAAGGCAGCACCCAAGCATAGCAACAAGGGCGGCGCCACACCAAGCAGGATCTCCGGTGCGAAGAAGTGCGGGAAGGTGACGCGTCGCAGCCGCGCCCAACGGCATTGCCTTGCCCAGATCTCGCGGAAGGTCCGTCTCCCCAGGGGCTGCTCGAAAGGCCCGGCGACGAGATGCACCTTGAGGCCCATGCTGTTCACCAGCTTTGTGGCGGCGGCGTCTTCGGCGATTTCTGCGGCAAGTGCCTGAATGCCACCGTGGGCGTCGAGCATCTTCTTGCGCCATAGCATGCTCTTGCCTTGCGCGAAGCCAACTCCAAGGGCCTCTCCGGCATATTGCCAACGCGCTTGATGCGTGTTGAGGAAGGCACATTCGACCTCCGCCCAAAATCCGTTGGGACGGGACCCAAGTGGCGTCGAGCAGACAAGCCCGCTTTCGTGCCGCCAACCGGCCAGCAAGCGTGTGAGATAGTCCGTCGGCATCATGACGTTGGAATCGGCAAGGACGACCCATTCATGCGACGCCGCGTTCCAACCCTTGACGCAGTTGTTGAGTTTCGGATTTGCGCTGATGCGGTCGTCTCCGACAAGGAGCTTCGCCTTTGCGAGAGGCTTTGTTCGGAGGGCATGCTCGACCAAACCAATGATGGGATCGGCCCTGTCGGCAACGCAGAAGATGACCTCGTAGTCGGGCCAATCCAGGCTAAGCGCGCTTTGCAGTGTCTCGCGTGAGAATTGTTCCACTCCACAAAGAGGTATCACGATCGAGACAGGCGAACGCGTGGCGACGCTTGGCGTCCTGTCTTGGCGGGAGCGAATCCGCCATCCCGCAATCAGAAGGCTGAGGGTATTGGCTGCCAGCAGGGCGCCGGCGACGGCAATGATATACAGCATCAGTCATTCCAGCGGTGAACAGCGCCGGAATGAAAAACGAGTCGCAGCGCGCGGTGCGTTAAGACATCACTGTCAGATGACGCGCTGATGACATATGTATGCCCGGCGACATCTCCGTCCATTCCGAGATGGCAGGAACACCGCCACGGCGTACGGCCTCCGCGGGGGCAACGCGCTCAGTGCTTTTTCCTTAGAGCTCTCTGAATCTTGACGATCTCGCCCTTCATCAGGATCAGAAAGTGCTTCTTGTCGAGTCGATTGGCGACGTCGCCATCTACGGTCATGTAATCTGTCCGTGGGCCGGCGACTGCCTCATCAGCAATCCTGATCTGTTCGATGACGACGCAGGCATTTCCAGCGTCACTGGTGCATTTGAACCGCCGCGTCTCGTGGTATTGTGACATCGGTACCCCTCCTGGCTGAAGGCAAGCATCATCATTACGGAGACGGCGATTTCAAGCTGTATTTTAGATGGCTCTGAATTATCTAGAGGGTGAATGGTGAGCGAGAGAAAAGCCCGGTGCTGGTTTGGACAGCGCCGGGCCTCTGTGACTGCAGTTGAGGGAAACGCAGTCAGTGCAACGACAAAGGGTGCGTTGCATAAAGGGAACGTCGCTCCGCACAGGATGTTCCGACAGTGTCAGAATCGTTTTGGGTGGCTTTATGGGCGACGCAG
This sequence comes from Rhizobium sp. R693, assembly GCF_002211315.1. Taxonomy (NCBI): domain Bacteria; kingdom Pseudomonadati; phylum Pseudomonadota; class Alphaproteobacteria; order Hyphomicrobiales; family Rhizobiaceae; genus Rhizobium; species Rhizobium sp. R693. The sequence goes on along the minus strand of NZ_LOKY01000034.1, from coordinate 255,706 downwards.
TCGGTCGACCCCCTATTTGATGACCGAGGTTGCTTCTGTGCCATGGAAACGGATCGCCCAGCGCTGCTAGGCCTGGCGCGGGGCCTCGGCTGTGAATACAAATGCAGACATTCCGCCCTCGATCGGTCCCTTGCCGAAAACCTGCTCTAGCGTATCGGCCACACGAGCAACGACATCGACCTTTGACTGGCGGGCGTCTATTTCCGCGCGGAGCGGACTACCCTTGCAGAAGCCTGTCGCAGCGTCCCTTGCCGAGGGCGCACGGGCAGTCTTTTCGACCCTTGCGAAGGTCACCGACTGGAAGCCGGCTTGTTCCAACTCCAATAGGATCGCCTCGGCGTCAAAGTAACTATGCGGCGTGCGCTGGAAGAAGCTCAGCGGATCATCCCGAAACAGGGCATCCGTCGAAGCCTTGACGGCTTTTGCGAAGGCGTTGTTCTCGACTGAGTCCCAGGTGTTGAAAAAGAACGTGCCCTTCGGCTTCAGCACGCGGAGGATTTCGCGGTAGGCGCGACCCTTATCGGGAAAGAACATGACGCCGAACTGGCTTGCGATGGCGTCAAAGGTCTGCGCGGGAAAGGGTAGGCTCGATGCGTCAGCCTGTCGCCAAACGACATGCCCCCCAGAATGTCTCAATGCGGCGACATCCAACATGGCCTGGTTCAAGTCGGTGGCGATGATTTCGGCGTGCGGAAGTGCTGACGACATCGCACGCGTCAGAGCGCCGGAACCCGCTGCGACCTCGAGAACGCGGTGCGGATGAATCGACGCCACGCGCTGCGCCAAATCAGCTGCATAAGGGTCAAACAACATCGGCACCATGTACCGATCATATGCTGAAGGGATATCGCCGTGGAAACACGCGTCGTTCGTCGCCATGGTCGTTACGCTCCGTAGTCGCGCCGCGGAGCGTATATTAGAGCCTTTCACCATGTCTTTGAAGCCGCTGACGGGATCTCGCGTCTCAGCGAGGCTCGGTCATGCCCAAGGCTTGCAGATCGAGATCATCGGCGAGATGTCTCGGCAGCCGCGCCAACTGATCGCGCGTGCGATTGCGTGTCTGGCGGGAGATCTGTCGCGATCTGAATGCGTAGAAGATGTCAAAGATAGCGTTAAGAGTGTTCATCGCGGCCTCCTTTCATCAGTATTAGCCGCTAGGAAGGAAGAGTATTGCCGGGTTGACTTTCAATCAAACAAAATGATATGGAATTCAAATTCAGAAAAATTGAAAGATGTGACGATGAGCATTCCCTTTCGCCGTCCCATTCCTTTGCTTGATAACGACGTGCTGCGCACCTTCGTTGCCATCGCAGAGACCGGCAATTTTTCCACCGCTGCCGAGGCGGTCTACCGGACGCCATCGGCGGTCTCCATGCAGATCAAGAAGCTCGAAGAACAGCTTGGTGCCACGCTGTTCCTGCGGGATGCGCGGTCGGTCAGCCTGACCCAGCACGGCGAGGTGCTGCTTTCCTACGCGCGCAACATTCTCGCTTTGTCCAACGAGGCGGTTTCGCGGTTCATCATGCCCGAACTCAGCGGCGTGGTGCGGCTGGGTGCGCCGGAGGATATCGGCGAACGACTGCTACCGAGCATCCTGAAAAGCTTCGCGGAGAGTTTTCCGAGCATCATGGTCGATGTCACGATCGACATGAGCATCGGGCTCAAGAAGCGGATGGAGGAGCAGCGCCTGGATCTGGCGCTGATCAATTGCGCGACGCGCCCGCTGCCGACTGACGGCGAGATTGTATTTCGGGAGCGACTGGTATGGGCCGGCGCCAAGTGCGGTACGGCGCATCGTCGTGATCCGCTACCGATCTCGATCTGGGAGGATGGCTGTATCTGGCGCTCCGAGGCGCTGTCTCAACTTGAGCGCATGAAGCGCGGTTATCGTGTCGCTTTTCTCAGCGGCCATACCATGGCACAGCGAGCGGCCGTGATCTCCGACCTGGCAATCGCGCCGCTGCCGCGCTCCTACGTCACCGATGAGATGACGATTCTCGGCCTGCAGGAAGGATTGCCCGAGCTTGGTTCCTTCGACATCAGGCTGCTTACCGCGTCACAGATGAACAACCCGATGCGGGCTGTCGCCGAAAGCATCCGCTTTGCCTTTGCCGAAAAAGCAAAGGCCGTTGCGGCTTGACAACATAGCGGGGACCTCTTTTCTTCCTCCGGGGTTTAACGCGCGTGGCGGGAGTCGCCGCGCCTGGACGATTGAAAAAGAAGGATTTCGCAATGATGACAATGGCCAAGATCGGCTCCGCCCTCGCAATTCTGCTCGTGCTCTCTTCGTGTGGAAACACGATCCGCGGCATCGGTCGCGACACGGCAAATGCCGTCAATGCGACGCAGGATGCTGGTCGTTCGGTCGGTCGCGCTGCAACCCGGTAAATCTACGTCAGATCGCTGCCGGCGGGTAGGCCTTTTCCAGCCCGCCGGAACGCGAAAGCCCGGTCCGGAACGCCGCATAGGCAGGATGCTGGCTTGATTTCGCAGCCTCCATTAGGCGTATCTGCAGTCGGGCGGGTGCCGCCTCGCCAATCCATTTCCCAAGGTTCTCGAGTCTCAGCGTGTTCAGGAATGGCGCGCTTGCGGCGTTGTTCAGGTGGCGGTGCAGGCCCTCGATGAGGTTTTCGTCCTGTGCCGCGTTTTCCATCAAAAGGGCAACGTAGGCTTTTTCCTGCTCGCCAAGGCTCGCAAACTTTGAAGCGATTGTGTCTCGGTCGGGAAATGGAGCGGATGTCATCTTTGTTCTCCTTGTCTGGGGCAAGCGGTTTGGCGCGATTCGGGCGCAAGCAGTCGCTGCTTATAGGAAAACCGCAACATCACAGGGAAGAGGTGCTCATCGTATGCGCGACCGATCGTTCGGCGGGCGATCGTCTTGCTCGCCCTAGAGCGCGGCCTTGACCTTCTGAGCGACATCGGTCGGAACCCATTTGGTCCACAGGGCGGCATAGTTCTGCAGGAAGTAAATCGTGGCTTCCTCGTTGCTCTTGTGGTTTTCGTCTTGCCAGGCCAGCACTTCGTTGATCGTCATGTTGTCCCATGACCGGACCTTCAGGTAATCCATCGCCGGTCCGGCCCGATCGGCGAAGGACTTGGTGACGATCGTGTAGGCCCGCGAGACGGGATAAGTATTGACTTGCGGCCGGGCGCAACCGGGGACCGATGTGCATTTGTCCCATTCTGCCTTGTTATGACCGACGCCGAAGCTGAGGAGGGTCATGTCGTATTTGCCGAGAATGGCTGTAGGGGCCCAGTAGTAGCCAAGCCAGCCGATCTTTTTCTGGAACGCGGTTGCGATGGAATCATCAAGTTCTTGCGGGCTGCTCGTCTCAACAAGCTGAAACCCATTCTTGTCGGCTCCCAGCGCGCGGAACAGATTTGCCGTTGAAATCTGGCAGCTCCACCCGACGGGACAACTATAGACCGCGCCCTGCGATGAATTGCCCGGTGCCGGGAAGAGCTCGGGATGCCTGAGCGCGTCCTCTACGCTGCGGATATCTGGATTGGCATCGGCGATAAATTTCGGTATCCACCAGCCCTCGACCGCACCCTCTGAGAGGATTTCGGCCGCCTGGATCAGCTTGCCCTCCCTGACCGCGCTGTCGAGTTCGGTACGCACTGAATTGATCCAGAACTCCGAAGCAATATCCGGCTCACCTTTTCCGTTCATCGAGAGGAACGTCGGCATCGTGTCGCCGGGGACGATTTTGACCGAGCAGCCGTACCCCTTCTCGAGAATGAACTTATCGAAGTTAGCTGCAATGCCGGCCGAAGCCCACTTCATCTCAGCGATGGTGACGTTACCGCAGTCCGCAGCCTGCGCGGATGCGGCCGCTGCATAAATTCCGAGGGTGAGCAGGATTGAAGTGCAGAGAGATCTCATCTTGCGTTCCCTTTTGCTGCCGCGGCCACAACCTAGGCGTTCCGCTTGCGGAAACCCCTTGTGCTGTTTGTCCTGGCTATCGCTGTGGCGCTCGTCTTGGCACCTTGATGCGCAGCCTACGCGTTCGGTTGCGGAAATCAATTGTCTTCTGCGCTTGAGGTACGGAGTCTAAGCGTATGATTTGAAATCGTTAATGCCAGTCTCGCCAAAAGGTTACCGCCTGCGCCGTAAGATCGCGCCGGCAAAGCAGCCAGCGCCGCCCTGATCGTCGAGAAAAGTCAGTAAATGCCGAAATTCATCTTTGCTTAAGGGGCTGCTAACCTTCCGGTAACAATGTGGCGCTATCTGTTGTTGCGTAGCGGGGGACACCGCTGCTTCTCCGGATCAGGTAGTGCGTCCCGGAGAACGTGAGCTTCGCCGTGTATGGGCGAACGCGCCAGCGTATTTCGGCAGGCCGCGCAACCGAACGGTTGACGCGGCCTTCGCATTTTCAGCGCCTGAGATTGACCGCAGCAGAGACGCCGGTGTAGGGCGGGTCGAGTTCTCCGGAGTTCCACGACAATGACCAAGGCCATCATGCTGCAAGGGACCGGCTCCGATGTCGGCAAGACCGTTCTTGTTGCGGGTCTTTGTCGGCTTGCTGCCAATCGTGGCCTCTCGGTTCGTCCTTTCAAGCCCCAGAACATGTCCAACAATGCTGCCGTGGCTGACGACGGCGGCGAGATCGGTCGCGCGCAGTGGTTGCAATCGCTCGCCGCGCGGGTGCCGTCCTCGGTGCACATGAACCCGGTGCTGCTCAAGCCGCAGACCGAATTCGGCAGCCAGATCATCGTTCAAGGGAAGGTCTGGGGGCAGGCTAGGGGGCGAGACTATCAGAAGCTCAAACCGGCATTGCTCGATTACGTCATGCAGAGCTTTTCCCAGGTTTCGGTCGGAGCGGATCTTGTGATCGTGGAAGGTGCTGGCTCGCCTGCCGAGATCAATCTCAGGGCCGGCGATATCGCCAATATGGGGTTTGCGACACGCGCCGGCGTGCCTGTGGTCCTCGTTGGCGACATCGATCGCGGTGGCGTGATCGCGTCGCTGGTCGGCACCCACACGATCCTCTCCGCTGAAGACCGGGCAATGATATCCGGCTACATCATCAACAAGTTTCGCGGTGACGTTTCGCTGTTCGATACGGGCATCGACGCGGTGCGCCGCTTCACCGGCTGGCCGTGCTTTGGCGTTGTGCCATGGCTCAAGCACGCATCGCGATTGCCGGCCGAGGACTCGGTGGCATTGGAGAGGCTGGCACGCGGTGGCAGCGGCGCACTCAAGATTGCCGTGCCGGTCTTTTCCCGGATCGCAAATTTCGACGACTTCGATCCGCTAAGAGCCGAGCCGGATGTCGAGTTGGTTTTCGTCCGTGCGGGCGAGCGGCTGCCCGGGGATGCGCAACTGGTCGTGCTGCCGGGCTCGAAATCAACGATATCTGACCTTGCGGATATGCGTGCGCAGGGCTGGGATGCCGATCTCCTGGCCCATGTGAAGCGCGGCGGGCGGGTTATCGGTATTTGCGGCGGCTATCAGATGCTCGGGTGGAAGGTGCATGATCCCCTGGGTATTGAGGGGCATGCGACGGAGGTGGCGGGTCTCGGGTTGCTTGACGTGGAGACGGAGATGGCGCCTCAAAAGACCGTCCGCAACAGTGTTGCGACAGCGGTGGAGGACGGTTCCCCGCTTTCCGGCTATCAGATCCACCTTGGCATCACGGCCGGAGAAGATTGTGGCCGGCCGTTCGCAATCGTTGATGGAAAGCCGGATGGTGCGGTATCTGCAGACGGTCGAATTGTCGGAACCTATCTGCATGGGCTTTTCGCAAGCGACTTCTATCGATCTCGTTTGCTCCGGAGTTTCGGCCTTTCCGGCGAGACGAGTGATTATCGTGCCAGCGTCGAGAAGGCTCTGGACGACGTCGCAGCCGAGCTGGAAGCATGTCTTGACCGACGCTGGCTTGACGAGCTCTTTGGCTAGATCTCGCCGGATATTTCACGGCGGCGGCGATCGAGCTCTTCGCTGTAGCGGCGCAACGTATGTGCCTCGCTCAGCTGCCCGACGACCTTGCGCTCAATCAGATTGTTGACGACGGCGAGGGCTTCGCTTTCGGTCTTGTCGAAGATGGCGGCTGCCTGCTTGGCGTTCATTTGCGGCTGCAGGAAATCGTTCTTGTAGCGGATGAATTCGCTGAGATCCTTGCCGGTTTCGTCGGTGTCGGTCAGGTTTGCGTAAATGTCCGGGACGAGAACGAGGCCGCTGTATTTGCCTGTATCATCGACCAGGACCACGCGCTGTGCCGAACCGATGGGGAAGCGTTCCTTGAATTCGTCGATGGTGAGGGCGGCGTTGGCCGTCTTAACATCGGCGCGCATCAGGCGGTCGACAGTCAAGTTGCGGATCCAGCCGACATCGTGAGCGCTGCGAATGCTCTCGCCGCGCAGGTGGAAGCGCCATGTTGCGAAGGAGTAGCCGAAGGTGCTGCGCACGACGAGCGAGGACGTGATGACTGCCGCCAGCACCAGCGCGGTAATTGGAAAGTCGCCGGTAATTTCGAGCGCGAGAAAGGTCATCGTCAGTGGCCCGCCGATAACGGCGACCGCAAGCGAGCTCATACCGACGACGGCGTAGATGACGGGTGTCAGCGTGGCGTGAGCGAAGTAGGGTGCGGAATAGGCGAAGAGTTTCCCCACCAACGCCCCCATGAACAGGGACGCGAAGAACAGGCCGCCTCTGAAGCCGGAGCCGATTGAGATAGCGGAGGCGAAGGCCTTCAGGAGGAAGAGACCCACAAGTGCCGGGATGGCGATATCGCGTCCGAGATTGAGGTGTAGCGCGCCGTGGCCGGCTGACAGCACCTGCGGCGTGATCAGCGCGAGCAGACCGACGACGATGCCGCCAAGGGCAGGACGCAGCGGCGTTGTGATGGAACTCCTGCGAGCCAATTCCTCGATCCAGGCGACGCCCTGCATGATCATGATCCCGATGCCCGCGCAAAACGCGCCGAGGAGGAGGGCCGGTACATAGTCGGCTGGCATGACTGTACCGAAGCTGCCGACGTCGATCAGGAAATCGCTGCCGGCGAGCAGACGCGCAATCTGCGTCGAGACCAGTGCGGAAACGACGACCGGCGTCAGCGAAACGATGGTGTAGGAGCCAATGATGAGTTCGAATGCATAGAAGGCGCCCGTCAGCGGTGCGTTGAAAGCGGCTGCAATGGCTCCCGCCGCACCGCATCCGACGAGAACACGTAGGTCCGAGCGGCGAAGTTGCAGCTTGAGGCCAAGTTTAGAGGCCAGCCCTGCCGCCAACTGCGTGTAGCCGGCTTCCAGGCCGACCGACGCACCGAAGCCGTTCGAAATGAGATTCTGGACCGCGACCAGAATACTATCGGTGAGAGATAGCCGACCGCCATGCAGCGCGTTTGCCTCGATCGGGTCCACCATTGGCTTCTTGCGGGTCTTGGCAAGCACAAACAGCAAGAGCCCGAGCAGCAAGCCGCCGCAAACGGGTGCGGTCAGCAACACGAGCTTGTTGTCGATCTGCGACGAACTCAACCTGTCGACGTCGCTGATTCCGAAGATGAGGCTGTGCATTTCGCGGGAAACGAGGCTCATGCCTGTCACGGCCAGGCCGGAGATTACCCCGACCATCGCGCCGGCGATGACCATCCCCATCTCGCTGCGCCGCAGCAGAGCGCGCATCCGCCCGATATCGAGAAGGGTATGAAACGGACCGAAACGGCGGATATTGGTTTTTAGGAGCATGACAGGAAAATAGGCAGGTATAGGCGCGATCAAGTGCGGTGAGGGAAGGGCAAGCCAATGGCGCCACCCGCTTGCGACGCAATTGCGGCAAAAGCCCGGCGCCGGCAATAATTATTTGTGACGTAAACTACTGATAAAAGACGATAAATTTGGTAGAGAAGGTCGTCTTGGTGCGGTTTTAGGCATGCATTGGCATTCCGCTCAGCGACGGCTTGATTGACTTCGCCAGTGGCCTTGCCTAACGATGAATTCATAACGGATGGTTCCGGACCGGTTGAATCGGTGCGGATGAAAAGGGAATGTGAAGCGGTGGACCCAATCAGGGCACCGCTATCATAGCCGACCCCGCGACTGTAGAGCGGTCAGGGTTTTCCGTCCGACGTTGGTTTCGTGTCACTGACAGTCTGCGATGGTGCAGGCGGGTGGCGCGAAAGTGGCGACGGAAAAGTCACTGGCAGTGCATCATGATCAACCGGGGCAGGACGCCTCTTGCGTCTACGAATCGTCCGCCTTTTCATGAAATGCAGCCGGGAAGGCGAGGAAGACCCGCTGGCACGATCTGGGGCGACCGGTTTCCGGTCTGCCCCGGTCGCGGCCAAAACCCGCGAGCCAGGAGACCTGCCAACCGTGCCGGGCGAGAAGCCCATTCCTGGGCGATGCCCGCTGCCAGCACGGAGGTTGTCATGGCTGAAAGACAGATTTGCCGGCTGCGCTCTGCAGCCGTTCCGGTTTCTTGCGGATCGCTTCCGCAGATCGGACAGCATCTACGATGATCCCTCTATCATCCGGCGCGACGTTTGTCCTGGGCGGCGCGCGCTCGGGAAAGTCACGCTTTGCCGAGCAAGTAGTCGTCTCGAGCGGCTTGGAGCGCCATTACGTGGCAACGGGTCGCGCCTGGGACGACGAGATGCGCGCCCGGATCGACAAGCACAAGGCGGATCGCGGCGATCTCTGGCAGACCCACGAAGAGCCTCTTGATCTGGTCGGCTGCGTGCGGGCGATCGATGGCGAGGGACGAGCGATCCTTGTTGATTGCCTGACGCTTTGGGTCACCAACCTGATGATGGAGGAGCGCGACACGGAGGCCGAGTTTGCCTCGCTTGCCGCGTATCTGCCGACGGCGCGTGCGCGCCTTGTCATCGTTTCCAATGAGGTCGGCCTCGGCATCGTTCCAGAAAACCGCATGGCGCGGGAGTTCCGGGATCATGCCGGCCGCTTGCATCAAATGATCGCGGCTCAGGCCGCGGATGTGTATTTTATCGCGGCCGGACTGCCGCTGAAGATGAAGGGTTGAATTTCATGAACCAGCAGAAAATCCCGGCGACCGTGATCACCGGCTTCCTCGGCGCCGGCAAGACGACGATGATCCGCAATCTGCTCTCCAATACCAACGGCAAGAAGATCGCGCTCATCATCAACGAGTTCGGCGATCTCGGCGTCGACGGCGAGGTGCTGAAGGGCTGCGGCGCCGAGAATTGCACCGAGGACGACATCATCGAGCTCACCAACGGCTGCATCTGCTGCACGGTCGCCGACGACTTCATCCCGACGATGACGAAGCTTTTGGAGCGCGAGCAGCGCCCCGACCATATCGTCATCGAGACATCCGGCCTCGCGCTGCCGCAGCCGCTCGTTGCGGCCTTCAACTGGCCGGACATTCGCACGCAGGTCACTGTCGATGGCGTCGTTACCGTCGTTGACAGCGCCGCGGTCGCCGCTGGCCGGTTTGCCGACGATCACGATGCCGTCGAGGCCCGCCGCGTGGAAGACGAGTCGCTCGACCATGAGAGCCCGATCGAGGAGCTTTTCGAGGACCAGTTGACCTGCGCCGATCTGATCGTGCTCAACAAGACCGACCTTCTCGACACCGCCGGCCTTGGCCGTGTGCGGGACGAGGTCGCTTCGCGCATCGCCCGCAAGCCCGTGATGATCGAGGCGCGCAACGGCGAGGTCCCGGCGAGCGTGCTGCTCGGGCTCGGTGTCGGAACGGAAGACGATGTAGTCAATCGCAAGTCCCACCACGAGCTCGAACATGAGGACGGCGTGCAGCATGACCATGACGAGTTCGACAGCTTCGTGGTCGAGCTTGGCCCGGTTGCCGACCCTGCGGCCTTCGTGGATGCGCTGAAGGGCATCATCGGCGAGCATGACGTGCTGCGGCTCAAGGGCTTCGTCGACGTTCCCGGCAAGCCGATGCGTCTGCAACTGCAGGCGGTCGGAAGCCGCATCGACCACTATTTCGATCGCGCCTGGGCGTCCGGTGAAGCGCGCGGCACCCGCCTCGTCGTCATCGGCCTGCACGAAATGGACGAAGCGGCGGTGCGCAAGGCGATCGAAACGCTGGCATAAGGCAGACCGATGCATCTGCTTCTGGCACAGCAGGGAACGATCAGCGACGGCGAGGAGGCGATCGATCTTGGTCAGTCTCCCGGCGATGTCCTGTTCCTGTCGGCTGCCGATACCGAACTCGCAGCGATGGCCGCAGCTTACGACGAAGCGGGGGCCGGATTCTCGCTGCGGCTCGCAAGCCTGATGAGCCTCAAGCATCCGATGTCGGTCGATGCCTATGTGGAGCGGACAGCTCGTCATGCGAAGCTGATCGTCGTCAGGGCGCTGGGTGGTGCCAGCTACTTCCACTACGCACTGGAAGCGCTCCATGCCGCCGCGGCGCGAACCGGCGCGCTGATCGCCGTGTTGCCGGGAGATTCGAAGCCCGATGCGGGTTTGACGCCGTTTTCGAATGTTCCGCTTGAGGATCTGAACGCGCTTTGGGCCTATCTCATCGAGGGTGGCGACGGCAATTCGCGGGCATTTCTCGCCTATGCCGGTGCGATGCTGTCTGGCGCGGAAAAGCCGGAAGCTGCATCGCCGCTGATGAAGGCCGGCATATGGTGGCCGGGCAAGGGCGTGCTTGGGGTCGACGAGTGGAGGGCGGCGGCCTGCGACGAGCGGCTTCGCTCACCTCGGGAAAGCTCGCGTCTCCCGACGGTCGCTATCAGCTTCTATCGCGCGCTTGTGCAAAGCGGCGAGACAAGGCCGGTCGAAGCGCTTGTCGACACGCTGCTTTCGGAAGGCATCCGGCCGTTGCCGGTATTCGCCTACAGCCTCAAGGATCCGGTGTCGAAGGGCATTCTGGAAAGCGTGTTTGATGTCATCAAGCCCGCGGTGGTGATCAACACGACAGGCTTTGCCGTGTCGGCGCCGGGCGCGGATCGCGAGCCGACGGTGCTCGAGGCCAATGATGCCGTCGTGCTTCAGGCGATCTTTTCGGCATCGTCACGTCAGGCGTGGGCCGCGTCCTCGCAAGGGCTCTCGGCGCGTGATCTTGGCATGAACGTCGCGCTGCCCGAAGTGGACGGTCGGGTGCTCTCTCGTGCGGTCTCCTTCAAATCGGCGGCCCGCTACGACGCGAGGGTCGAGGCCAACATTGTCGGTAGCGAACCCGATATCGAACGGATGCGCTATACCGCCAGGCTTGCCGCCAATTGGGCGAAGCTGCGCACCACCGCCGCCAGTGAGAGGCGCGTCGCGCTTGTTCTGGCGAACTATCCGAACCGTGATGGCAGGCTCGGCAACGGCGTCGGACTAGACACGCCGGCGGGTACTGTCGAGGTGCTGAAAGCCATGCGTGCCGCCGGATATGCGGTTTCAGATGTACCTGCGGATGGCGATCAGCTGATCCAGCGTCTGATGGAAGGGCCGACAAACTCGGGCAGCGACGGCAAGCTTGTCCGCGAATCGCTTTCCTTGAGTCGTTACAAAGCCTTCTTCGTAAAACTTCCGAAAAAGATTCAGGATGAAATCGGCGTGCGTTGGGGTGCGCCCGAGGCCGATCCCTATGTCGTGGACAGCGCGTTTGCGCTGCCGTTCATGCGGCTTGGGGAGGTGCTGGTGGGCATCCAGCCGGCACGCGGCTACAATATCGATCCGAAGGAGAGCTACCATTCGCCGGATCTTGTGCCACCGCATGGCTATCTCGCCTTCTATGCCTTCCTTCGCCATGAGTTCGGCGCTCACGCCGTTATTCATATGGGCAAGCATGGCAATCTCGAATGGTTGCCCGGTAAGGCGCTGGCGCTGTCAGAGGAGTGCTACCCGGAAGCCATCCTTGGCCCCATGCCGCATCTCTATCCCTTCATCGTCAACGATCCGGGTGAGGGAACGCAGGCAAAGCGTCGTTCTGCTGCTGTCATCATCGATCACCTGACGCCGCCGCTGACGCGTGCAGAGAGCTACGGGCCGCTGAAGGATCTGGAGGCGCTGGTCGACGAATATTACGAGGCTTCGGGCGGCGATCCGCGCCGGATCCGGCTTCTCAGCAAGCAGATCCTCGATCTCGTGGCGGACATAGGCCTCGATCGCGATGCCGGCATCGACAAGGGGGAAAGCGAGACCGAGGCATTGAAGAAACTCGACGCCTACCTCTGCGATCTCAAGGAGATGCAGATTCGCGACGGCCTGCATGTGTTCGGCGTCTCGCCGCAGGGCCGGCTGCTGACGGATTTGACGGTCGCGCTGGCGCGGGTTCCGCGCGGGCTCGGACAGGGTGGCGATCGTAGTCTTCAGCGTGCGATTGCGGCGGATCTCGGATCCGAGTTCGACCCGCTCGATTGCGACATGGCCGGAGTCTGGACCGGGCCGTTCCCTGACGTTCTCGCAAGCGCTACGGACGCGATCTGGAGAACGAACGGCGATGCCGTCGAGCGGATCGAACTGCTTGCGGCACGGCTGGTTGCCGGCGAGTTTTCTTGCCCGGAAGGTTGGGAGGCCACTCACGCTGTTCTTGCGGAGATCGAAACGCGGCTCAAGCCTGCCATTCTGGCCTGCGGGACTGATGAGATCGAAGGCCTGCTTCGAGGGCTCGACGGGCGTTTCGTAGCGCCGGGACCATCTGGGGCTCCGACGCGGGGCCGACCGGACGTGCTGCCGACCGGACGGAATTTCTACTCGGTCGACAGCCGGGCTGTGCCGACGCCGGCGGCCTACGAGCTCGGGAAGAAGTCCGCGGAGCTGCTGATCCGCCGCTACGTGCAGGATCACGGTGAATGGCCGGTCTCCTTTGGCCTGACCGCCTGGGGCACCTCGAATATGCGCACCGGCGGCGACGATATCGCCCAGGCGCTCGCCCTGATCGGCGTGAAGCCGGTGTGGGACATGACCTCGCGGCGCGTCACCGGCTATGAAATCATTCCGCCCGCGCTGCTGCGTCGGCCGCGCGTCGATGTGACATTGCGTATCTCCGGCTTCTTCCGGGACGCCTTTCCGGAGCAGATCGCTCTGTTCGACAAGGCAATCCGCGCCGTCGGGGCGCTGGAAGAGGATGCTATCGACAATCCGATTGCGGAGCGGATGGGCGGCGAGGCTGCCCGTCTCGAAAAGGCGGGATTGGATGCGGCGCAAGCTGTTCGCCGCGCCGGCTACCGCGTCTTCGGCTCGAAGCCTGGCGCCTACGGTGCTGGTCTGCAAGCGCTGATCGATGAGAAGGGGTGGGAGCGTCGCGCCGATCTGGCAGAAGCCTACCTTGTCTGGGGAAGCTACGCTTATGGCGCCGGCGAAGAGGGCCGGGCGGAGCGCGGCGTCTTCGAAGAGCGGCTGCGCTCGATCCAAGCGGTCGTGCAGAACCAGGACAATCGCGAACACGATCTTCTCGACAGCGACGACTATTACCAGTTCGAGGGCGGGATGGCGGCTGCGGCCGAAATGCTGGCGGGCGATCGGCCATCGATCTATCACAACGATCATTCGAGGCCGGAGAAGCCGGTGATCAGGTCGCTGGAAGAAGAGATCGGGCGTGTCGTGCGTGGCCGCGTTGTCAATCCGAAGTGGATCGATGGCGTCATGCGCCATGGCTACAAGGGGGCCTTCGAGATCGCCGCTACCGTCGATTACCTCTTTGCCTTCTCGGCGACGACGGGTGCCGTTGGCAACCATCACTTCGAAGCTGTCTACCAGGCTTTCGTGGTGGATCCTGAGGTCCGCGATTTCATGATCGAGAAAAACCCGGCCGCCTTCGCCGACATGAAGGAGCGGCTGCTGGAAGCGATCGATCGCAGCCTCTGGACGCCGCGCAGCAATTCGGCGCGGTTCGACCTTTCAGACACATTCGGCTTGCATCAAGGCAAGCTTACATCCGGGGAATATTGAGATGACCGACGAAACCACCGAAGCCGCTGGCCACGACGACGCCCGCCACGCCGAGAAGATGGCGAAGAAGAAGGCCGCCCGCGACAAGATCATGGCGACGAAGACGGACGAAAAGGGCCTGATCATCGTCCATACTGGCAAGGGCAAGGGTAAGTCGTCGTCCGCCTTCGGAATGATCTTCCGGCATATCGCGCACGGCAAGCCTTCGGCCGTCGTGCAGTTCATCAAGGGCGCGATGTGGACCGGGGAGCGCGACCTGATCGAAAAGCACTTTTCCGATGTCTGCCAGTTCCACACCATGGGCGAGGGCTTCACCTGGGAGACGCAGGATCGCGCTCGCGATGTCGCGGCGGCGGGCGCTGCTTGGGAGAGGGCGAAGGAACTGATCCGCGACGAGCGCAATTCGATGGTGCTGCTCGACGAGATCAACATCGCGTTGCGTTATGATTACCTCGATATCAACGAGGTCGTGGAGTTTCTGAAGAACGAGAAGCCGTATATGACTCATGTCGTTCTGACCGGGCGCAACGCCAAGGACGAACTGATCGAGATCGCCGATCTCGTGACCGAGATGGAGCTTATCAAGCATCCCTTCCGCTCGGGCATCAAGGGGCAGCCGGGCGTGGAGTTCTGATGACGCAGAGCTGGGTTTTCTGGGCGGTGCTTTCGGCGGCTTTCGCCGCATTGACGGCGATCTTTGCGAAGATCGGCGTTGCCGGCATCAATTCCGATCTCGCCACCCTGATCCGCACCGTTGTTATCGTCTTCATCATCAGCGCCATTGTCGCGGCAACCGGGCAGTGGCAGCCGTTCTCCAGCATTTCAGGCAAGACGTGGCTGTTCCTCTGCCTTTCGGGGGCGGCGACCGGCGCCTCCTGGCTTGCCTATTTCCGCGCATTGAAGATCGGCGATGCTGCACGCGTCGCCCCGATCGACAAGCTTTCGATCGTTCTCGTCGCGGTTTTCGGCGTCGTCTTCCTCGGTGAGAAGCTGAACCTCATGAACTGGCTCGGCGTGGGCCTGATTGCTGGTGGGGCGCTCCTGCTCGCTCTATTCTAAGCGTTTCCGGCGCGTACAATTTACGCGAGGTGGGTCGCCAATATCAGATCTCGAGCCAGACGCGGATCGGATTGGCTGGATCGGCCAGAAGCTTGATCGTGAAGGCGATGCAGACGATGACGAGCAGCGGCTTGATCAGGCGCGCGCCCGTGCGCATCGCAAGGCGCGAGCCTAGCTGCGCGCCCAGGAACTGGCAGACGCCCATCATCAGCCCGATCTTCCAAATGATCGCGCCGAAGGAAACGAAGACGATGAGAGCGCCGACATTGGAGCCGAAATTCAACAGTTTGGTGTGCGCCGTCGCCTTCAGCATACCGAAGCCGGCGAGCGAGACGAACGACAGCATGAAGAACGATCCCGTGCCGGGACCAAAGACACCGTCGTAAAATCCGATGGCCGGTACCAGCGTAAGCCCGAAAACGAAGGGCGTGATGCGGCGATGCTTGTCGACATCGCCGAGGTTCGGCTTCAGCGCAAAATAGAGTGCGATTGCCACCAGAAGGACCGGCATGATCGCGCGCAACAGGTCGCCCGGCACGATCGTTGCCAAGGCAGCGCCAAGGGAGCCGCCGAAGATTGCCATCAGCGCCATCGGCAGCTGGGTGCGTAGGTGAACATGTCCCTTTCGGGCATAGGCGATCGTCGCGGAGGCTGCCCCGAATACGGACTGTACCTTGTTGGTGCCGAGTGTTTGCAGCGGCGGAATACCCGCGATCAGCATCGCCGGGACGGTAATCAAGCCCCCGCCGCCGGCAATGGAATCGACAAAGCCAGCAAAAAAGCCGGCCGCGGCCAGCATGAAGATGAGATGAGGGGCAAGATCGGACAAGGAGGGAAACTCTGGAACGTGGACGCGGCGCATGTTGCATTTCCAGCCCCATGCTGCAATGGCTTGGTGGACACGGGGGCGGGTTTCATTGTCGCACATGACTGGAAATGTATTCGATGGATTGCGCCGGTACGTGCTCGGCATCGGCTGCGAGCGTGGAACGCCGCAAGACGAGGTAACCGAGCTTGCCAGTGCGGCGCTGGCGGCGGCTGGCATCAGCCCGGGTGAGCTTGCGGGCGTCGCATCCATCGACACGCGCGGCAACGAGCCCGCGATCCTTGGGTTGGCACGTGACCTTGGGGCGCCACTCCTTTTCTTCAGTGCGCTGCGGCTCGAAGAGGAAACGCCGAGGCTGAAAAATCCTTCGACGATCGTCTTCGCCCGGGTGGGGTGTCATGGGGTCGCGGAATCCGCGGCGCTGGCAGCGATTGGACCGCATGCGGCGTTGGTTGTTCCGAAAATCAAGTCGCAGCGCGCGACGGCATCCATTGCGTGTGCCCTGTTGCAGAAAGATTAGCGGGCGCTATGGTGGCGCCGACTTCGCGGCGCCGTCCGGCTGCCCTGCGACAATAACGAAAAGAGGCACACTCATGCACAAGGTCATTTATGACACGGATCCGGGCGTCGATGATGCAATGGCTCTGCTCTTCCTGCACCGCCATCCCGAGATCGACCTGATCGGTATCACGACCGTCTTCGGCAACGCGTCGGTGGAGACGACGACACGCAACGCGCTGTTCCTGAAGCGCGAATGGAACATTCCTGCGCCCGTTGCCAAGGGCGCCAGCGTGACCGTGGATGCGACCCGCGAGGAAAGGGCGTGGCCGACCTTTGTGCACGGCGAAAACGGCCTCGGCAACATCGAGGTGCCCGAAACCATCGACCTGCCGATCGATCCGCGTCCTGCCCATCGCTTCATTATCGATACGGTTCGCGCCAATCCGGGCGAAGTCAGGCTGGTTGCCGTCGGCCGTATGACCAACCTGGCGATGGCGCTCAAGGAAGACCCGGAGATCGCCGGGCTCGTGAAGGACGTCGTCATCATGGGCGGCAACTTCTATGTTCCGGGCAACGTGTCGCCGGTGGCCGAAGCCAATATCCACGGCGATCCCGAGGCCGCCGACATCGTTCTGACTGCGGCCTGGAAGGTTGCCGTTATCGGCCTCGACGTGACCGCGATCACGACAATGAGCCGCAGTTATCTTGCCGACGTTGCCGCCAAGGGCAACAGGGCAGTCAAGCTGCTGAACGATCTCTCGCAGGACTACATCGACTTCTACAAGCACGCCGTCGAAGACGGCATGATGGTTCACGACAGCTGCGCTTGCGTCTATGTCGTAGCGCCCGAGCTGTTCTCGACCATCAGCGGCGCGGTGCGAGTCGTTTGCGGCGGGATTGCGGATGGACAGACGATCGTGAAGCCGGACGGCCGTCGCTTTCCGCCTGGCGACTGGGATGGCCTGCCAAACCAGGTTGTCTGTACCGGCATCGAATCCGAGAACGTCATCGATCTCATACGCGATACCCTTCTGCGGACGTGAGGATTGGGTCTCGTTACACGGACCACGGAGCGCGAATCACAAGGAACGATCGCGCGCGATAGAATGGTTGGAGCAGGCGTGTCTTCACATCTCGCTTCCGCCCGATCAGCGGCGTTGACCTTGCCAGCGACGGGGCATAGATCATGCCAATGATCGAAGCTGCGTTTTCACATCTGCCGGCTCTTGAGCCGGGCAGCGTCTGGCTTGTTGGTGCAGGTCCGGGCGAGCCCGGACTGCTCACGCTTCTTGCCGCCAAGGGCCTGGCGGAGGCGGACGTGGTCGTTCACGACGCGCTGGTGAATGCCGACTGCCTGAAACTCGCACGGCCCGACGCTCTGCTTGAATATGCGGGAAAGCGTGGTGGCAAGCCGTCCGCCAAGCAGCGCGACATTTCGCTGCGGCTTGTCGAACTCGCCCGTGCCGGAAAGCGGGTCTTGCGTCTCAAGGGAGGCGATCCCTTCGTCTTCGGGCGGGGTGGCGAGGAGGCGTTGACGCTGGTCGAGCACAATGTCCCGTTCCGCATCGTGCCCGGTATTACCGCAGGTATCGGCGGGCTGGCCTATGCCGGCATTCCGGTGACGCATAGGGATGTCAACCATGCAGTGACATTCCTGACGGGGCACGATTCTTCGGGCATCGTGCCGGATGCCATCAATTGGGAAGCCATCGGCAAGGGCTCGCCTGTGATCGTCATCTATATGGCGATGAAGCATATCGCGCAGATCAGCAGGAACCTGATTGCCGCAGGGCGCTCCCCGATGGAGCCTGTCGCCTTCGTCTGCAACGCATCGACCGGCGACCAGCAGGTCCTGGAAACGACGCTCGGCGAAGCGCCTTCCGCTGTCGCTGCTTCCGGCCTCGAACCGCCGGCGATCGTCGTGATCGGGGAGGTCGTGCGGCTGCGTCAGTCGCTTGATTGGCTGGGCGCACTCGCGGGACGCAGATTGCGCCCTGATCCGTTCCAAGACTCGAACAGCAGGGAGACGGCATGAGCGGTTTGTTGATTGCAGCCCCTTCTTCCGGATCGGGCAAGACGACGGTGACGCTGGGGCTTTTGCGCGCACTTCGCAAACGCGGTGTCGCGATCGCCCCCGGCAAGGCTGGCCCAGACTATATCGACCCGGCCTTTCACGCGGCGGCGAGCGGCGTTGCCTGTCTCAACTTCGACCCGTGGGCGATGCGCCCGGAACTGATCGCCGCCAATGCGACCCTGCATCGCTCTGGCGACCGCATTCTCATCATCGAAGCGATGATGGGGCTCTTCGATGGTGCGACCGACGGCAAAGGGACTGCGGCCGATCTAGCCGCCATGCTTGGGCTTTCCGTGGTGCTCGTCGTCGATGCCTCGCATATGTCGCAGTCGGTGGCGGCGCTGGTGACAGGATTTGCGGGCTTCCGTGCCGATGTCCGTATCGCCGGCGTGATCCTTAACAAGGTCGGCGGTGAACGCCATGAGATGATGCTTCGCAAGGCGCTCGAAGCGATCCGCATGCCGATCGTTGCCGTCGTCCGCCGCGACAATGACATTGCCCTTCCCGAAAGGCATCTCGGCCTTGTTCAGGCGGGAGAGCATCAGATGCTTGAGAGCTTCATCGAGCATGCGGCGGATGCCATATCGGAAGAATGCAATTTCGAATTCCTGCTGCGCATTGCGCGCCAAGGCCTGAACCGTCCGTCGACGGCGAACATTGCGCGGCTGCGGCCGCTCGGCAGCAGGATCGCCGTGGCCCGCGACATCGCCTTCGCCTTTTCCTACGAGCATATGTTGCTTGGTTGGCGTCGACGCGGCGCGGAGATCAGTTTCTTCTCACCGCTTGCCGATGAGGCACCGGATTCGACGGCAGACGCCATCTATCTTCCGGGCGGCTATCCGGAGTTGCATCCAGGGCGGATCGCCGCTGCGAGCAATTTCAGGGCAAAGCTTATCGATGCAGCGGGCAAGGGCGTGCGAATCTACGGTGAGTGCGGCGGATACATGGTTCTAGGTGAAGGCCTCATAGACGGCACCGGCAAGCGTCACGAAATGCTCGGTCTCCTGCCTGTCGTCACGAGTTATGAGGAACGCAAACGTCACCTTGGCTATCGGCGCGTGAGACCGTTGAACTCGTCCTACTTCGAAAAGCCCATGACGGCACACGAGTTTCACTATTCGGCGGTGGTTTCCGAAGGGGAAGCCGATCGCGTTTTTCAGGTGACGGACGCGTTGGGCAATGATCTCGGGCAAGCGGGCCTCCAGCGTGGCCAGGTTGCGGGATCCTACATGCACCTGATTGACCTTGCCGAGGGGACAAGATGAATGCTCCGATCGTTCACGGCGGCGGCATCACGGCTGCGGCTGCAATCTACGGCGGCGAGCTTGAACATTGGCTTGATCTTTCGACGGGGATCAATCCGTGCCCCGTTCCACTCCCAGACGTGCCGATGCGTGCCTGGCATCGCCTGCCTGACACCTATCTGGCCGATCGGGCGCGCGTTGCGGCACAGGGCTACTATCGCAGTGGTGACATTTTCCCGCTTCCTGTTCCCGGTACGCAATCCGTGATCCAGCTGTTGCCGCGGCTCTTCGAGGTTGCCGGACGGGTAGCAATTCTGGGGCCGACCTACGGCGAATATGAGCGCGCGTTCAGGAGGGCAGGTCGCTCCGTTGATCTTGTCGCCGGCCTTGATGACGTCGCAGCCGATCACGCAATTGTCGTCATCGTCAATCCGAACAACCCCACCGGTCGCTTTTACTCTCCCGAGAGACTCGTCGCATTCAGCAAAGAGATGGAGGCCAGGGGAGGTGTTGTCATCGTGGACGAAGCCTTCGGGGACACATGCCCGCAGTTAAGCTTGGCGCCTTTTGCCCCGCGGCTGGCGAACGTTCTCATCTCCCGTTCTTTCGGCAAGTTCTTCGGACTGGCAGGATTACGCCTGGGGTTTGTCCTCGCGGTGCAGCCGATCCTGAAGCGCGTCGAAGACCTGCTTGGGCCATGGGCGGTGTCAGGTCCGGCGCTTTCGATCGCAACAGACCTTTTCGCGTCAGATGTTGCCCCGATACAGCGTAGGCTATCGGAAAGGGCCAGCGCGTTGCGCACTACGCTCGAGCAAGGCAGCTTGCGCATCGTCGGCAGGAGCGATCTGTTTGCGCTTGTCGAACACGGGCACGCCGCCGACTTGCACCGGCATCTTTGCCGGCATCATATTCTGGTCCGCAAGTTCGACTATGAGCCGCGCTGGTTGCGTTTCGGTCTCGTTCCTGACGCGGCTGGCGACCAACGGCTTTCCTATGCACTGCAGAGTTTCACATCATGATGCTTGACCATAACCTTCTCGTGCTGGTTCTTGCCCTTTTGCTGGATCGGATTGTCGGTGATCCGGATGCCTTGTGGATGCGCCTGCAGCACCCGGTCGTGCTGTTTGGAAACGCGATCTCCCGCGTCGACCGGATGTTCAATCGTGATGAGTTTCACAAGCGCGAACGGCGTCGCAACGGCGTCTGGTCGATTGCCGGTCTCTTGATCCTCAGTGCCGTTGCGGGTGTCGCGCTGCATTGGCTTTTCTCGCTGTTTGGTTTGGCCGGAATTCTGCTGGAGGTGATTTGCGTTGCCGTATTCATGGCACAGAAGAGCCTTGCCGATCATGTGGAGGCTGTTGCCGCCGGGCTGAAAACCGGAGGCATCAGCGGTGGCCGGCTGGCCGTTTCGCGAATCGTTGGGCGTGATCCGGAAACCCTCGACGAGCCAGCCGTCTGCCGTGCGGCGATCGAGAGCCTGGCCGAGAATTTCTCAGATGGCGTGGTTGCTCCGGCCCTCTGGTACGCAGTTTTCGGCTTGCCCGGCTTGTTTGCCTACAAGATGCTGAACACGGCGGATTCGATGATCGGCCACAAGTCCGATAGATATGCCGATTTCGGTTGGGCGGCGGCGCGCCTGGACGACTTCGCCAACTGGCCGGCAGCGCGCCTCTCGATTTTGTTGATCGCTGCTGGAGCGTGGTTGCGCCGAGGCCGCACCGCCTTTCAGGAGGCACTGCGCGTTGCCGTGCGGGACGGCGGACTGCATCGGTCGCCGAATTCCGGGCGACCGGAGGCGGCGATGGCCGGGGCTCTGAATGTGCAGCTCGCCGGGCCGCGCGTGTATTCCGGGGTTGTTGTCATGGAGCCGATGATCAATGGTGGCGGGCGCGATACGGCAACGGTCGTCGATATCGAAGATGGCGTCTCGGTCTTCTATGCAAGCTGCTCGATCCTTGCCGCGGCCGCCCTGGTCCTTTTCCTGCTTCTGCTCTAGGCGTGAGCGGAAGTGCTCCGCTCATGCGCGGCCAGCAAACGCTTCGTTGTGCTTTGCTGTTTAAGCAACACTGGTCCTGCAAATTGCATGCCGAGACGGCGGAAAGCATTGGCTTTTTGAAATGGATTTGCCTATGAGGAGGGTTAACTCGTCATTTCAAGAGGTAAGTGCGTGACCGCCACATTCGATAAAGTTGCCGACATCATTGCAGAAACCAGCGAGATCGATCGCGATACGATCAAGCCGGAAAGCCATACGATCGACGACCTCGGTATCGACAGCCTCGACTTCCTCGATATCGTCTTTGCGATCGACAAGGAATTCGGCATCAAGATCCCGCTCGAGAAGTGGACGCAGGAAGTCAACGAGGGCAAGGTTTCGACGGAAGAATATTTCGTGCTGAAGAACCTCTGTGCCAAGATCGACGAGCTGCGCGCCGCCAAGGCCTGACCGGCACCGTCATCTTTTTCTCCGCCCTGCCGCTGTTAACCATGGCGGCCGGGCGGTTTCGTTCCTAAGTAGGCCTAGCCGCAGGGCAAGGTGTCCTTGTGGCCGGAGGATTCGATGCTACTGGAATACTTCCAGATGATTGACCGCATCGAGGCGGTCGACCTTCAGAAGGGGACGCTCAAGGCGCGCTCAGTCGTGCCGGCGAAGAGCCCGGTCTTCGAAGGTCATTTTCCCGGCATGCCCCTGGTTCCCGGCGTGTTGCTGATCGAAACGATGGCGCAAGCGTCGGGCATGCTCGTGCTCGCAGCTACCGATTTCACTGTCATGCCATTCCTGATGTCCGTCGACGGCGCCAAGATGCGTACCTTCGTGGAACCAGAGGCGGTGCTTGAGATCGAGGCGTTTCTGGAGCACGACGGTTCGGGATTTGCTGTAACCAAGGCCAAGATCACAAGCGGCGGCAAGAAGGTTTGCGATGCGCAGCTGAAGCTCAGGACCATGCCCTTCAGCGAGGTTCCGCTTGGAGATATCGTCAAGAAGCGTGCCGGTGAAGTTGGCCTGATGGATGCGATCGCTGCACAGGGAGTGAATGGATGAGCAAGGCTCAGAATGATGTCGTGATCACGGGCGTCGGCATTGTAACGTGCCAGGGCGTTGGCAAGGAGCCGCATATCGCACTGCTCAACGCCGAGGGCGCGCCGCAGACAGTGGTCGAGCTTGAGAAGTTCAAGCCGTATCCGGTCCATCCGCTTCCGGAGATCGACTGGTCGCAGCAGATCGCCAAGCGCGGCGATCAGCGGCAGATGGAAAACTGGCAGCGCATCGGTGTTTTCGCCGCCGGGCTCGCACTCGATGATGCCGGCTTCAAGGATGATGCGGAAGCCTGCGGCACCATGGACATGATCGTCGCGGCAGGTGGCGGCGAGCGCGATATCAACGTCGATACGCTGATCGTTGACGAGGGCCTGAAGCGCAACGACCGCGAGGCTCTCCTGAATGAGAAGCTCACGACGGAGCTGCGGCCGACGCTGTTCCTGGCTCAGCTTTCGAACCTGCTGGCCGGTAACATTTCCATCGTCCACAAGGTCACCGGTTCTTCGAGGACCTTCATGGGCGAGGAATCCGCTGGCATTTCCGCTGTTGAGACGGCCTTCTATCGCATCAAGTCGGGCGAATCGACGCACGCGCTGGTCGGTGGCG
Organism: Rhizobium sp. R693; assembly: GCF_002211315.1. Taxonomy (NCBI): domain Bacteria; kingdom Pseudomonadati; phylum Pseudomonadota; class Alphaproteobacteria; order Hyphomicrobiales; family Rhizobiaceae; genus Rhizobium; species Rhizobium sp. R693. Next base: position 232,523 of record NZ_LOKY01000034.1, on the reverse strand, counting down.
CCTATTCAGCGGAGCGCCTGGACATGGTGCTTTTGTTCGAAGCCATCAACGTCTACTCCCGCGACGACTGGCAGCCTCTCTGGTCGCGCGATCAAGGCGGCGTCATTTCGGGCTCGGTTGGCGCGTTCCTCGTGCTGGAATCGCGTGCCCATGCCGAAGCACGCGGCGCGCACATCTACGCATCGATTTCGTCGATCGAAGGCGATCGTGGCAAGCGCGATGTCGGCAAGCTCGAGAAGCGCCTCGGGCGGCTGCTGGAAACCGCCTCTGACCTTTCGCCGGAAAGCACCGCGATCTTCTCCGGCTCCACAGGTATTCCCGACCTTGCCGGGCGCGAAAGGGCTGTCCTCGAACGTCATTTGCCCGGTGCGGCTGTCCGCGGTTTCGGCGGCGTCACCGGCCACGGTCTTGAGGCACATTTCACGCTCGGTCTGACGCTGGCGGCGTTGGCCGTCGACAGCAAGGCTAAGGTTCCGGTTTTCGACCCGGCCCACGAGAAGCCGATGGCGGCCGCGACCAAGGCAGCTATCGTTACGACAGTCGGTCATCAGCGCGGCGAAGGCGTCGCGGTTCTTTCCGCGGAAGCGTGAGGAGTATGCAAATGAAAGATTCGGCTTACAAGGATCATCTCGGCCGTCCGATCGTCGCAGTGACGGGTGTGGGTATCATCACCTCGCTGGGGCAGGGCCTGAAGGACAACTGGTCGGCACTCACCGCCGGTACCTCTGGTATTCACGCGATCAAACGCTTCCCGACCGAGGGTCTTTCGACGCGCATTGCCGGCACGGTTGACTTCATCGATATTCCGGTCGCCAACGCGGTCGAACGCTCCTATGCGTTCGCGCGGGAGACTACAATTGAAGCGCTCGCCGATGCTGGTATCAGCGGCGATTTCGACGGTCCGCTGTTCCTGGCTGCGCCGCCGATCGAACCGGAATGGAGCGCGCGCTTTGATCTCGCCGACCGCTCGCCGCCGGCCGATCATGCCGGCGATGCCTACGACCGGTTCCTGGCAGCCATGCGCCTGCGTCCTGACGCTGCATTCCACGAAGCATCGCTGTTCGGTGCGATTTCCGAGCGCTTGGCCGATCGCTTCGGCACGCGTGGCCTGCCTGTGACGCTGTCGACCGCCTGCGCATCCGGCGCAACTGCAATCCAGCTCGGTATCGAAGCAATCCGCCAGGGCCGCACGTCGCGGGCGCTGGCTGTTGCGACCGACGGTTCTGTAAGCGCAGAGGCACTGATCCGCTTCTCGCTGCTATCAGCTCTCTCCACGCAGAACGATCCGCCGACGAAGGCTTCGAAGCCGTTCAGCAAGGATCGCGATGGCTTCGTCATCGCCGAAGGTGCCGCGACCCTGGTACTGGAGTCGCTTGAGGCTGCCGTCGCGCGCGGCGCGAAGGTTCTCGGCATCATGAAGGGCGCTGGCGAAAAGGCCGACTCCTTCCATCGTACCCGCTCGTCTCCGGATGGCGGACCGGCGATCGCGACGATCCGTGCGGCGCTGGCCGATGCTGGTATGGATGAGGGCGATATCGGCTACATCAACGCTCACGGCACCTCGACGCCAGAGAACGACAAAATGGAATATGGCTCCATGCTGGCTGTGTTTGGTGAACGGATGGCGTCCATTCCCCTGTCGTCGAACAAGTCGATGATCGGCCATACGTTGACGGCCGCAGGAGCCGTGGAAGCTGTGTTCTCGCTGCAGACGATGCTGACCGGCACGCTGCCGCCAACGATCAACTACACAAACCCCGATCCATCGATCGTTATCGACGTGGTGCCAAACAAGAAGCGGGAGAGCCAGGTCAACGCCGTGCTTTCCAACTCCTTCGGCTTCGGCGGGCAGAATGCCAGCCTTGTCATGGCACTCGAACCAGCTTAATCGGTTCCCGACAAAACATCGAGATAGAACGCCTTCGCGGCGAAGGACTTTGCCATGCGCGCTTTGCAACTGATTGACGATCGCAAGCTTGAGATCACCGACCTTCCGGAACCGGATGCTCCCGGCCCGGGTGAGGTTACACTGCGCGTCAAGGCAGTTGCTCTCAATCATATCGACGTCTGGGGCTGGCGCGGCATGGCGTTCGCGAAGCGCAAGATGCCGCTGGTAATCGGCGCGGAAGCTGCTGGCGTTGTCGAAACGATCGGGCCGGGTGTTGCCAATGTGCTGCCGGGCCAACTCGTGTCGATCTATGGCGCACGCACCTGCGGTCTCTGCCGGCCATGCAGCGAGGGACGTGACAATCTCTGTGAGCATGTTTCCGGCGTTCACGGCTTCCATCTTGACGGTTTCGCGCAGGAGAAGGTGAACCTGCCGGCGCGTCTGCTAGTTCCCGCTCCTCCGGGCGTTGATGCCATTGGCGCGGCACTGGCTCCGGTTACCTTTGGAACGGTCGAGCACATGCTGTTCGACAACGCCAAGCTGGAGCCGGGGGAAACCATCCTCGTGCACGCAGGCGGTTCCGGCATCGGTACGGCGGCGATTCAGCTCGCCAAGAAGATCGGTTGCACGGTTATCACCACCGTCGGCTCCGATGACAAGATCGAGAAGGCCAAGGCGCTCGGCGCTGATCACGTCATCAACTACCGCACCGACCGCTTTGAAGGCGTCGTGCGCAAGCTCACCAAGAAGAAGGGCGTCGACGTCGTTTTCGAGCACGTCGGCAAGGACACGTGGGCAGGCTCCATGCTGTCGATGAAGCGCGGCGGTCGTCTCGTCACCTGTGGCTCGACCTCCGGTGTTTCCACCGACATGAACCTGATGATGCTTTTCCAGCAGCAGCTGAAGTTGCTCGGCTCCTTCGGCTGCCGCATGGAGAACATGGCGAACGCCATGCAAAAGATGGGCCGCGGGCTGGTCCATCCAGTCATCGATACCGAAGTCGGCTTCGACGACATCGACCGCGCACTGGAGCGGATGGAAACGCGCCAGATCTTCGGCAAGATCATCCTCAAGATGGATTGAGCCCTTGAAGCTCTTCATCACTAAAATCGTGCTGGCCCTCATCCACTTTCGCCAGTGGTTGATCGCCCAGGCGATGTTCGGTTTCCTGAACTTCCTGAAGCTGTTTCCGGCTGACGGTGCGATCAACTTTGCGGACTGGCTAACACGCAAACTCGGCCCGCGCGTGAAGCGCCACCGGCTGATGCTCACAAATCTGCGCAACGCTTTTCCTGAAAAGAGCGAAGCGGAGATTCAGGAAATCGCGTTGGCGAGCTGGGGGAACATGGGACGTCTCGCCGCCGAGTACGTGTTTCTCGACCGGCTGTTCGATTTCGACTATTTGCGCAAGGAGCCGGGCCGGGTCGAGGTGTCGGGCATACCGATTTTTATCGATCTGCTGGAAAATCAGCGGCCATTCATTGTCTTCACAGCGCACACGGGCAATTTCGAGCTGCTGCCGGTGGCCGGCGCGGCATTTGGTCTCCATGTTTCCGTGCTCTTCCGCCCACCGAACAACCCCTATGTCGCGCAGAAAGTCTTCGATTTTCGCAGCGCGCGAATGGGCAAGCTGGTGCCGTCTCACGCCGGCTCGTCCTTCGCCTTGGCGCGGCAGCTGGAGGCGGGGCAGGGCGTTGGCGTCCTCGTCGACCAGAAGTTCCGCAAGGGCCTGAAGACGACGTTTTTCGGGCTCGATGTCAAAACCAACCCATTGCTCGGAAAGCTCGTCCGTCAGTTCAATTGCGAGGTCTATCCGGCCCGCTGTATCCGGCTTCCGGGAAATCGCTATCGGCTGGAAATCGAGCCGAAGCTCGACATTCCTCGGGATGCGAACGGCAATCTCGATATGGTGGCGACCGCGCAGCTTCTAAACGACAAGGTCGAATGCTGGGTGCGGCAATATCCCGAGCAGTGGCTCTGGTATCATGACCGCTGGAAGATCAAGCACGACGTGCTGAAGTAGGCGCAACCCGATCCCTACATCTTATCATTGAAAAACAGGGGCATGCGTTCATTGAATATGAACGTGTGTCATGTTACCGATTACCATCAAGGCGAGTGGCTAGGCGTCCGCGGTTTCAACTTGCGTGAAGCAAAGCTCGGCCGATCTCGGTCGCATTCTCTTCCGGAATGCATTTGGAGGCGTCTTGCTGGGGCTTTTTCGGGCGTTCTCATTGTGTTGTGCGCAGATCGATGCAGCTATCGCAGCGGGCGATGACGCGCGCGTAAGCATACTCGATTGCTCGGTCGAGCCACTCGTCGACGCAATCCTCGGGCACTCTGCGACGAATATCCTCGAAGTTCATATGCAGCTCGAATTCGTCAGCTGTCTCATTGACCAGTATGCGGACGACAGTGAGTCCGTTCGCGGCTATGTTGCGCTGCTTTCCACGCTCATGGAAAAGTACTTCGGTGGGGCCGCGCCTCGCTGGCGGATGATGCCGGTCGAGAGGCAGCCTATTGTCGATCCCTTTGCGTTCACGCCGAACGTCGACAATGGCAACTTCCTGAATGCGGCAATCCTCGATGCCATACCGGATCGTGTCGCTGTGCTGACGAGGGACTATCGGTATCTCTATTCCAATACCGTCAACTCGACCTATCTCGGCAAGAAGGCGATCGATTTGATCGGTCGTCACCTGATCGAATTTATTGGCGAGAAGCGCTTTCATGGAGGCGCGAAGGCAAGGCTCGACGCTTGTTTTGCAGGGCGCGGAAGCGACTACGCTTATGAGCGCGGCGACGGCGATGCGGTGAAAACGGTTCGTTGCCGCATGTCGCCATTGCGAGATTCTTCAGGAAGCGTGATCGGTGCCTTGATCATCATGCAGCATACCGGGAGCGAAGGCGCCGACCGTCGCTTGATCAACTCTTCGTCCAAACGGCAAGCTCATATCCATCCGGATCACTGAAGTGAAACCGGCGTCCACCAGGGAACCCGGTGATCGGTTTCACAATGGTCCCACCGGCGCCTTCCACGCTTGAAAGGGCGGCCTCAAGATCGTCCGCATAGAGAATGACGAGGGGGCCGCCAGGCTGCGGAGTGCCCAGTGTCGTAAAGCCGCCCTTGAGCCGCCCGTCATCGAATTCGCAGTATTCGGGGCCGTAGTCGGTAAAGGACCAGCCGAAGGCCCTGCGGTAGAACGCTTTGGTGGCTTCTATATTGCCGACGTTGAATTCGATGTAGTCGATACGTCGGGTGTCCGCTGTTGCAGCCATCATCGCCTCCTATGCTTCCATCAATGCCTTCAATGCCGTCAGATCCTTCGCGATATGCGCGGCATCGGCCTCGAATTGCTCGTCTGTCATGCCGGGGATGCGCAACAGCGTGAACATGACCTCGCAGCCATCGCCGTTCGGCACGATCCGTAGTGCGTTGTAGACGCGCAGCCCGCTCTCGATTGTTACCGTGTGGTCGATGACGCCGAACTCGTTGTGCGGGACGAAACTGACCTTCACCGCGCCGAGAGCCCCGGTAGCAATCCAGTCTTCGCCGCTGTGCTCCAACCCTGAGGCCAATCCGGACGCCCAGAGTGGCATGTTCTCAGGGGCGGCCGCAAAGGCATAGACGTCGCGCCAATTCCGGTCGATGGAGCGGTGGATGATCCTTGCGGGCATCGTAGACATGGCGTTTTCCTGTGGTGCTCTAATGGAGATAGCAAAACAAACGGTTTCGTATTGAAGAAAACGGACGTTCAACCTGCTATCTGCTGCTGAAGCTGCATGGGCGTCAGCGTCGAAATTTCGCGTACATCGCGGGTCATATGCGCCTGATCGGCGTAGCCGGCCGCAACTGCCAACTCTGCGAGCGGGAGGCTCTTGCTACGGCAAAGGCCGAGCATGCCCTGAAATCGGCGAATTCGGGCGAGCGTCTTCGGTCCGTAACCGAAATGGGCGTGGCAACGTCGACGAAGTTGGCGCGCGCCGATGGAGAGGTCGTCGAGCATGGCATCGACCACGTCCCGGGACTGCGAAATGTCGCTTGCCCGCGCAAATACCGAGGCCATGTCCCTTGCCGATGTTGCATGTTTCGCGGCCTCTTGCTCAAGAGAGGATCTTAGCTGCAAGAGCCGTTCGTCCGAATTGGCGCAGGCGCATAGCAATTCATTCAATCTGAGTGCCGCGGCTCCCCAGAAATCTTCCAGAGGAATTGATTGACCGACAATGTCGCAGAGCTGCACCTTCAGCCACTCGGCGGCTGCTCCCGGGGCGAAGCGCGCGCCCACTATCCTCTCGCCACCGGCGAGCGTCGGGAAGGCGCTGCTGCGGTCCGGGCCTGCGACCACAAGCCTGCCGCCCACCCAGACGATGTCGCAATAGCCGTCGGGTACGATCGCGATCCTCTGATCGGCTCCTTCGTGAATATCGTGTGACCAAAGGCAGCCAAAATGAGCACCAAGCGCAGGCGCGGGCGCATACTCCGTGTATCGGCCGGCGCGCGCGGCGAGAACTGCATCCTCATGTGTTCCTGCGCGGCTCATCGGCTCTCTTCCTGTGAGACTAAGAGGGAATATGGCTTAGTTTGCAACGCCGGCAATACGAGGCCGATTCGAAGCCGAATCGAACTTGCCGTTTGAGCCAGAGAGTGCCACAACACCGGTCCAAAATGACTCATCGGAGGTGTATCGTGGAAAAGGCAGAAATCGGGCTGATCGGCCTTGCCGTCATGGGTTCCAACCTGGCGCTCAACATTGCGGAAAAAGGCAACAAGATTGCCGTCTTCAACCGAACGCCTGAGAAAACGGATGAATTCTACGAAAGCGCCGGCGACCTAAAAAAGCAGATCATTCCCTGCAAGACGATCGAGGAATTCGTCGAAGCGATCCGCCCGCCACGTCCGATCATCATCATGATCAAAGCCGGTGAGGCCGTCGATCAGCAGATGGAAGCGCTGCGCCCCTACCTCTCCAAGGGCGACATCATGATCGATGCCGGTAATGCAAACTTCCGCGATACGATCGCTCGTTTCGACCGCCTGAAGAACACCGACCTGACCTTCATCGGCATGGGCGTCTCGGGCGGCGAGGAAGGTGCGCGCCATGGTCCATCGATCATGGTCGGCGGCACCGAGGACTCCTGGAAGCGCGTCGAGAAGGTGCTGACGTCGATCGCCGCCAAGTACAACGGCGATCCTTGCGTTGCCTGGCTCGGCAATGACGGTGCCGGTCACTTCGTCAAGACGATCCACAACGGTATCGAATATGCCGACATGCAGATGATTGCCGAGATCTATGGCATCCTGCGCGACGGCGTCGGCAAGAGCGCCAAGGACATCAGCGGCATCTTCGGCGAATGGAACAAGGGTCGCCTGAATTCCTATCTGATCGAAATCTCCGAAAAGGTGCTGGCCGCGACCGATCCGCTCGCCGGTGGCTCGATGGTCGACATGATCCTCGACAAAGCCGGCCAGAAGGGCACCGGCAAGTGGTCGGCGATCGAAGCCCAGAACATGGGCATTCCGGCAACCGCGATCGAGGCTGCCGTCGCCGCCCGCAGCCTGTCGTCGATGAAGACCGAACGCGAAGCCGCCGAGAAGATCTTCGGCAAGCCGGAATACAAGTTCCCGATCGCTTACGGACCGGAACTCAACAAGGATCTGGAACTGGCGCTGTTTGCGGCCAAGATCGGCGCTTACGCGCAGGGCTTTGCGGTCATGGCGGAAGCATCGCGCGAGTTTAACTGGTCGCTTCCGATGCCCGTTATCGCCAAGATCTGGCGTGCCGGCTGCATCATCCGCTCGCAGTTCCTTGACGAGATCACCTCGGCCTTCACCAAGGCGCCGGATGCGGCCAACCTGATCGTGACGCCTGCCTTCTCCGAGATGGTCAAGGAATCAATCCCGGCGCTACGCCGTGTCGTCACGGCGGCCCTGCAGGCCGGCCTGCCGGTTCCGGCGCTTACCTCGGCGCTGACCTATTTCGATGCCTATCGCCAGGGTCGCGGTACGGCCAACCTGATCCAGGCGCAGCGCGACTTCTTCGGCGCGCACGGCTTCGATCGCCTCGACGGCAAGGATTTCCACCACGGCCCTTGGGGCAGTGGCGCGTCAACGTTCTAAAAGCTGCTGAAAAGGCCGGCCGGGTGGTTTCGGGCCCGAAGGCGTCGCTTCAGAAGCGAATATCCTCGATCGGTCGAACCAGGATGCGGGCGTTGCCAGCATCGAAATCGTCAAGCGTTTCGTTGTGATGCGCAACGATATCAGCGAAGTTCAGTGTTCCCGAATCGGCCGTCGCGTGGCCGTCGGCAACCAGCGTGACATCATAGCCAAGCGAGACCGCGCGCCTGACAGTCGTGTCGACGCAAAACTGCGTCATGCAGCCGCCGACGATCAGGTGCGTGACGTTCCGTTCTGCCAACCTGTCGGCGAGGTCCGTTTGGAAAAACGAGTCTGAGCTCTTCTTGTGAACGACGGTGTCACCCTTGTCCGGCGACAGTTCCGGCCGGATGGCCCAGCCGTCGGTGCCGACCGCCAGTCGATGACCTGGGTCGCCATCGTGCTGGACGAGGATAACAGGCGCGCCCGCGCGGTGGGCCTCGTCACGAAGTGATTGCAGCCGCGAAACGGTCTCGTCCAGCGCCGCATCGATGATGGGTTGGCGATCGGGCGTGCTCTTGCCTCTGAGAATGGCGTTCTGAACGTCGATGATCAGCAGTGCCGTCGTCATATCCAGTGCGTCTCCGCTGTGATTGGTTGTGCCTCTGCCGCCATCAATAAGGGTTGGCGTGGCGATGTCTACCTGCTCTTCCAGACAGGCTGGCTGATGCTTTGCAACAGTTCCGGTTCGACGCCGTCGATGCGGGCGATGACTGCCTTCGCCATTTCGCGTCCTGCATGGCGGACGTCCTCGTAGGCGGTGATGATCTCGGGACGGATCCAGTTGAGGATCGGCGCCGATTCCTTGGAGACCATGTCGACATCCCGGCCAAGCCGCTTGCCGGCGGCCTCTATACCGGCGTTGACGGCGATGGCGGCGCTTCCGGCCGAGCAAACGATTCCATCCGGTGCGTTCGATGCGCGCATCATGACTTCTACGGCGTTGCGGATTTCCTCCAGCGGATTGTCGATCGTGACGCGCAACGGCACTTCCTCGGCGCCGTAGTCATGTAGTCCGGTCTGAAATCCGATCCGCGTGTGCGTGTAATAGGTCAGCTTGCTTGGAGGCTGGAGCAGGGCGATGCGTTTGCGTCCCCGTCCGACCAGCTTCTCGACAGCCTGATGGGCGAAAGCCTCGTTGTCGAAGTCGTGAAACGGATGGGTGAGACCGGCATCGGTGCGCCCGTGCGTGGCAAAGGGCATGTTGTGCTCGGTGAGCAGGCGGACTCGGGGATCGTCGGGCTCGATGCGGGAGATGATGACGCCGTCGGCCGACCCTGTTTCCAGGATGTAGCGCACGGGCAGCATCGGATCCTTGCTGTGCGAATGCGGCGTGACGACGATGTGATAGGGCGTGCCGGTCAATACCTCCGAGATGCCGAACACCATCTGGCTGCTGAAACCCATGATCTCTTCATCAATGCTGAGTACCAGCGCAATGACGTTGGTCTTGCCGGTGCGCAGGCGTACGCCGGCCCTGTTCGGCTGGTAGCCGAGCTGGCGGGCGACCATGCGAACCCGTTCCTTGGTTTCCGCGCCGATGTCAGGAGCATCCTTGAGCGCGCGCGACACTGTCGTCACGCCGAGCCCGGTCATGAAGGCAATTGTTTTCAGTGTTGGCCGCTCGCGAGTTGCCTCTGCGGTGGCTCCTGCAAAATTCGCTTTGTTTTCCATCCCTCTAGGCCGTCCTGCGCAATTTGGTCCCGCTTATAGTGTCTTTTCGAAGCGCTGTAAGCACAAAGAACGCTAGCTGCTCCTCCTCTGAAGAAGCAAAATCTGTAACGATACAGTTGAAATGTCGAGGGTCTTTTTTCGCGATGGTGTTGTCTGTGCTCGCAATGGTTGAAATTGTGAATTTTGCCCGGATTTTTTGCAGGTGCGAGTGAACGATTAGACGGTCGCTCTAAGCCTATTATAAATAATACATATAGATCAATAGTATATGTTTGATTGTGCAGCTGCTCAATCGGTCGCTCATCATTATGGCATGCTGTCGAAAAACGCTGCGTTTTGACAGGCAATGGTAGCAAATGGCAGCCAAAGGGAAAATTATCGAGGCGGGCTGTTGCACCCAAATATCGATTGAACTAAGTTTTTCCGGCAACGTTTCAGTGAGGGAGGAGAACTCATGAATTTTCGTTTGATGGCGGCTGCGCTTGCCGCTTCCGTCGTGTTGCCGCTCGGTGCGGCCAACGCGACCGATCTTGAAGTCACCCATTGGTGGACATCCGGCGGCGAAGCTGCTGCCGTGGCGGAACTCGCAAAGGCATTCGATGCGACCGGCAACAAGTGGGTTGACGGTGCAATCGCCGGTTCCGGTGGTACCGCGCGTCCGATCATGATCAGCCGCATCACCGGCGGCGACCCGATGGGTGCCACGCAGTTCAACCATGGTCGCCAGGCGGAAGAGCTGGTCCAGGCTGGCCTGATGCGCGATCTGACCGATGTCGCCACCGCCGAGCACTGGAAGGACATCATCCGTCCGTCAAGCCTGCTCGATTCCTGCACGATCAACGGCAAGATCTATTGCGCCCCGGTCAATATCCACTCCTGGCAGTGGCTGTGGCTCTCGAACGCGGCCTTCAAGAAGGCCGGCGTCGAAGTGCCGAAGAACTGGGATGAATTCGTCGCCGCTGCTCCGGCGCTTGAAAAGGCCGGCATCGTTCCGCTCGCCGTTGGTGGTCAACCATGGCAGGCCGCAGGCGCATTCGACGTCCTGATGGTCGCGATCGCCGGCAAGGATACCTTCCACAAGGTATTCAAGGACAAGGACGCCGAAGTCGCTGCCGGTCCCGAGATCGCTAAGGTCTTCAAGGCCGCGGATGATGCGCGTCGCATGTCGAAGGGCAGCAACGTTCAGGACTGGAACCAGGCAACCAACCTCGTCATCACCGGCAAGGCCGGCGGCCAGATCATGGGTGACTGGGCGCAGGGCGAGTTCCAGCTTGCTGGTCAGAAGGCCGGTACCGACTACACCTGCCTTCCGGGCCTTGGCGTGAACGAGATCATCTCCACCGGTGGTGATGCCTTCTACTTCCCGCTGCTCAAGGATGAAGCCAAGTCGAAGGCGCAGGATGTCCTCGCCAAGACGCTTCTCGATCCCAAGACGCAGGTTGCCTTCAACCTGAAGAAGGGCTCTCTGCCGGTTCGCGGCGACGTTGACCTCGGAGCCGCGAACGACTGCATGAAGAAGGGCCTCGATATCCTGGCCAAGGGCAATGTGATCGAAGGCACGGACCAGCTTCTGTCGGCTGATAGCCAGAAGCAGAAGGAAGACCTCTTCTCCGAGTTCTTCGCAAATCCGTCGATGACGCCGGAAGCCGCTCAGAAGCGCTTCGCTGAAATCATCGCTTCTGCCGACTGATCGTCGCATTCCGATGCTGTTGCGATCCGGCTCCGTTTGACGGAGCCGGATTTGCCCGGAACTCCCATCGTGATCCGGGTGGCGGCAGCGCTCGAGGCTGACGCGCTGATGCGCAATCGCCGGTCTCGATATGGGAGTGAGAGGAGGAGGCGACCGTCAGACGGTTCGCCGCTCTGGATCACAGAGGAATTGCGATTCAGGAGGAATTACAATGACGGGTCAAGCGAAAGCAGGCCGGCCAAATCAGTTACTGCGCAATCTGAATTCGAAGATTGCTTCCATCCCCATGATCCTTACCGCCCTTGTTATCTTTCTCGGCGGCACGGCTTGGACGGTGGTCTATTCATTCACCAACTCGAAGCTCCTTCCTCGGTTGAGCTTCGTCGGTTTCGATCAGTACAAGCGCCTCTGGGCTGCTCCGCGCTGGATCGTTTCGATTGAGAATCTGGCCGTTTACGGTGTTCTCTCCCTAATTTTTAGCCTCGTGATCGGCTTTGTCCTGGCGGCTCTGATGGATCAGAAGATCCGGTTCGAGAATACGTTCCGTACGATCTTCCTGTACCCATTCGCCCTGTCGTTCATCGTGACGGGCCTCGTCTGGCAGTGGGTGCTCAATCCCGAGTTCGGCGTGCAGTCCGTCGTCCGCTCGCTCGGCTGGTCGAGTTTCACCTTCGATCCGCTCTATACGCCCGAAATCGTCATCTATGGCATCCTGATCGCCGCGCTTTGGCAGGGAACCGGCCTTGTGATGTGCCTGATGCTGGCCGGTCTGCGTGGCATCGATGAAGATATCTGGAAGGCTGCGCGCGTCGACGGCATCCCGATGTGGAAGACCTATCTCTTCATCGTCATTCCGATGATGCGGCCGGTGTTCATCACGACGCTCGTCATCATCGCGAGCGGCATCGTCAAGGTCTACGACCTCGTCGTGGCGCAGACATCAGGTGGTCCCGGCATCGCGTCGGAAGTGCCCGCCAAATACGTCTACGACTACATGTTCCAGGCTCAGAATCTGGGGCAGGGTTTCGCCGCCTCCACCATGATGCTGATCACCGTCGCGATCATCATCATTCCCTGGGCCTATCTGGAATTCGGAGGGCGTAAACGTGCCTGATGCTATTGCTCTCAAGACCGCCGATGGCCGCGCGTCCGGCAAGTCCGCCTCGGGGCCGAGTGGCCCGAAGCCCAAGCGGGTCATTTCTCCGCGCAACATCATGCTCTACGGCACGCTCTTCGTTGCCGCAGCATATTACCTGCTTCCGCTCTACGTGATGATCGTCACGTCGCTGAAGGGCATGCCGGAAATCCGGCTTGGCAATATCTTCTCGCCGCCGGTCGAAATCACCTTCGAACCCTGGGTAAAGGCCTGGGCAACTGCCTGCACCGGGCTCAACTGCGACGGTCTCTCTCGCGGCTTCTGGAATTCGGTCCGTATCACGGTTCCCTCGGTGATCGGTTCGATCGCCATCGCCTCGGTGAACGGTTATGCGCTCGCCAACTGGCGTTTCAAGGGTTCCGAGCTGTTCTTCGCGATCCTCGTCGTCGGCGCATTCATTCCCTATCAGGTAATGATCTATCCGATCGTTATCGTGCTGCGTGAAATGGGGATCTACGGGACTCTAACCGGCCTGATCATCGTGCACAGCATCTTCGGCATGCCGATCCTGACGCTGCTGTTCCGGAACTACTTCGCATCGCTGCCGCAGGAACTCTTCAAGGCGGCTCGTATCGACGGGGCAGGATTCTGGCAGATCTTCTTCAAGATCATGCTGCCCATGTCGCTGCCGATCTTCGTCGTCGCCATGATCCTGCAGGTCACCGGCATCTGGAACGACTTCCTGTTCGGCGTCGTCTTCACCCGGCCGGAATATTACCCAATGACCGTGCAGCTCAACAACATCGTCAATTCTGTCCAGGGCGTGAAGGAATACAACGTCAACATGGCCGCAACGATCCTGACGGGTCTGGTGCCGCTCGTTGTCTACTTCGTATCGGGACGACTTTTCGTCCGTGGCATCGCCGCCGGCGCAGTGAAAGGCTGATCCATGAATTCCAGTGTTTCCATCCGCGATCTGTCTTTGAATTTCGGCGCGATTAGCGTTCTCAAGGACCTCAATCTCGAAATCAATGACGGGGAGTTCCTCGTCCTTCTCGGCTCGTCCGGTTGCGGCAAGTCCACGCTGTTGAACTGCATCGCCGGCTTGCTCGACGCCTCCGACGGCCAGATTTTTATCAAGGGCAAGAATGTTACCTGGGAAGAGCCCAAGGATCGTGGCATCGGCATGGTGTTCCAATCCTACGCGCTCTATCCGCAGATGAGCGTCGAGAAAAACCTCTCCTTCGGTCTTCAGGTCGCCAAGGTGCCGCAACAGGAGATCGACAAGCGCGTGGCGCGCGCCGCGGAAATTCTGCAGATTCAGCCGCTCTTGAAGCGCAAGCCAGCCGAACTTTCGGGCGGTCAGCGCCAGCGCGTCGCAATCGGTCGCGCACTGGTACGCGATGTGGATGTGTTCCTGTTCGATGAACCGCTGTCGAACCTCGACGCCAAGCTGCGCTCGGAACTGCGCGTCGAAATCAAGCGCCTGCACCAGTCGCTGAACAACACGATGATCTACGTCACACACGACCAGATCGAGGCGCTTACCTTGGCTGACCGTATCGCGATCATGAAGAGCGGCATCATCCAGCAGCTTGCCGATCCGACCACGATCTACAACAAGCCGCGCAATCTCTTCGTTGCCGGCTTTATCGGTTCGCCGTCGATGAATTTCCTACGCGGTGAGATCACCAAGCAGGGGGATCAGACGTTCTTTGCCGCGAACGGCGTGAACTTTTCGCTGGCGCACTACGACACACCAGAAGTGCTGCAGGCGGGCCGCAAGGTCATTCTCGGTGTTCGTCCGGAACATGTGAAGGTTAACGAGAACCTCGGCGCTGAAGTCCACGATGCTACGGTCGATATCGAAGAGCCGATGGGCGCCGACAACCTGCTGTGGTTGAAGCATGCCGGCCACACAATGTCGGTACGCATCAATGGCGCGCGCCGCTTCAGCCCCGGCACAGCCCTCAAGCTCGGCTTTGATATGTCGCTGGCGTCGATCTTCGATGCGGAAACCGAGCTTCGTCTTTAGACCGCAATGCGGGCGGAGCTATCGTTCCGCCCGTTCTTTTAATCGGCCATCTGGCCACCAAGTTCGGCTGCGGCTCGCTGGTGCGGGCATTCCCAAGCGTAGCCCGATCGGGATAATGTTATGACATCCTTGCCGAAAAACGGGTTCAACCTCGACCTCTCCGGATCGTGGACGCTTAGCTCCGCCGATGGGGACATCACGACGTCGATCACGCTGCCGGGCGATGTGCACACGGCGCTGCATGCTGCCAAGCTCATTCCCGATCCCTATTTCGGCCGCAACGAGGAAGTCGTTCAGTGGGTGGCGCATCGCGACTGGGTGCTTGAGCGCAGCTTCACGCTGTCGGAGCCTGATGGCGATTGGTATCTCGATATCGACTATCTCGATACCGTGGCTGCCGTCTTCATCAACGGCTCGCCGGTTCTGCTCGCAGATAACAGCTTTCGGCGCTATCGGCCTGATGTTGGCGGCCAGCTGAAAACCGGCGACAACATTATCCGTATCGTCCTGCATTCGAGCATTGCCGCCGGTGTCGACCGGCAGGCCAGGCAGCCCTTTTACATTCCATATCATCCCGGCAACTCGCCGATTGCGAATGGCAACATGCTGCGCAAGCCTCAGTGCCATTTCGGCTGGGACTGGAACATCGCGATTGGCCCCCTTGGGCTCTACGGCACGATCGCGCTGCGCAAACTCGAGACGGCTCGCATCGAACACGTGACGACGCGGCAGGTGCACAATCTGAACGGTTCCGTGGATCTGCAGGTTACTGCGACACTGTTTGCGAAGAACCCCGGTATCGTGCCGATCCATTTCTCGCTTGATGGTGAGCGCGTTCGCCTGGACGTCGGCGTCGGAGCCGGAGAAACGGTCGTCAATCATGTTTTCGAGATCGAGAAGCCGCGGCTCTGGTGGCCTTCCGGCAGCGGCGAGCAGGCGCTTTATGCACTGACGGTCGATCTGCCAACGGATGCGGTGACCAAGCAGATTGGTCTTCGCACCCTCGAACTCATCACGACGCCTGACGCTGCCGGTAGCCGTTTCGCGCTGAAGGTCAACGGCCGCGAAATCTTCTGCCGCGGTGCCAACTGGATCCCCGCGGACGCGCTCTTCTCGCTGTCGTCGCCCGAAAAGACCGAGGACCTTTTGCAATCGGCCAAGTCCGCCAACATGAACATGATCCGCGTTTGGGGCGGCGGTTTCTACGAGCATGATCATTTCTATGATCTTTGCGACCGGCTCGGCCTGATGGTCTGGCAGGACTTCATGTTCGCCTGCAATCTCTATCCGTCGACCGAGGACTTCCTCGACAACGTCACGCTTGAAGTCGACTATCAGGTTCGCCGCCTGAATTCGCATCCGTCGATCGCGCTCTGGTGCGGCGATAACGAACTGGTGGGCGCGCTCACCTGGTTCGAGGAATCGCGCAAGGACCGCGACCGCTATCTCGTCTCGTACGATCGCCTCAACCGGACGATCGAGCAGGCGATGAAGAAGGCGGCGCCGGATGCGATCTGGTGGCCGTCGAGCCCGGCTTCCGGCTATCTCGATTTCGGCGATGCCTGGCATGCCGATGGGTCCGGCGACATGCATTATTGGTCGGTCTGGCACGAGAACAAGTCGTTCGACAATTACCGCTCGGTGCGGCCGCGCTTCTGCTCGGAGTTCGGTTTCCAGTCCTATACATCGCTGCCCGTCATCAAGACCTATGCCGACGCCAAGGACATGAACGTCGCGTCGCCGGTCATGGAACTGCACCAGAAGAACGCCGGCGGCAACGAGCGCATCGCCGGCACGATGTTCCGCTATTTCCGCTTCCCGAAGGATTTCCCTAACTTCGTCTATCTCAGCCAGATCCAGCAGGGTCTCGCGATCAAGACGGCAGTAGAATACTGGCGGTCGCTGAAGCCGCATTGCATGGGCACGATCTACTGGCAGCTCAACGACACATGGCCGGTGGCTTCCTGGTCGAGCCTCGATTATGGCGGCCGCTGGAAGGCGATGCACTATCTGGTCAAGCGCTTCTTTCAGCCGGTGGCGGTCGCCGCCATCCCATCGGAAGACAGCAAGCAGATCCGCTTCTCGCTGGTCAACGATACACTTGCCGAGGTCAGCATCGATTTGTCTCTCTCGGTCCTCGATATGAAGGGCGAGCGCAAGCACCTGAAGGATGTTCAGGCGGTCTGCACACAGGATGCCGCGGTCACTGCTGCAACGATCGAGGTGGTTGACCTTCCGGCAGGCACGCTGCTCGCCTGGCGCTTCACCGCCTCGAACGGCATGGGCGGCGAGGGGCACTATGTGCACGGCACCTACAAGGCGCTGGAGCTCGAACCCGCCGGCCTGATGGTCACGCACGAATATGTCGAGGAGGACGGCTCCGTCTGCGTCAACGTCACCGCTAAGGGACTTGCGCTCTTCGTGATGATCGAGACCGATACCGACGGCAAATATTCCGACAATGCCTTCGATCTGGCGGCGGGCGAGACGCGCCGCATCACCTTCACCCCGGCCACACCGCTTGATGGCGGCTCACTGCCGGATTTCCGTTTCTACGACCTGCAATCCTGTCAGTCCGTGGATTGATGCTGACTGAAATGTAATGGGCACGAGGCCCGAGGAGGAATAATGACGAAACTGAGTTTCCAGCTTTATAGCGCCCGCAATTTCCAGCCCTATTCGGCGATCTTCGAAAAGCTCGGCAGGGCCGGCTACCAGGAAGTCGAAGGCTTCGGCGGTATCTATGCCGATCTCGACGATGCCGGCCTGAAGAGCCTGCGCGCCGAACTGGACAAGAACGGCCTTGTCATGGCGAGCGGCCACTTCAGCCCGGATTTCCTCGACGGCGAAGTGCAGAAGTCTCTGAACATTGCCAAGATCCTCGGCATGGACTCGATCTATGCCCCGCATCTGGCGGCCGATCAGCGCCCGACCGACGGTGCCGGCTGGCTGGCATTCGGCAAGCGCCTGCAGGAAATGAGCAAGCCTTACAAGGACGCCGGCTATGAATTCGGCTGGCACAACCACGACTTCGAATTCGTGAAGCTTGCCGACGGTTCGTTGCCGATCGAGCTGATCTTCGAAGGCGCGCCTGACATTTCCTGGGAAGCGGATATTGCCTGGGTCGTTCGCGGCGGTGCGGATCCCTTCGCATGGATCGAGAAGCTCGGATCGCGCATCACCTCGGCGCACGTCAAGGACATCGCGCCTGCCGGCGAAAACAAGAACGAAGACGGCTGGGCGGATGTCGGCCACGGTACGCTGCCCTGGGCAAAGCTCATCACGGCGCTGAAGGGCACCAAGACCAAGCACTATGTCGTCGAACATGACAATCCCGCTGATGTCGATCGCCTGATCACCCGCTCGATCGCATCTTTCAAGACCTACTGAGGCACATCATGACCAAGGAACTTGGCGTCGGCATCATCGGATGCGGCAACATCTCCACTACCTACTTCTCGCTGGCCCCGCTCTTCAAGGGCCTGAAGGTTCTGGCTTGCGCAGATATCAACGTGCAGGCCGCCCAGGCCCGCGCCGAGGAGTACGGCGTGAAGGCACAGACGATCGACGAGCTTCTCGCCAATGACGAGATCGACGTCATCGTCAACCTGACCATCCCGGACGCGCATTTCCCGGTTTCGAAGGCGATCCTCGAAGCCGGCAAGCACGTCTATTCGGAAAAGCCGCTGGTTCTGACCCTCGAGCAGGGTGAGGAACTGCGCCGCATCGCCAAGGAGAAGAACCTCTCCGTCGGTTGCGCGCCTGACACCTTCCTCGGCGGCGCGCATCAGCTCGCCCGCAAATACATCGACGAGGGCGGCATCGGCCGCGTCACCTCCGGCGCATGCTACGTCATGAGCCCGGGCATGGAAATGTGGCATCCGAATCCGGATTTCTTCTTTCTGCCCGGCGGCGGCCCGATCCTGGATCTCGGTCCATACTACATCGCCAATCTGATCAACCTGATCGGCCCGGTGAAGCGCGTCGGCGCCATGACCTCCATGGCGTCTGATACCCGCACGATCACCAGCCAGCCGCGTCATGGCGAGGTTATCCCGGTCAAGACGCCGACGACGATCCAGGCGATCCTCGAATTCGTCAGCGGCGCGACGATCACGCTGACGGCGAGCTGGGATGTCTGGTCTCATCGCCATGCCAACATGGAGCTCTACGGCACCGACGGTTCGCTCTACGTGCCGGATCCGAACTTCTTCGGCGGCGTGGTCGAGGCCAGCGGCCGCGACAAGGATGTCAAGCCACTCGACGGCTGGGAGCATCCTTTCGGCATCTTCAACCAGGAGAGCCCGCAGGGACCGCGCGCCAACTATCGCACGGCCGGCCTTGCCGACATGGCGATGGCGATCATCGAGGGCCGCGATGCGCGTTGCTCGCTCGATCGCACGCTGCACGGCGTCGACGTCATGACCTCGATCCTGAAGTCGGGCGAGGAAGGCCGCTTCATCGAACTGACGACGACCTGCACGCAGCCGGCCGCACTCGGCATCGAAGAGGCCCAAGCGCTCCTGAAATAGTGGGCGCTCTTGAAGTAAGCGTCCAAAGGACTATGGTCCGGCGCGGGCGACGAGCCCGCGCCTTTTTGCTTAAAGGATCAGAACGATGAGCTGGCAACCGGCTTCCGACCGCTATTCGAAGATGAAGTACAACCGCACGGGCCGTTCCGGCCTGAAGCTGCCGGCCGTTTCGCTCGGCCTCTGGCACAATTTCGGCGGCGACACGCCCCATGACCGCAAGATCGACATGTGCCGCACGGCCTTCGATCTCGGCATCACCCATTTCGACCTCGCCAACAATTACGGCCCGCCTCCCGGCAGCGCCGAGACCGCCTTCGGAGAGATCCTGCGCACCGAATTTGCCAGCCTGCGCGATGAACTGATCATCTCGTCCAAGGCCGGCTACGACATGTGGCCGGGTCCTTACGGCGAGTGGGGCAGCCGCAAGTATCTAATCGCCTCCTGCGACCAGAGCCTGAAGCGCATGGGTCTCGATTATGTCGATATCTTCTACTCGCACCGCTTCGATCCGGATACGCCGCTCGAGGAAACCTGCGGCGCGCTTGATCATATCGTGCGCTCCGGTCGCGCGCTCTATGTCGGCATCTCGTCCTACAACTCGCAACGCACCCGCGAAGCTGCCGCCATCCTCAAGGATCTCGGCACGCCGTGCCTGATCCACCAGCCGAGCTATTCCATGCTCAACCGCTGGGTTGAGGACGACAAGCTGCTCGACACGCTCGACGAGGTCGGCATGGGCTCGATCGTGTTCTCGCCGCTGGCACAGGGCATGCTGACGACGAAGTACCTCGGCGGCATCCCTCAGGACAGCCGTGCGGCGCAGAACCACTTCCTCAAGAAGGACTTCATCCGCCCTCAGATCATCGACAACATCCGCAAGCTCAACGAGATCGCGGAACGTCGTGGCCAGACGCTGGCACAGATGGCGATCGCCTGGGTGCTGCGCGGCGACCGCGTGACCTCGGCGCTGATCGGCGCGAGCCGCTCGTCGCAGATTGTCGATTGCGTCAAGGCGCTCGACAATCTCGACTTCACTGCCGAGGAGCTCAAGGAGATCGACGTCTACGCTCGCGAGGCGGACATCAATCTGTGGGCCAAGTCTGCAGAACGCGAATAAACCGAAGCGCCCGGAACGACCTTCCGGGCGTTCTTTCTTGGAATTTGATGTACGTAACGCAAGCTGTGCGCATATCTCAGGGAGGAGATTTCAGCATGATCCGCAACCCGATCCTACCGGGCTTCAACCCGGATCCGTCCATCTGCCGTGTCGGGGACGATTATTATATCGCCACCTCGACCTTCGAATGGTATCCCGGCGTCCAGATCCATCATTCACGCGATCTCGTGAACTGGACGATGGTGCGGCGTCCGCTCGAGCGCCAGTCGCAGCTCGACATGCGTGGCAATCCCGATAGTTGCGGCGTGTGGGCGCCCTGTCTTTCCTATGCCGACGGGGTGTTCTGGCTGGTCTATACCGACGTCAAGCGCTTCGACGGCAACTTCAAGGATGCGCACAACTACATTGTGACTTCGCCAACGATCGAGGGCGGATGGTCCGAGCCTGTCTACGTGAATTCTTCCGGCTTCGACCCGTCGCTGTTCCATGACGATGACGGCCGCAAGTGGTTCCTGAACATGCAGTGGAACCACCGCACCGAGAGCTTCGGCGGCGCGCCGAAATCGCCGGCCTTCGACGGCATCCTCATGCAGGAGTGGGACGCGGCTACGAAGTCGCTGAAGGGGCCAATCAAGAACATCTTCGCCGGCAGTTCGCTCGGCCTCGTCGAAGGACCGCATCTCTTCAAGCGCAACGGCTACTACTACCTGACGACCGCCGAGGGCGGCACCGGCTACGATCATGCGGTGACAATGGCGCGTTCACGTGACATCGACGGTCCCTATGTGATGCATCCGAACAAGCACCTCATCACGTCGAAGGACCATCCGGAAGCCGTTCTTCAGCGGGCAGGGCACGGCCAGTATGTCGAAACGCCGGATGGCCAGGTCTATCATACGCATCTCTGCGGCCGGCCGATGCCGCCGAAGCGCCGCTGTACGCTCGGCCGCGAAACCAGCCTGCAGAAGTGCGTCTGGAAGGAAGATGGCTGGCTCTATCTCGAAAATGGCACGACCGTTCCCGATGTCACCGTGCCGGGACTGGCAGGTGCCGTGCCGGTCGAGAAGTCCATGCGCAGCGAATACAGCTTCGATGGCGTCAGCCTGCCTGCCGACTTCCAGTGGCTTCGCACGCCGAAGCCGGAGCGTATCTTCAACCTGACCGACCGGCCCGGACACCTCAGGCTAATCGCGCGTGAAAGCATCGGCTCGTGGTTCGAACAGTCTCTCGTCGCGCGCCGCCAGGAGCACCACAGCTTCCGGGCGGAGACGGTGGTCGAATTCGATCCCGACACCTACCAGCAGGTCGGCGGCCTGACCCACTATTACAACAGGCACAAATTTCATGCGATCGGCGTGACCCTGCATGAAAAGCTGGGACGGTGCGTCACGATCTTCTCCTGTGATGGCGACTACCCGAACAGCCGCCTCAGCTTCCCGGCAGGCAGCGGTGTGGCCATTCCGGCGGAGGGGCGTGTACAGCTTTCCATGGAAATCAGGGACAACGACCTTCAGTTTTTCTGGCAGACGGAAGGCAAGGGGGCGTGGCAGCCAATTGGTCCGGTCCTCGATGCGGGCGTCGTGTCAGATGAAGGCGGGCGTGGCGAACATGGCTCGTTTACGGGCGCCTTCGCCGGCGTCTTCGCCTTCGATACGTCGGGGCGTGCAAAGACGGCAGATTTCGACTGGTTCAACTACGACGAACTTTGATCGATGGCCCGATATCGCCCGGAAATCCGGGCGATATCGCATTTCGAAATTTAGGATATGCTTTTAAGCATCTGTTATGATTACAGAAGTTTAACTTAAGTTTCAGTTTCGGTTCATTTCTTCTGGCCTAGGTTCGTGGCGTGTTCAACACGAGGAACCTCCCAATGAAAAAGCTCACCACCATCCTTCTTGCCGCTACCGTGATTGCCGCTCCGCTGCTGGCAACGACTGAAGCGAGCGCCCAGGATCATCGTCGGCCGGTTGTTGTGGAGCGCGATGTTCACGTCAAGAAGTACAAGTGGACGCGCGGCCATCGCATGACGCCCACCGAGCGCCGCCACATGCGCGACGTGCGCGACTATCATCGCTACCGCCTGTCGGCTCCACCGCGCGGCTATCGTTGGGTACAGGTCGATAACGACTTCCTGCTCATCGGCTCGGTCAACGGCGTGATCGCGAATATTGTCATTCGCTAGGCACAACGCCGAATATGTGGAAGGGCGGCTTGAATGCCGCCCTTCTGATTCAATCGGGCGCCTGTTTGCGCAGGAGCCGCTGCATCGCGGCGGCCACCCGAGCAATGGCGCCGGTATCCGCTTCCGCTTGTCGCGGTGCAGCCAATCCCTCGATCGGCGGCAGAGGGTCACATTCCTCGCAGTGACAGCGATAGGTTTTCGGAGCTTGCGTCGTCACGCTACGCGCTCTTCCCAGCTCGCGAAGGTATCCGGCAGCACGCGCCATTTCTCGGGTGCAAAGGTCTCCTCCGGCACGAGGCAGGCATCGAGTTGCCGCCGTATCCAGTCCTCGTCCATCGGATCGCTGCCAATGAAGACGATCTCCTGCCGGCGGTCGCCCCAGATGGGATCGAGATAGGGCGATAGCGCTGTCATGAAGCGTTCGTCGTCCGGCCATCGCTCGCGCGGCACGGACGACCACCAGAGCCCCATCTTGCCTGTCCGCAGCAGTGCTCCGGCCTGGCTGACTTCGCCGACGTGATGCGGGCGCGTCGCCAGCCAGAAAAAGCCCTTCGCTCTGACGACCCCGGGCCAACCAGTATCGAAGAAGCGCTGCAGTTTGGCAGGTTCGAAGGGCCGCTTTTCCCGATAGACAAAGGAGCGGATGCTGTATTCCTCTGTCTCCGGCACATGGTCGGAAAAGCCGTGCAGTTCCTTGTACCAGAGCGGATGCGTTTCAGCGCGCTCGATGTCAAAGCGTCCTGTTCCCAGTACGTCGCGGAGGTCGACCTGGCCGAAATCGGTTTCAAGAAGCCTGGCGTCCGGGTTGAGCCCCACGATGATCTGCCGTGCTGCCTGACATTCAGCCGGCGTCGCAGTGCCGATCTTGTTGAGGATGATCACATCGGCGAATTCTATCAGTTCGACCAGGAGATCGATGATAGTGCGATTGTCGCCATCGCCTGCGGTTTCACCGCGATCGGCCAGAAAGTCCGCGGACGCATAATCGGAGAGCAGGTTGGCCGCATCGACCACCGTGACCATCGTATCGAGCCTGGCGATGTCGGAGAGGCTTGCACCGTTCTCGTCGCGGAACTCGAAGGTCGTCGCGATCGGCAGAGGTTGGGCATCCTGTTGATTCGATCAGGAGATAATCGAAGCGTCCCTGTTCCGCCAAGTGGCGGACTTCCTTTAAGAGATCGTCCTGCAGCGTGCAGCAGATGCAGCCGTTCGTCATCTCCACCAGCTCTTCGTCGGTCCGCGAGAGGTTGGCGCCACCATCGCGTACCAGGGCGGCGTCGATGTTGACCTCGCTCATGTCATTGAAACGGCGACACGCAGACCCGGACGGTTTCCAAGGATATGGTTGAGCAGCGTGGTCTTGCCGGCGCCCAGAAAGCCCGACAGCACCGTTACGGGAAGCTTCGTATTCATTCAGTTCTACGAGATGTTATATAATTACATGCTGAAAAAAGGCGGACTGCGAGGTCCGCCTTTGCCGTCTTCCTCAGCTTTCTCTCGAAAGGCAGTCCTTCATGCTGTTGGCAATGCCGTACATGAGGTTGAAATAGAGGTCCGGCCCGGCATCGAGCGTGGCGGCCTCGGGATCGAGGACGCCGGCTTTCGCCTTCGTCCCCTCGATCACCACATCGACCAATCGCGGCTGGAACTGCGGTTCGGCGAAGACGCAGGTGGCGCCGAGTTCGCCGACCTTCTTGTGGATCTCCGCGATGCGTTCCGCACCGGGGATGGTTTCGGGGCTGACGGTGATCGAACCGGCGACCCGTACGTGATAGCGGTTCTCGAAATATTGGTAGGCATCGTGGAAGACGATGAACGGCTTGTCCTTGACCGGTGACACGATACCGGTGATTTCCTTGTCCAGCGCGTCTAGTCGGTCGTCCAGCGTCTTGGCGTTGGCCTGGTAGGTGAGGGCATTGGCGGGGTCGGCTGCGACGAGGGTGGTGGTGATCTCGGCAGCCATCGCCTTGGCATTTTGCGGGTCAAGCCAGAGATGGGTGTCGAATGCCCCATGATCGTGGTCATGATCTGCGTCCGCATGGGCATGATCGTGCCCATGGCCGTCATGATGATCGTCGCCGTCGTGGTCACCGTCATCGTGCGGCTCGAAGGCGCCGCCTTCGCGGAAGTTGAGCTTCGTGAGGCCGGGCGCCTTGTCGAGTTCGGCGACGATGGCATCGGACCCGATCGCCTCCAGCGGCTTCTCCAGAAACGCCTCGAGCCCCGGGCCGACCCAGAATACCACTTTGGCGTTCTGTAGCGCGCGTGCGTTTGACGGCTTCATATTGTAGGTGTGGGGCGAGGCGGCACCATCGACGATCAGTTCGGCCGTGCCGACGCCCTGCATGATCGCCGATACGAGCGAGTGAACCGGCTTGATCGAGGTCACCACGACAGGCGCATCTGCCGTTCTGCCCGCCTCGGCAAAGAAGATGGCGGGGACTGCGAGGGTAAGGGCCATCGCGAATTTCATCCGTGTACTCCGCTTGAATTGCAATTGTTATGTTATTACATCAATTGCGTTATGCTATAACGTGTGCGATAGCAAGTCGCAACAGCACATTCGGAAAAATGATGTTCTCTCCCGCAAATTCCGAAGCGAAGCCCTTGGTCTCGCTTTCCAATGTCGGCGTTCGAAGAAACGGCCGCTGGCTCGTCCGCGGCGTGGATTTCTCCGTTTCGCGCGGCGAGATCGTGACGCTGATCGGGCCCAACGGCTCGGGAAAATCGACGACCGTCAAGACGGCGATCGGCGTATTGAAGCCCGACGAGGGAAGGGTGGAGCGCGCCGCCGGCCTCAAGGTCGGCTATGTGCCGCAGAAGCTGGCGATCGACTGGACGCTACCGCTCACAGTCCGCCGGCTGATGACGCTGACCGGACCTCTTTCCGACGCCGATATGGCGGCTGCTCTCGAAGCTGTGGGGCTGTCGCACATGCTCGGTGCCGAAGTGCAGCACCTGTCCGGCGGCGAGTTTCAGCGGGCCTTGATGGCGCGCGCGATCGCCCGCAAACCTGACCTCCTGGTGCTCGACGAACCGGTGCAGGGCGTTGATTTCTCGGGCGAGATCGCGATCTACGATCTGATCCAGTCGATCCGCAATACGACCGGCTGCGGCATTCTGTTAATCTCGCACGACCTGCATGTCGTCATGGCGGCAACCGATACGGTGATTTGCCTCAACGGTCACGTCTGCTGCCGCGGCACCCCGCAGGCGGTCACCCAGAGCGCGGAATACGTCCGCCTGTTCGGCAGTCGCGCGGCGCAGGCGCTCGCGGTCTACAGCCACCACCACGACCACACGCATCTGCCCGATGGTCGGGTGTTGCATTCCGATGGCTCCGTCACCGATCACTGCCACCCCGACGATGGCCATCATCATGACTATGATGGGCACGACCACACCCACCACGACCACGCAGGGCATGATCACGCCGGTCATAGCCATGACCACAGCCATGTCGGCGGTGATCATCATCATGCCGACGACCATATGCACGATCACAAGCAGCCCGCAGGAGAGCGCCATGTTTGACGATTTCTTCGTCCGCGCTATCCTTGCCGGCGTCGGGCTGGCGCTGACAACAGGCCCGCTTGGCTGCTTCATCATCTGGCGGCGCATGGCCTATTTCGGCGATACGATCGCCCATTCAGCACTGCTCGGCGTCGCGCTGTCGCTGCTACTGCAGTTCAACCTGACGCTCGCGGTGTTCCTAGTTGCGGCGACGGTGTCGATCCTCCTGCTGTTCCTTCAGAAGCGCCAGGCGCTGTCCGCGGATGCGCTGCTCGGTATCCTCTCGCATGCGACGCTGGCGATCGGTCTCGTCATGGTCGCCTTCATGAGTTGGGTGCGCATCGATCTCATCGCCTTTCTGTTCGGCGACATTCTTGCGGTCTCGAAGACTGATATCGTCATGATCTGGGGTGGCGGCATCCTCGTTCTGGCGGCGATTGCCTGGCTCTGGCGGCCGCTTCTGGCCTCCACCGTCAACCCCGAGCTTGCCGAGGCCGAAGGGCTGCAGCCGGAGCGGGCGCGGCTCTTCTTCATGCTGCTGATGGCCGTCGTCATCGCCATTGCCATGAAGATCGTCGGCATCATGCTGATCACCTCGCTTCTGATCATCCCGGCGGCGGCTGCTCGGCGCTTCGCCTCGACGCCGGAGGTGATGGCCATTTTCGCCTCGCTGATCGGCGCCGTTGCTGTGGTCGGCGGGCTGTTCGGGTCGCTGACCTACGACACGCCCTCCGGCCCGTCGATCGTCGTCGCAGCCTTGATCCTCTTCGTTTTGAGCCTGCTGCCGAAGCGCGGGCGCGGGCAGGCCTTGGAAGGACAACGTTCATGAATGCACCTGCTTTGACCAAGAACCAGACTCTCGTTTTCGAGGTTCTCGAAAAGGCCGACGGACCGCTCAGCGCCTACACGATCCTCGACAAGCTGCGCGATCACGGTTTTCGCGCGCCGCTGCAGGTCTACCGGGCGCTGGAGAAGCTGCTCGAATACGGTGTCGTGCACCGGCTCGAAAGTATCAATGCTTTCGTTGCCTGCGCGCATCCGGAGCAAAACTGCCACAGCCACGGCATCGTTGCGTTTGCGATCTGCGAGAGCTGCGGGCATGTCATGGAGTTCCATGACCACGAGGTCGATCACCGCCTCATGGATTGGACGCGCGGCAAGAAGTTCAAGGCAGAGAAGACCACAATCGAAATCCGTGGCCTGTGTGAGGCGTGTGCCGCTTAGACCAACGCCACGCTTACAACCGATATCCCGCAGCGATTGCGTATTTGATTGAATGTAATTATTGATTGTATCTTTGGCTGACTTATGATGTGCGGGGGGGCTGAGGGCTGCGGGATTGCAAAGACGATGGAAGCTCATTGAAGTATGGGAAACATCCATGCCTGTTGACGCGACTTTCGCACCAAAATCTGTAGACGAACTTCTTGAAGGCCTGCTGTCCGTCGCGGCCGGGACGGCAAGGGACCAAGGGACCGCCATTCGCGACGAGATGACCGACCAGCTGGGTTTCATCGCGCAGAAGACCGCCAAGGTCATGGCGCAGCTTGCGGCAAAATCACCGTCAAGGCTGCGGACCTGACGCTGCATCTTCTCGAACTCAATCTCAACAGCGCGCTGGCGGAGTTCGAGTTCCTGCTTTACGCAGCCGCGCAGAAAATCCTCAATGCCGTCTTCGATCTCGTGAAGACGGCCGTCAAGAACGTGACCGGCGTCGGTCTGCTGTTCTGACGCTCAGAGAGGGCGTAGGTCCCGCGCGAAACGCTGCCAGTTGCCGACATACTTCTCAGCGGAGCGGCGTAGCCCGGCGATTGCCGCCTCGTCGAGCGTACGGATAACCCGTGCGGGCGAGCCGACGATCAGAGAGTTATCGGGAAACTCCTTGCCCTCGGTGATCAGCGCATTGGCGCCGACCAGGCAGTTGTTGCCGATCTTCGCGCCGTTCAGCACCGTGGCGCCCATGCCGATCAGGGAATTGTCGCCGATCGTACAGCCATGCACGATGGCGTGATGACCAATCGTGCAGCCTTCGCCGATCGTTACCGGAAACCCCGGATCGGTGTGCAGCATTGCGCCTTCCTGGATATTCGTTGCCGCGCCAACCGTGATCGGTTCATTGTCGCCGCGCAGAACCGAGCCGAACCAGATGCCGACGTCGACGCCAAGTGAAACCTGACCAATGACGTGGGCGTCGGGCGCGATCCAATAGGTGCCCGATGGCGGCAGGTCCGGCGTCAATTCGCCAAGCGCATAGACGGGCATGACGTCTCCCCCTCAGGCCACGTTGACCGAAAGCGTGGCGATGCCGTCGATGCCGCAATCGACGCGGTCGCCCTTCTTCACGGCGCCGACGCCGGCCGGTGTGCCGGTCATGATGACGTCGCCGGGTGCCAGAATAAAGAGCTTCGACAGTTCGGCGATGATCTCCGGCACCTTCCAGATCATCTGGTTGAGGTCGCCATCCTGCGCGCGCTTGCCGTTGAGCTCCAGCCAGATCCTGCCTGACGAGGGGTGACCGAGCCTGGCTGCCGGGACGATCGGTGACACCGGTGCCGAATATTCGAAGGCCTTGGCGACCTCCCAGGGGCGGCCGAGCTTCTTCGCCTCTGCCTGCAGATCGCGACGTGTGAAGTCGATGCCGACCGCGTAGCCGTAGACGCAGCCGAGCGCCTTGTCGGCGGCGATATCCTGGCCGCCGGCCTTCAGCGCCAGCACGCACTCGACCTCGAAATGCACATCGCTTGACAGCGGCGGGTAGAGGAAATCCTTGCCTTCAGGCAGTAGGTTATCGGCGTTCTTCTGGAAAAAGAAGGGCGGCTCGCGGCTTGGATCATGCCCCATCTCGATCGCGTGGTCGGCATAGTTGCGCCCGACGCAATAGACGCGGCGCACGGGGAATGCCTCCGCTGTGCCCTCGACGGGAAGCAGGACGGGGTGCGGAAGCGGGATGACGGTGGCGGGAAGGAACATTGCAAGCTCTTGCTGTTCGTGAGTCCTGGCATCTTAAACGGAAACCAACGGCGGGGGAAAGCGTCGTTCGGCAAAGCAACCGTCATCGTTGCCTTGCATATCCTAACATTGCTGCCTTGCGCGGGGAAAACTGGCGTTTCGCCCGCCTTTAGGCTATGAGCGCGGCATGATGACATCCAATTTCTACGCCGAGGCCTTAAAAACCGGCCGGCCGATCTTCGCCGTTGCGCCGATGATAGACTGGACCGATCGGCATTGCCGCTATTTCCACCGGCAGATCAGCCGCAAGGCGCTGCTCTACACGGAAATGGTCGTGGCCGACGCGATCATCCATGGGCCACGCGAACGGCTGCTGTCCTTTGATGCGGCGGAGCATCCGGTGGCCCTGCAGCTTGGCGGATCGGATCCGGCGAAGCTTGCCGAGGCGGTCAGGATCGCGGCACCTTACGGCTACGACGAGATCAATCTCAATGTCGGTTGTCCCTCCGACCGGGTCCAATCCGGTACTTTCGGCGCCTGCCTGATGCTGACGCCCGACACCGTGGCGGCCTGCGTGGCGGCGATGAAGGCAGTGGCCGACGTGCCAGTGACGGTGAAGTGCCGGATCGGCGTCGACGAGCAGGATCCGGAGGTGACATTGCCCGATCTTCTGGACCGGGTGCTCGATGCCGGCGTCGATGCCGTCTGGATCCATGCGCGCAAGGCTTGGCTGAAGGGCCTGTCGCCGAAGGAGAACCGCGAGATCCCGCCGCTCGACTACGAGATCGTCTACCGCATGAAAGAGGCGCGGCCCGATGTCTTCGTCGGCATCAACGGCGGCATCCAGACGCTCGACGAGGCAGCTGATCATCTGAACCACATCGACGGCATCATGCTCGGGCGCGCGGCTTACCAGAATGCAGCTCTTCTCGCCGATGTCGACCATCGCTTCTACGGCGCGGCGGCGGAGACGGCCGACTGGGGCGCGATCCGCGACTGGATGATGGCCTATGCCGAGCGCCATATCGCCAACGGCGGCAGGCTGCAGCAGGTGGCACGGCATATGGTGGGGCTGTTTACCGGGTTGCCGGGTGCGCGGCGCTATCGGCAGATCCTCTCGACCGATGCGGTCAAGACGGGGGCGGGGCCCGAGGTGATCGCGGCCGCCTTTGCCGCGGTGGATTTCGAAGGCGCACGCGAAGCGGTCGGCGCCTAGCTTGGTGCTGCGCGATGCGCCGCTGACCTGTGAGCAGCGGGCGGCGAAGCTGTGCCCTGGCTGCCGGGCTGGACTCCGTTCGAGATGGCATTCTCACGCCGGCTAAAGAAAAGCTGGCGACGCGCGCCCTTGCGCGGAAAAAGCCTCTTCGACGTCTGTACTCATGCGCCCGTCTCATCTCCTTCGCCTTGGTCCGCACCTGGTTCCCGGACGTGCGGAAGTGCGGATCTTCGGAGCAAGTATCGCACCGTTGCGGAGAGCGGGGATATTCGTGTCCGCGAGGGCATGTCCGTGGAAGGCCGCCTGGAGCATCCCTTGCCGGCCGATCCGGCCACCATGCCCGCAAACGAAAACGGCGCCCCTCGCGGAGCGCCGTTCCATCCTGCCGAAACAGGAAATCTCAGATTAGTTAGCCGAGATGTTGACGGCCTTCGGGCCCTTGCCCATGCGATCCGGCTCGGTGTCGAAGGTGACCTGCTGGCCTTCGCGCAGCGACTGGATGCCCGAAGCCTGCAGCGCGGAGATGTGGACGAAAACGTCCTTCGCGCCGCCTTCCGGCGTAATGAAACCAAAACCCTTGTCCTGGTTGAAGAATTTTACGGTGCCCTTAGTGGCCATTGGGATAGTCCTTTTCCCTTAGTCTGTCTGGTATCCATCCCCCCGAGAGGAAATGAACGGCTTTAGCTTTCGCGCGTTCTCATTGAAAAATCGACGCGCGAAGGGTCAGTCGAGTAGTTCACGAACGGGGAAAGAACGTCTACGCACGCGGGTACCCCCACGCCGCCTTCCTGCCGGAAAGCTTTACCACATCAGTCCAGTCACCGGCATGCAAATGCCCGAGAGCCGCATTTGGTGACAGCATTCGAAGCAAAAGGCAAGCGGCAATATTGTGGCACGCGATTCTGGGCAGCGGGAATCGCCAAAGATTCAGACACTTGACGATTGGTAACCATGCACAGATGTTGCTGTCCCGTTTCCGGAAACTGTGCCGGAACGGCACTGCCGCGCCGCGAGCCCTTTCTCGGGCGTATCCGCAAGACGTGTGCAATCCTAACGGGCGGCGCCGCCGCCAAGCTTGTGCTGCACGAAATCGGCGCTGCCGCGGACGTGCGAGACCACCGGTTTGCCGCCGGCATCGGCGACGGCGTAGGCTATGATGGTGACATCTTCCTCGAAGGCCGAGACGTAAAGGACCTGCGCCGGATTGACATAGATCGCGTTGTTGTGGGTGTTCTTGAAGCCTACGAATGCCATGCATGTCTCCTTTCGCATTGCCGGGGCAGATATGCCACGCAGGGATTGATGCAAGTTTAACGAGCCGCCGCCCATCAGGCGCGTGGCGGCCGGCCGGGACGGTGTCAGGGGGCGTCGTGCGGCCGCTGCCCGGCCGCAATCCCGGCGCGAGGGGCTGCGTTGGCAATCTGCGCCTCGATCCTCTCGATCGCGTCGAGGCCACCATGGGCGCGATGGCCGGGCGGCAGGGCGTGGCGGACGATCTCGGTCACCGATTGGTGATATTCCGGCCTGTGCTTCAGCAGCAGGCGGTAGAGGTGGCCGGACTGCGCCGCCTCGTAGACGCTGGCGGCGAAATCGAAGAACTCGTCATGCGCCTTGCGTTCCTCGTCGGTCAGCATGGTGTAGCAGAGCGGCAGCCTGTTGTGGGTGAAGACGAGCAGGCAGGATCTCTTGCGGCGGCAGTTGCGCACGCCGCAGACCCTCGCCGGCAGACCGAGCATCTCGGCGGTGCGCAGGCGCAGGCTCAGCGTGCCGTAGTCGCCGATGCGGTGTTCCCGTTCGCTCATCGTCCCTTCGCCCGTTTTGTCTGCGGATCCCGTCATGTCTGCCCCTCCATCTCTGCGCCCGTCCGCCGGCGGCGGCGCGCGGCTTTGCCTTCACGCGGCTGGTTTCACCCGTGGTTTGATCCTTGCATCGGTTTGCCGGCCCTCGCGGGCGGTATAGTTCGGACGGCGCGCTCGAAAGAGCCTCATCTGAAAAGTGCAAAATGGCGCTGTCGAGCGCCCCGTTCGGCGGTTTATGCCCGCAACTCCGGTCCCTCTGCGGCCTTGCCCGAGGAAGCTTCGCTTCCGCTGGGGGCCATGTGTGCCACACAGGCCGTCCTGGGCTCAACTCGACGCCGCATTCGCGCGGGCGCCGCCGTCCCCGGAGGGAGACCATTTTCTGCGGACCCGGTGTGTGAGTTTTTGCGTCCTACCCTCTCACCCCGCGCCGGTCCCGACTCGGCGCAACGCCTTGCGGTGTATCCGTGACGGGACGAGGGGATGATGGCATGGGGGTGAGGGGCGGGGATGGAATCTTGAGTGAACGACTGATTTTTCTGGAAGAATAGTGCGCGCTATCCGCAATCACCGGCGTCCGCTTCGCGCCGATACCGTTGAAAAACTCGGCATTGCCGGTGCTTGAGACGCGTGATTCAATCCTCTGAGTGATTTGCAGAGGATTAGGCGAATGATGGGATGTCAGGTGGCTCCAGCGCGGCTCTTCTACGACTTCTGCCTTGATGATCACGTTCCCGCCAACCACCTGCTGTGCGCGGGATCGACCGGCATCTCGAACTCGACAGCGTCCGAGCACAGTTGAGACCTTTCTACAGCGGCACCGGTCGTCCCTCGATTGATCCGGAGCTGATGATGAGGATGCTGATCATCGGCTACTCCATGGGTATCCGCTCGGAGCGGCGCCTTTGCGAAGAGGTTCACCTCAATCTTGCCTATCGCTGGTTCTGCCGCCTCGGACTGGACGGTAAGGTGCCGGATCATTCCAGCTTCTCGAAGAACCGCCATGGCCGGTTTCGGCAGAGCGACATCCGGCGGCATATGTTCGAGACAGTGGTCGAGCGCTGCCTTGCGCAGGGACTGGTCGGCGCGGAAGGATTTGCGGTCGACGCCAGCCTGATCGCAGCGGACGCCAACAAGCAGCGCTCGGTGCCCGGCTCTGAATGGGAAGCCAAAGAAGAGAGCCGCTTCGGCTTGAGGCCGGGCTATATTGCCGCCGACAGCGCCTACGGTTCCGCCGACAATCTCGCTTGGTTGGTCAAGGAGAAGAAGATCGCCCCGCACATTCCCGTCTTCGACAAATCGAACCGGACAGACGGCACCTTCTCGCGTTCCGACTTCACCTGGGAAGCCGAAAATGATCGTTACATCTGCCCGGCAGGCAAGGAGCTGAAGCAGTTCCACCGCACCTACGCAACGCCCAGATCGGGTATCACAGCCAAGGGGACGCGGCTCTACCGCGCCAGCAAAAGGGACTGTGATCACTGCGAACTGAAACCCCAATGCTGCCCGAACATGCCTTTACGCAAAATACCGCGTGATCTCAACGAAGATGCCCGCGATGTCGCCCGAGCGATTGCTGCCACACCCCAATACGAGCAGTCCCGGCATCGTCGCAAGAAGGTCGAGATGCTCTTCGCTCACCTCAGGATTCTCCGCATGGCGCGTTTGAGGTTACGAGGTCCATGTGGTGCGCGGGACGAATTCCTGCTTGCCGCAACCGCACAAAACCTCCGGAGGCTGGCCAAACTCAGGCCACTACATGGCGTGATTGCCGCATGAGAGCAGCATAGACCGATACCTTGCGCTGGGGCGCGGGGCAGAGTGGCATACCTACTCCGCCAAAAAGCAGAAGCAGGCGGATGAGCAGCCAGTCCGACGAGTTTTTCAACGGTATCCGCCAACAGGAGACATAGGCTTCGTGTGGAGCTATAACGGATTTGGGGCCGACAGCCGACCGTCAGCCAAGGGGACACTAACACTAAGAAGCGGACATAAGAGCTCTGGCCACCATGGTCAGGGCCGCAGCCAAGCCTGAGGTTTTCGCAAGCCGCCAGCGCTTGTTCCGGCGGTGGGGCGATGTCAACATAGCCCTGGCTCGTGGCTACGAAAGCCCGCATCCGCGGCTTCTATCGATGGGGATCATATGACAACAGAAGCCGCCCAGATTAGTGCAACCCTGCTGTTGTTTGCCGCCATGATCGTGCCGTGGATCACGCGAAGATGGCCGCTCTGGGCGAGAGCCGCCTGGCGGGTGGCTGTGTTCGTCGCTCTCACCTATGCGGTACTGCAAATGGGAGGCTCGCCGTTTGCCCCGCAATTTGATGCTGCCCAGCCTGGCGACCGAGTATGGCAGCAAGTCATTGAGATCGGATGGTGGCTCGTTGCCGCCCAATGCGCAATTGGCATTGTCCGATTGTTGGTGGTCTTTGAGACCAAGCCGCGAGAAACGCGGATCGTTTCCGATCTGATGGCTGGCCTCATCCATCTTCTGACCCTGTTCGCCGTTGTCAATTTCGTCTTCGCCGTGCCGGTCGGTGGCCTCCTTGCCACCTCCGGCGTCATCGCGATCGTGTTGGGCCTAGCACTTCAGAGCAGCTTGTCAGACGTATTTTCAGGGGTCGCGGTCGGGATAGAGCGCCCCTATAGTCCCGGCGATCTGGTCTGGGTGGAAGGCGGGATCGAAGGCCGCGTCGTACAGGTAAATTGGCGTTCGACACATATCGCGACGTTGAACGGGGACGTCGCCATCGTCCCCAACAGCGTGATGGCAAAGGCGCGTCTGGTGAACCACAGTTTGCCGACGAAGGTGCGTCGCGTTTCCATCACGGTGAGGGTCGCAGCAAATGAACGGCCCGATCGCTGCATGGCGGTTCTGAACGCGGCGGTCAAAACCTGCGTGTTATTATCGGCGACGCCGCCTCCAAGCGTGGCCCGCTCCGAGCTTCAGGGCGACGGCGTGGCCTATGACATCAGCTTTACAATTCCCAGCATCGAAGTGTTCGTGGAGGCTCGGACTGAACTGCTGGGCCACATCCAATCCCATCTCCGGCACTCAGGCATTGCGCTTGCCGTTCCGGGCGTCCCGATCGAAGGGCGCTTACAAGTCCCAACGGCGGCAGCCCTTCTCCAGGAATCCGATTGGTTCGGAGTCCTCGCCGATGCCGATCGAAGTCTCTTGGCGGACCAACTGGTCCAAGTGTGGTTCGCCGCCGGCGATCAGCTTATGAAGCGGGGTGACGATCCGAAAGTGCTGTTCATCGTGGCATCGGGTACCGTCGAGATTACTGATGGCCTACCGGGTTCGACCGAAGTGATCTTCAGATTGGGGCCGGGCGGAAGCCTTGGGGCAATCGGCATGATTACAGGAACGCCCTACGCAGCAACGGCTACCGCATTGACGCCCGTGACCGCTTACCGCCTCGACAGAAAGGGCGTAGGGGACGCTATTGCGGCGCGCCCGGATCTGGTCAAGAGCCTAGAAGTATTGGCTCGCAGAGGGCAGGAACTGAACCGCAGGGACGTAGTTGCGCGCCAGGCCGACTATGCTGAACCGCCCGAGATGTTTCTGTCGAAGCTTCGTAGTTTTCTGCGAAAAATTTCTGAGAGCCCGCGCGACGAAGACCAACGGCGACACCGCTCGTAACCTCGCCAGAGCATCCTCAGCGCCGTCCCGACCTTTCGCGGTGTGGTACGGCACCCGCTGGGCCGCGGGGAGTCCGACGTGTGGTTCTGCCTGCATTGCGATGGGAGGATCACAGGCACGCAGATCGCCGAAAACCTTTGGCATTGTCCGGGGTTTGGGGCGTCGCCTCTCGATATCTTTGAAACGGCGTTCTGGTCTGAAGATGAAGGCAAGTCTTTCCTGCCGGTGAAAAAAAGCGGTACAGTCAGCCAAGATAAGCCAACAAGCAGAAATCGCACGAGCTTGATCTATACTATGGAACTTCAGCACAGCGGATGATGCTCTGATTTTGTACGTTGGCGACTAATTCATCAGAACGAGACAGGAATCGGCGGAGACCCCGGATCAGGTTCGGGGTGACGGCGAGGGAGAGGTCGGCGTTCCGGCCTCAACGTTTTCCTTGGTACGCTCGTCGCTACCCTTCCGTCATGCTGGGCTGACCCGGCATCCAGCAGCGCCGCGTCTGTGGGCGCAAGAGAGTCTTTCGCTCTCAAGGACTTGAGTGCGCTGGACCCCGGATCAAGTCCGGGATGACGGGCAGGCGGATGACCCGCAGGCATGAGGGCGCTCACCGGCCCGGCCGCCCTGTTTTGCCCTTGGTGCGGCCCTTGCGCTTCTGCTCGGCCGGATCCTCGTAGCTCCCGACGCCCGTCTTGCCGCGCACCAGCGGGCGGACGTCGTCGTGGTCCGGTTGGCCTTCCAGCAGCGGTGAGAAGCGCTTCGTGCTCTTGGCGGCGTCAGGCTTGTCAGGGAGGTGGCCGGTGACCGGTTTCTCGGTGCGGCCGACGGTCATTTCGTCGAGCGTGTTGCGGCGGAAGAGGCTCGTTCCCCGGGTCGAGTCCGAGGAGGCGGGGTCGGCGACGTCGCGGCCCATCGCCTCAAGCGCGGGCTTGCGGAAGAGCGGCGTTGCGGTGTCGGTGCCCGGGCCCATGTCGTCGAGGCCGGGCTTGGCGAAGAGGGATGCCCCGCCTGCGGCCGGCTTGCCGCCCTTGCGGCCGCCGCCTTCCTGCGAGCGGGCTTCTTCCCGCGCCATCGGGTCGTCCATGACGGCGAGTTCGGCGGCCTTGAGGCGCTTGATCTCGTCGCGCAAGCGCGCGGCCTTCTCGAAGTCGAGGTCGGCGGCGGCGTCGCGCATCTGCTTTTCCAGCGCGTTGAGATGCGCCTGCAGGTTAGCGCCGACAAGGTTTCCGCCGTCGGCGAAGCCCTTGCCCGAGGCGCCCGAGATGTCGGCGCGGACGTGGTCGCGTTCGTAGACGCTATCGAGGATGTCGGAGATCTTCGCCTTGACGCTTTCCGGCGTGATGCCGTGTTCCTCGTTGTAGGCGACCTGCTTTTCACGGCGGCGGGCGGTCTCGTCCATGGCGCGCTGCATCGAGCCGGTGATGTTGTCCGCATAGAGGATGACCTTGCCGTCGACGTTACGCGCGGCGCGGCCGATCGTCTGGATCAGCGAGGTTTCGGAGCGCAGGAAGCCTTCCTTGTCGGCATCGAGGATGGCGACGAAGCCGCATTCGGGAATGTCGAGGCCTTCGCGCAGAAGGTTGATGCCGACGAGGACGTCGAAGGCGCCGAGGCGGAGATCGCGGATGATCTCGATGCGCTCGAGCGTGTCGATGTCGGAGTGCATGTAGCGGACGCGCACACCCTGTTCATGCAGGTATTCCGTCAGGTCCTCGGCCATGCGCTTCGTGAGCACGGTGCAGAGGGTGCGGTAGCCCTTGGCCGCCGTCTCGCGGATCTCGCCGAGCACGTCGTCGACCTGACTGCGGGCGGAGCGGACCTCGACCGGCGGGTCGATCAGGCCGGTCGGGCGGATCACCTGTTCGGCGAAGACGCCGCCTGACTGTTCCATCTCCCAGCCGCCCGGGGTGGCCGAGACGGCGATCGTGTCGGGGCGCATGGCGTCCCATTCCTCGAAGCGCAGCGGCCGGTTGTCCATGCAGGAGGGCAGGCGGAAGCCGTATTCGGCGAGCGTCGCCTTGCGGCGGAAGTCACCCCGGTACATGCCGCCGATCTGCGGGATGGTGACGTGGCTTTCGTCGATGAAGACGATGGCGTTGTCGGGGACGTATTCGAAGAGCGTCGGCGGCGGGTCGCCGGGGTCGCGGCCGGTCAGATAGCGCGAATAGTTCTCGATGCCCTGGCAGGAGCCGGTGGCTTCGAGCATTTCCAGATCGTAGCGGGTGCGCTGCTCCAGGCGCTGAGCCTCCAGCAGGCGGCCGGCCTTTTCCAGTTCGACGAGGCGGTGCTTCAACTCTTCCTTGATCGACTTGATGGCGGCGTTCAGCGTCGGGCGCGGGGTGACGTAGTGCGAGTTGGCGTAGATCTTCACCGATTTCAGGTCGCCGGTCTTGGCGCCGGTCAGCGGGTCGAATTCGGTGATGGCGTCGATCTCGTCGCCGAACATGGAGATGCGCCAGGCGGCATCCTCCAAGTGGGCCGGGAAGATTTCGATAGTGTCGCCACGGACGCGGAAGGAGCCGCGCTGAAAATCCATGTCGCGGCGCTTGTATTGCTGGGCGACGAGGTCGGCGAGCAACTGGCGCTGCTCGAGGCGGTCGCCGACATTCATCTGGAAGGTCATGGCGGTATAGGTCTCGACCGAGCCGATACCGTAGATGCAGGAGACGGAGGCGACGATGATGCAGTCGTCACGCTCGAGCAGCGAGCGCGTTGCCGAGTGGCGCATGCGGTCGATCTGCTCGTTGATCGAGGATTCCTTCTCGATATAGGTGTCGGAGCGCGGGACGTAGGCTTCCGGCTGGTAGTAATCGTAGTAGGAGACGAAATACTCGACCGCGTTGTCGGGGAAGAAGTTTTTGAACTCCGAATAGAGCTGGGCGGCGAGCGTCTTGTTCGGCGCCAGGATCAGGGCCGGGCGCTGCGTTTCCTCGATCACCTTGGCCATGGTGAAGGTCTTGCCGGAGCCGGTGACGCCGAGGAGGACCTGCGAGCGGTCGCCATTGTCCAGGCCCTCGACGAGGTCCTTGATGGCGGTCGGCTGGTCGCCGGCGGGCTGGTATTCGCTGTTCATGCGGATCTCGATGCCGCCTTCGGACTTGTCCGGCCGGGCAGGGCGGTGCGGCGTCCAGATCTTGCCGTTCTTGTGCAGCGGGTTGCCGCTCTCGATCAGCTTGGCGAGCGCGTCGACTGTGGCGGTGACGGCGGTGCCGGCCTGCAGCGAGGCGGCTTCCTCCAGCGTCGTATCCATGCCCGCGACCGGGTTGAGGCCGGCGGCGGCGCGGGTCTTCGGGTCGGTCGAGCCGCCCATGGACGTGCCTCTTGCCGACTTCGAGGCGGCGATCTCTACCTTCTTGCGGTGCTTTCCGGCCTTCGAGGCGATCTGGCGCTGCGTCTCGACGCTTGACGCCTCGGCATCGGCCTCCAGCTGCTTCACCCAGTCGGCGACCGAGCCGGACAGGGGAGCGCCAAAGGACGACTGCGGAGCTTCCTCGAAGCCATTCGGGGCGGTGGATTTCTTCGGAGTTTTGGCCATGGCCGGAATATGGCGAGAGTCATTGGGAAAGTGAAGAGGCAAACAGTACAAAAGGGAAACAGACTTTGCCGATTTCGCCGCGCTCGGCCTCGGTCTCGCTCTCGCAGCCTGACCCGCCGGGCACAGGGGTCAGCGGTGTTCGTACCGTGAGATCGGCGTACCTAGAGGCTGCGGAAGAAAGCCAGCGACGGCATGAAGTAGTATTCGCCGCCCTTCATGGTCACTGCCTGAGGCGGTGCCGTCGTGGTGGTCACCGTTGATCCGCCCCATTGGACCGGACAGTGGATATCGGGGCGGGGGGTCGGGCTCTGGCCGATCACCAGGTCGAGACCGGGGCTACCTGCACCTGCCGGCAGCCGGGGAAAGCCCGGATTGTTCGCCCATGCCCCCTGCGCGAACTCGAACTGCTGCGCGATGTCGGCATTGAAGGCCATGAACAGCAGGCCGACATCCTTGCTCGGCTTGTTGTCGATCCGGCCGTCATTGGGCTGATCGGTGCGCACGCCGTAGGTCTGGCCGCGCCGCGCCATGATGTGCAGGCGCTCGTCATTCACCGGTTCGAAGCCGCCAGAGCCGCGCGGGTTGACCTTGCGGATATGGCCGAAGAATGGACACTTGGCGCCGTTCGGATCGCTATTGTAGTTGAAGTCGTTGGGAACGGGATGGTGGTTGCCGTCAGCGAACTGGGCTGTCAACGGCGTGCCGTCCTCGAAGCGACCGACCAGCATGGCGCCAGCCCGTTCGGCGTCGTCGCCCTTCAGTTTCAGCCGCTTCGCCAGTGCCTTCTCCTGCTTCTTGAGTAGCGTGACGTTCTGCTCGAGCTTGCGGAACACGAAGTCGCTGCCGAAATGCTTCGCCGGATCGGGCGCCGCGGTGTCTGGGACGATGACGCGGTTCAGCCCGAAGGCCGGGTCCAAGTTGCCGGTGCCGTCGGCGGTCAGCCGCTCGTCGTCTATTTCCTCGGTGAGAAACAGCGGCTGGCTGCGGCCGTCAACATAGCCGAAGTGCTCGATGCCGTCGCCGTTCTTGTTGTGCAGGCCGTGGCCGTTTTCCTCGCCGAGGATCTGAACGCCGTGGGCGGCCTGGATCAGATGATGCACGGCCGCAAGCCTTGTTGCGCGGCCCGGACATCTGGTCGCCGACCAGGATGACGGCGTGGAAATGCGGATCCCAGCTCGCCGGGGCTGGGTCGTTCAGCGCGGCGTTCTTCATGCCCGCGAGGAACAGGCCGTCCTGCGGGATCTTCGGGTCGGGGATCTGCAGAGCCGCGTAACCGTCGCGCGTGATGCCGACGCCGATATAGGGAGTGCCCTTCGTGCCGGCGGCCTTGAACGCCTTGACCTCCATCAGGTGAGCCCGGGCGGATTTCAGCAGCGTGCGGCCGCCGGCCGGATCGGTGAATTTCAGGAACAGGATGGTCAGGAATTCGCGCGTGTGTTCCTTGACTATGTTCGGCTGGAGTTCGTCGAGCATCACGGCTGCGTCTCCTGCCGCGCTCTCTCAAGAGAGCGGCTGAGTAAGATCAAAAGACATGGCTTCTCCTCCACAGGGGCTTGCCGGCCTAGGATGTCAATGCGCATGGCGGAAACTGTTCAGACCGACGATTGATCTACTGTCGTCGTGCAACGTGTTTCAGGTCTTGATTCATCGATTTTTCGCAAGCGGTATCATCGCCGCCAGATGTCTGACGGGCACATTGCCGGTATAGCTGTGATCTATTGTGCTTGCTGTGTGGGGCTGCATATGCAACTTTTAATACTTATCTTATAGTTAACCGTTCACCGCAATAGCTATTTAGAAGCAGATGCTTGGCGGAAATTCCGTGCCAGAC
Source organism: Rhizobium sp. R693 (assembly GCF_002211315.1). Classification (NCBI taxonomy): domain Bacteria; kingdom Pseudomonadati; phylum Pseudomonadota; class Alphaproteobacteria; order Hyphomicrobiales; family Rhizobiaceae; genus Rhizobium; species Rhizobium sp. R693. The sequence goes on along the minus strand of NZ_LOKY01000034.1, from coordinate 191,669 downwards.
TGGGGGGCGTTCGCACTATATTGAACGCGATGGTTGCAACCGTGTGCGCCCACTGGACGGATTGCCGATTGGGGGCGACGACGGCAAATGGGATGGTACAGGGGTATTATTGTGGACGTTCGAGACGCAGTGCCGGCTGAAAGAGTTCAACGAAATTTCCGGACGGGTCTATCAGCAGGATCTGCGATCCGCCCGGTCCCGTGACGATGTCATTGCGGAATTGGACGCCGGCGGTGCGCAGGCGTGCCGCTTCCGCAGGCAGGTCGTCGACGATGAGATGTATACGATTCCAACCGCCGGATCGGGGCTGTGCGCCGTCCGGCATCGGTCGTGCCGCCGAACTCGTCGGTCCGCTGAGCAACAGTCGCAGCGCTCCGCGCCGCACATCTGCGAAAGCGGGGGCGTAGTTTGACAGAACTGAAAAGCCCAGATGAGTCGTGTACCATGTGATGGCTGCCTCGACATCATCGACCATGTAACGGACATTGACGGTCGTTTCCGACATTTCCTCCTCCCATCGCTGAGCAGGCGCGTCCTGCCTGAAGGCGTCGCCGTTGTACGTCACCGTCCATTTTATCACTTGAAAAGTGTCGCGGAATGGAAAAATGGAAATCATTCCGCCGAGGGCAGCATGCTGGAGGCGCTGCAACGGCCAAAAAGCTTTGGTGTTATGCCAGCCGTCGGCGGCGAACACCTCGATTGATCGCCGCAGCCTCAAGGGCCGAATGATTGAAACAGCGGTCGCCCGGTCCGTTGTTGTCCTTCCGGATCGCCGGGATGCGGGGCGGCTTGCGGGCCGCCGCCAGCGGTTGTTAATGGTATTTGTTGTCGAGCACCGGAACCCTGAGGCAGGGCGAGCCTCAAACGATGACCGGCATCAGGAAGCGAACGAATTCGGATTCTTTCGTGGCTCCGTTCATTTCGATCAACGGAAATGTCCTCTCGCAGATTGTATTGCCCTGGTTGCCGCCAAGTAGCGTTACTGCAGTGTTCGTCCAGGAGACCACGAAGCCAACATGGCCGTTGCCGGTAGCCCAACTTGGATCAGCGAAGGGTGCATAGCGGCGAACCGCAATGGCGCCTGGTTTCGGCCCCTTCAACACAAGGAATTGATTCTTCTTGTTCCGGAAGAAGGATCGTGCACCGGCGCGCGATGGTCATCCAGTCCTGCGTTGCCGACGCCGCCGACGACGCCACACTGAGGGTCGCACCGATCAGTGGTGCGGGCGGCGCATTCGGCCTGATCGTGCCTGGCTTCCATCCCTCGATGATCTGGATGAATCTCGCGATCTTGCGGAAGTCGTCCATCTTCAGGCCGGCAAGGACCACCGTCAGCGCAATGCCTGTATTGTCGTGGATGAACTGCGCGTAGTCTTCGGACTCATTCTCGTGCGGGGGCGCATAGCGGAAGATAGCGTCCTTGAGTGTCCTGGATGTAGGAAGTCGTTTGGAGCAGGGCGATGACCGCCGCCTTTCCCGTGTCCTCGTCTGGAGAAATCGCAAAACTGCCGTCGTCGCCAATGGCGCCGCAATTGATGGAAAAATCGCCCTTGCGGATATTGCCCGGGTTGCAGTTGCGCCAGGAGCGGGAGCCGCCTTCGCGGATTTCGTCGCGGCCATCCGCGTCGGTATAGAGGATCGTTTTTGGTGCGGTCGCGCGGGCGTGGACGAACGGTCCATGCGCGCCGGCGGGTGGGTGGGGCAGGGCTGTCCATGTTGGCGACGGGCGGCGTGCTCGGTAGAGTTTCGCTAAGGCTAGCTCCGTCCGAGGAAGATAATGCGAGGTCGCAGGTGACAGGTATAGGTACCGCCGGCATCGACGATCGAGCCGATCTTCATTTTCGCTTGCGCCAGAGCCGCGAGTACTCCGGTCAAACTGGTTTTGCCTATATCTGTGATTGTGTCCATGGCGCGTCCCCTCCGGCAGACGACTGGTAAAGGCGATCCGGACCGGCGACGCGGGGCGGTGTTGCGGCAATTCCTTCCGCTGCAGCGTATCGGACTGTCGGTCTGCGGATTCACACTAATCAACATCAACCACTGATTGTGTTTCGAGGGGCTTGCGAGTGCTGCCGCCGCCTGTGTGCTGCCTTGAGGCGGCAAGTCGGCGCTGCCCCTTGCAGAGTGAAAATTTGGCGATACATGCTGCCGCCAGTTTCAACTTCGGGAATCACACATGCCCTTTGTTTTCAACCCAACCGCCGTCTGGCCGGTTGTCATGCTTTTCGCGTCCAACATCTTCATGACCTTCGCCTGGTATGGCCATCTTAAGCACAAGGGCGCGGCGCTGTTTATCGCCATCGTCGTCAGCTGGGCGATCGCCTTCTTCGAATACTGCCTTGCTGTGCCGGCTAACCGGATCGGTTCGGCAGTCTATTCGACGGCACAGCTGAAGACGATGCAGGAAGTGATCACGCTGCTCGTGTTCTCGGGCTTTTCGGTATTCTGGTTGGGCGAGAGCCTGACGTGGAACCATGCCATTGGTTTCGCCCTGATTGCGATCGGCGCATCGTTCATTTTTCGCGGCTAGACCTGGCCGCTAGCTGGCGCGATGTGCCTATCGTTCCACGAAGGCGCGCAGGCGCTCGAGTGCGTCGTCCCATTGTCGTGAGACACCGTCGAGATAAGCACGCATCTCGCCGATGCGATCTGGTTGGAAAGCGTAATGGCTTTCCCGCCCGACCTTGGTGGAGCGGACGAGGCCGGCCTGTTCCAGCACATGCAGGTGTTTCGTCACCGCTTGCCTAGTGAGCACAGTGCCGACCGAAAGCCCTGCAATCGAGCGTTCGCGCCCATCGCTGAGGGTCGTCAGCAGCGACAGCCGCGTTGGGTCTCCGAGGGCGGCGAACAGGATTGCCGCGTTCTCGCGGTGGGGTTCGACGTTATCGATCGACGTATTCCTTGATGTTTTTCATCTGTTCGGCCCAGCCGCCGTCGTTCATGCGGAAGGCTTCCTCCCGGCGGTGCGGCGGGACCTTGTCGAAGCCCGATTCCGTAACCGTCAGGCGTGAACCCAACGGCGTCGGTTCGAGGCGGAATTCGACGAGTGTCGGCGGCTCACCGGAATAGTCCACATCAGGATCGATGGCGTAGGGATGCCAGGCGAAGGAAAAGAGCTCAGGCTCCTCCATGCGCTTGACGGTCGCCTGCCAGCGAATGTGCTCGTAGCCGGGATAGGTGATGTGGCCTGTCGAATTTTCGCCCGGCACGAAGGGGCCGTCCAGTTGGACGCGGAACCATTCGCCGAACTCACGGTGATCGGTGATGGCCTTCCAGACGCGTTCGACCGGAGCATTCAGTTCGATGATCTTTTCGATGCGATCAGACATATCAGCAACCTCCTGGTTGCCTTTTTATCGCATGACGGCAGCGAAATAGCAACCAAAAAGTTGCGTGTTCTTGGCCGAGGACATCGTAGATGCGGAAAATGAAGCTGACCTGGTAGACCAGTCAGCCGCCGCGCCAGGCTAAGCGAGATCACCATCCCCATCACCACCTTGATGTGGAGAAAGACCTCGGGCGAAGCGACCGCCTCCATCGCCTACTCGGCGGGGACCGGCTTCGGCTTTCCGCTCTCGTCGAGCGCGACCATGATGAAGGTCGCCGCCGTCACCTGTTCCATGTTGTTGTAGCGGGCGCGCGTCGCCCATGCCTCGACCGAGAGCGTGATCGAGGTGCGACCGACAGCCACGATCGTTGTGTAGACCGAGAGCGTATCGCCGATCTTCACGGGAAGGGCGAAGGCCATCTCCTTGACGGCAGCGGTGACAACGCGGCCCTTGGCACGCTCGGAAGCCATGATGCCCGAGGCAAGGTCCATCTGCGCCATGACCCAACCACCAAAAATGTCGCCTGCCGGATTGGCGTCGGCAGGCATCGCCACGGTGCGAAGAGTCAGCGCGCCGTTCGGCTTGGCGTTGTCGGTCATGGAGGGCTCCTGTTCGGGAAAGGGATAACGATTCCGGAAGGACCGTAGCGCAGATGGCTCGGAAGCGAAACGCGGTGCCGTCGAGAGACGGTCGGTTCGTCGCTGGATCTGCTACTATGGTTCTACGAGAAGTTACCTAGCGCGGTTTGTATCGGCTTTCCCTTATCGATAAAAATCAATGCCTTGCATAGAAAATTGGGCCGATGGCAAGAATGCTCACCCTACGGTAATTAAGTGGATTCTAATTTAAATTCACGATCCGGTAAGGCCCACATAGCAGTATTTCATTATGATCAAATTCTGAACTGCCGGGGCTCAATGCGTAACGTCAAGATTTCCACCCGCCTCTATTCTCTCGTGGGGCTGGCGCTGACCATTCTGGTACTCGCCATCACATTCTTCCTCAACTATTCACACTCCAAGCTGGAGAGCGAACGCAAGCAAGGTCTTGCACAAATGGATGCGACCGCGATCGCCATCTTCCAAAAATACTACAAGCTGGAACAGTCCGGCGCCGTGACCCGGGAGCAGGCGCAGACCGCTGCGAAGGACGTGATCTCGGCCATGCGCTACGGTGGCAACGGCTATTTCTGGATCAACGACATGCATCCGACGATGATCATGCATCCGATCAAGCCGGAGCTGAACGGAACGGACCTGTCCCAAAACAAGGATCCGACCGGTAAGTTCATCTTCGTCGAGTTCGCCAATACCGTGAAGAAGAGTGGCGAAGGCTTCGTCGATTATTACTGGCCGAAGCCGGGTGCGGCCGATCCGGTGCTCAAATATTCTCATGTGGTCGGCTTCGAGCCCTGGGGCTGGGTGGTTGGCACCGGTGTCTATGCCGATGATCTTGCAGCGCTCTATCGCCAGAACGCGATCTGGGCTGCCGGTGCCTGCATCATCGGGGCGATCATCATCATCGGCGTTGCCTTTGGTATCGTTCGTAGCGTGACGTCGCCGATCGCCCGGCTAAAGGGCGCGATGAACGCGATTGCCGAGGAACGCGACGCCGCCGATATCGTCGATCACGATCGGCGCGACGAGATCGGCGCAATGGCGAAATCTCTCCTTGTGTTGCGGGATTCCGTCCGCGAGCGGGTGCTGATGCGCGAGCGCGAGAGTCAGCACCAGTTGCAGATCGAGGAGGAGCGTCGCGGCAACGAGGCAAACTGGCGCTCGGCAGCGGATCGCCAGACCTTTGCCATCCAGTCGCTCGGTGCCGGACTTGAGAAACTGGCTGCCGGCGACCTGACCGTGTCCATCGGCGATCTCGGTGCGGACTATGCCAAGCTGCGCTCCGACTTCAACTCGGCCGTCGATGCGCTGAACGGCGTTATCCAAGCGATCGCGGAATCGACGCGCGTCGTCAACGGCAGCGCCGGCGATATCAGCGAGGCCACGAACAATCTGTCGAAGCGCACCGAGCAACAGGCGGCTGCGCTGGAAGAGACGGCGGCGGCACTCGACGAGATCACCGCGACCGTGCGGACCGCCTCGGAACGTGCAGCGGAAGCCCGCGAGATGGTGGCGGAAACCAAGACCAGCGCCGGCAAGTCGGGCGACATCGTCCGCAATGCGGTCACGGCGATGAACAGGATTGAGGATTCATCGAACCGTATCAGCCAGATCATCGGCGTTATCGATGAGATTGCCTTCCAGACGAACTTGCTCGCGCTCAATGCCGGCGTCGAAGCCGCACGTGCAGGCGAGGCGGGACGCGGTTTCGCCGTCGTCGCACAGGAAGTGCGCGAGCTTGCGCAGCGGTCCGCCAATGCCGCGAAGGAGATCAAGGTGTTGATCAGCACCTCGGCAAGCGAAGTCGGCAACGGCGTGATGCTGGTGCGCTCCACTGGTGATGCGCTGCTCGAAATCGAGGAGCTGGTCAATCGCGTCAACAACCATGTCGTCTCGATCGCCACGGCGGCGCGCGAACAGGCCACGGGCCTCAACGAGATCAACACCTCGGTCAACCACATGGACCAGATGACGCAGCAGAATGCCGCGATGGTAGAGGAAACGACGGCTGCTAGCCAGACACTGGCCGAGGAAAGCCGACAGTTGAGCACCTTGCTTGCCAATTTCAAGCTGCGCGCGAGTGGCAACAGCACGAGGCGGATGTCCCGCGCCGCCTGAACGGCGGATTGGCAACAAAGCGGAGGCTCCCGGTAGTGATCGGGAGCTTTTTTGTATGGAGCCTACCTGTTCGTGCGTCCCTTGAGTTTGCGCTTTCAGATAGTAAGGTGCATGGCGTCCCGTAGCGGATCGCCTGCCGACTTTGATGGTGACGTGAGCGAGGCGGGGCGCAGGTGCAGCCGGTTGATATCGGTGTCAGAAGCGTGAGAGGGAGCGCATGAAACGTTTGCTGCTGCGCCTATTCGTGTCGCTTTCGACGCCGGGGCTGGCGCTTGGCTTCATCTTCTTTGCCGCGTCGCTGACTCCGAGCCTCATGCCACGATCCTTCTTCGTTCAAGGTGCACTGTCCGGCATCGCCGCCGCCGTCGGGTATCTGTTCGGGGTAACCTTTACCTGGCTGTGGAAATACCTGGAACTGCCGATGTCGGCCGGGCGAAGACTGCCCGGCAACCTGATCGTTTGCGGACTTGGTGTTGTGTTGTCCGTCCTCGTCCTGTGGCGCACGGCCGGCTGGCAGAATTCGATCCGCGACTTGTGGCACATGGAGCGCGTCGACACGGCTGAGCCCTTCAGCGTCGCCTTCGTCGCGATCGTTACTTTCTTCATTGCCGTTCTGGCCGGTAGGCTGTTCCGGTTGACGTGTCTGTTCCTGTCGGAATGGCTATCGCGCTTCGTGCCGCGCCGCGTCTCTCAGGTGATCGGGGGTATTCTTGCGATCGCGCTTTTCTGGTCTGTGGTGGATGGCGTCCTGCTGCGCGCGGCGTTGCATCTGGCCGATAGTTCGTTCCAGAGGGTCGATGCGCTTCTGGAAGATGGCGTCCCCAAGCCAAGCGATCCGGCCAAGACCGGAAGCGCCGCCTCGCTTGTCACTTGGGAGGGACTTGGGCGTCAGGGCCGCAATTTCATCGGATCAGGGCCGACAGCTGCGCAGATCGCTGATTTCTGGAAGACGCCGGCGCGCGAGCCGCTGCGAACCTATGTCGGCCTGAATAACGCGGAAACGATCGAAGAGCGGGCAAAGCTCGCGCTCGATGAGATGAAGCGCCAAGGCGCGTTTGAACGTTCGCTCCTGGTCATCATCGCCCCGACGGGAACCGGCTGGATCGATCCGGAGGCAATGGACACGCTCGAATATCTGCATCACGGCGATGTGGCGAGCGTCGGGCTTCAGTATTCCTATCTGACCAGTTGGTTGTCGCTGCTGGTCGAGCCGGAATACGGTTCTGCTTCCGCCAAGGCATTGTTTCGGGAAGTGTACGGCTACTGGACGACGTTGCCAGGGGACAAGCGACCGAAGCTCTACCTGCACGGCCTCAGCCTCGGAGCGCTGAATTCCCAAGTCTCGGCCGATATTTTCGACATCGTTGCGGATCCATTCCAGGGGGCGTTGTGGAGTGGGCCGCCTTTTGAAAGCAGGATGTGGCGAGACGTGACGGCGGCGCGCAATCCCGAATCGCCTGCATGGTTGCCGCGGTTCCGCGACGGATCTCTCATTCGGTTCACAAACCAGACGAACCAGCTGGATATTCCCGGCGCAAAGTGGGGGCCCATTCGCATCGTCTATCTGCAATATGCCAGCGATGCCGTGACGTTCTTCGATCCCTATTCTTTCTATCGCGAACCGGCATGGATGCGGCGTCCGCGTGGGCCGGACGTTTCGCCGAGCCTGCGTTGGTTTCCCGCGCTGACAATGCTGCAATTGCTGGTCGATCTGGCGATCGCAACGAGTTCTCCGATGGGGTACGGCCACGTCTATGCGCCGCAGCACTATATCGATGGCTGGGTTGCCGTGACGGACGCGAAGATCGATGGAGAGAAGCTCGATGCGCTGAAGCGGCTGTTCGAGACCCGGTCGGTGCAGGCAGGCGCAGGCGACTAGTTATCCACAGTCTGCGTCCCAAACCGGGAAACGCTGTGCATTAACCATGTCCGTTAGCGTTTCATTTAGCGTCTCGTATCAGTTTGCGCCGCAGTGGCTGGGAAACCACAGCATTGAGGCTCGAAACAATGACCTACAGCGGCTTGCTTCTTACTGCCATCGTGGCTGGTTTGATCACAATTCTGGCGGCCGGCAGTCGTCCGGCGACTGAGGCTGCGTCCAATTGGCCGCAGATGGACGTTATGAAGACTGATCGGATCGTTACGGGCAGTGTTCCTGCACGATAAAATGAACGTGCGTCAGATCTATCCCTTGCCTGCGCCGGTGGACGTATCAAATCGGCACCCCGGACGTCTCCCAGCGAGGCGTCGCAACTGATATTCAGACTTTGTTAGGTGTTAGCGACGCGAGGCCTTTTGCAACCTCGGCGGATGACCTAAGCCGATATCATGGGAGAGAAATCATCATCCGAGTCACGGCCGTGCCTGATCGATCTGGTGATCGTCGGAGTGGTCGCGGGACTTCTGGCTTGCCTTTTGCGCGGCGGCAATATCGGTGCAATCGCGCCGGTGGGCTTTGGAACAGCCTTGTCCTGGTATTTTCTGGGCTTCCCGATCATCAGGACAAGAAATCGCTCGCGCTAATTGGTCATTTCGAAGCAAGAGCACGTTAAGAGTCAGGGGCTTAAGCGGGTAGGGGTTCTTAAGGCAATTTACCCATGTGTAGTTCCGATCAACGTTATGATGTCATTTGCGACCCGCTCGACCTCTGGATGGTGTGGGACAACGAGACTGAAGAGCCTGCATCCTTCGGCGGGCAGATATTGCATGGCCTGACAGAAGGCCACGCCATTGAAGTCGCCAAAATCATGAACGAGTTGTACGGTAACGAGAAGCGCGATGCGGCTCGTTTATCCAACGATGACCTTGGCCAGACTACGTGTCGCGGCGGGTGCTGATGTTCTCGGGTGCCACTATTGCGCGTTATGGCGCCGTGCTGGCACGGGCGTAAGGTTCAGGTTATTCTCCGTCGCCACAGGCTTTGACAGTGATGTTGTGTGCGAATTCGGCAGGCGCACAGCATGGCGGGGAGGCGGATGCGGTGAGCACCAAGGAATTGTTCTCGATTGCCGCTGCTCATGCGGCTCGTTTTCGCGAGACGACTAACAACCGTCTCCATCGTCCTTTGCGTGACTATGACGCCGCCGTGGAAGCGTTTGGCGCCCCGCTGCCTGAACTGTCGGCGCCGATGATCGACGTACTCGACGAGCTGGTGGCAACGGCGGAACCTGGGTTGCATTTGATGACAGGGGCGCGCTTCTTCGGCTGGGTCATTGGCGGCTCCCATCCCATGGGAGTTGCCGCGGATTTCCTGACGAGCGCGTGGGGGCAGAACGCCGGCAACCACACTGTGTCGCCCTCAGCGGCGGCCGTCGAAGCCGTAGGGGCACGCTGGCTGCTTCAGCTGCTAGACCTTCCGGCGGGCTCCTCGGTGGGCTTTGTCACAGGCGCGACTGTGGCGAATTTCACTTGCCTTGCGGCCGCCCGTGGCGAGGTGCTGCTGCGGGCCGGCTGGGACGCCGACGCCAAAGGGTTGTTCGGAGCGCCGCCGATCACAGTGCTGATTGGCGATGACGCGCATACGACTGTGTTCTCCGCCTTGCAGTTTCTCGGTCTCGGCCACGACCGCGTGGTGCGGGTTGCGACGGACGATCAGGGGCGCATCCTGCCGACGGCGTTTGAGCAGGCTGCCAGCGAGGTTACCGGGCCTTGCGTCGCCATCCTCCAGGCTGGGCAAATCAATACGGGCGCCTGCGATGATTTCTGCAGGCTGATCCCCATCGCCAAATCGAAGGGCGCGTGGGTCCATGTCGATGGAGCTTTCGGCCTCTGGGCCCAGACTTCCGCACGGCGACGCCATTTGACCGCCGGTGTCGAGCAGGCTGACAGTTGGGCGACCGATGGGCATAAATGGCTTCAAACGCCCTATGATTGCGGCTATGCGATCGTGCGCGACGAGCTCGCGCATCGGCGGGCCATGACGATTTCGGCGAGCTATCTGCCGCTTGCCAGCGAGGGCGAGCGTGACCCTTCACATTATGTGCCGGAACTGTCACGCCGCGCGCGGGGTTTCGCCACATGGGCGATGATCCGACATCTGGGGCGCAGCGGCATCGAAGCTGTTGTCGATGGAGCGTGTGACGCCGCGGCAGGCGTGGCGCGAGCACTCGCAACGGAGCCTGGAATTGCGATCGGCAACGATGTCCAGCTCAACCAGGTGATCGTGTGCTTCGGAGCGGACCTGCCGCCCGAACAGGCCAATGATCTGACGAGGCGAGTGATCGGTGCCTTGCAGAGGGAAGGCGTCCTGTTTGCCGGCGGGGCAACATGGCGCAGTAGGCAGGTTATGCGTCTATCGGTCACCAACTACCAGACGAATTCGGTTGAAGCCTTGACGGCGGTCGAAGCCATTTTGAGAGCCTACCGGGAAGAACGGCGCTCTGCCGTGTGACCGCATCGTGACATGCTCTGCCGCTATGCTCTTAGTGGGTTTGGGCAATGCTCAGTCGCCGTTTGCAAGAACTGCAATGCTACCGGCTGCGGTCCCTTAGCCAGCGGTCAATCGAGAGGGCGCCGGCGCCGGTGGCCGCGAGCACAAACATGCCACCCGCGATGGCTAAATCCTTTTCGAAATGGAGGAGTTCGTTCTGATCGCTGAAGTTGGTGTGAAAGAGTGTGGCGGTCGCCACGCAAAACAGACCCAAGGCCGAAGCGCCGATGCGGGTCAAAAATCCCGTGGCGATGGATAGACCGGCGCAGATCTGGAGAGCGATCGTCGCCACCAGCAGGGGAACACTCAAGCCGAACTGTGCGGCCATATCGACCGCACCCGAAAAATTCAGTGCCAGCGAAACGCCCTCATGCAGAAAGATCCAGGCAAGCAGCAGCCGACCGATCAACAGGGCAACATCGCGTACGTTCGCGCCGACCGAGGGTTTGCTATCCGCCATCTCTTGCTCCTGTGCCCGCGCCGCCAGCGACCTCTGAGCAGCGTGGCCCCATTATAGTTCATCGACGAGGATACGTCGCCAACTCTTCAGAGAGAACGGCGCTGCTTTCACGGATAAGAACCGGGTTAGGCAGCATCCATCTTTTGATTGCCGATGCAGGCAGGATCCTGGTGCACCTTGAAGCGGTTCTTGCCGTCAGTCTTGGCCTTATAGAGCGCGGAGTCGGCACAAACGAAGATGTCGGAACGCAGCGATGGATCGAAGAAGGCTACGCCCACGGATGCGCCGACATGCATTCTGGAGCCATCCCGTTCGACGGAGCGGTTAAGGCTTTGGATAACCGTTTCGGCGAGCTTGGTGACGCTCTCGGCGCTATCGTAGCCGGTGACAATGACCGCGAATTCATCGCCGCCAATGCGGGCCACGAGGTCTGCCCCTTTACATGCCGCCTGCAGGCGTTCTGCCGTTTCCTTGAGGCACTCGTCGCCGGCCTGGTGACCGAACGTGTCGTTGATGCCCTTGAAGCCATCGAGGTCGATGAGAAGCAAGGCCATGGTGGTTTCGCCGACAGCGTGCCGGGGCAGGCGCTGCAGGGCAGTCTGAAACTGTGCGCGGTTCGGCAGGCCGGTCAGGATGTCGAATTCCGCAAGATAGCGGATCTGGTCGAACATCATCTTTTCGGCCTTGATGTCGAGTTTCATGCCGAAGATGCGGACAGGGACATCGCCCTCACATTCGACTGTAGCCGTAATGCGGATCCAACGGGTGTTGCCCTTCGGCGTGACGATCTCCGCGTCGAGTGTAAAGCCGCTTCGCTCCTCAATCGCGCGACTGCGCCGTCGCACGAGCTCGGCCAGCGATTCCTGGGAGTAGCATTTCAAGATTTCCGAGCGATCGAGCTCGGCGTGGTATGGCATGTCGAAGAGGTCGTAGACCATCTTGGTCCAGACAAGGCTGTTGTCCGGCAGGCTGCATTCCCACACACCGATCCTTGCGGCTTCCGAGGAGCGATCGAATATCTTGCGGCTGTGGGCAAGGGCGACTGCGTGCTGATCGAGCCGCTGCTGCTTTTCTGCGAGGGCGCGCTGGAGCGCCTCGATGGCGGCCTCGCTCTTGCGCCGGAATGATGGCAGGCGGTCGGCGATTTTAGCGAAAGCAGCAAAAAATTTCATGCCCAACCCAACGTTAGACGGCCTAATCCTACAATCGTTGGAATGACTTAAGATTTCGTTTTGCGCGTCGTGCGGCAACTTGCCGTGCCGATTGTGGACATGCCCAAACCGGGACATTCGAACGCCTGGGATGAACCTGTGCGTGTGTGTGTTCCGGCTCGGTTTCCGCTTCAGGACGGGGGATGGCGGTGGTCCAGGTAAGCTTTCGTTCACCGTTCTTCATTAAATTTCGGCCTAAGTTTTAGATCCCTGCCGTTCCTCGGAAGCGATGAAAGCATGGCCTTTGTATCCATTCTTCGGCAGTACGTGCTGCCAGTGTTGCTCTCGACGGCGCTGGTGACGTGTTCGACCGATGGCCTTATCCCGCCCGGCGAGGTGGACAACGGTACGCGGGTGGGGTCGATCTCTCCGCCTGAGCGTCGCGTCGCGGCGGCCCGGATGCAAACGGCACCAACTGAACAGGCCTATCCGGTTGCCAATACGCCGGTCAGCGATGCTGCCGGATCCGTCGACTATCTCAACACACCCAATCTTGCCGGAACGGGACAAACCCGCGTCCAGCGCCTGCCGCAAACGCTTCACGCGCCGGCGCAGCCTAGGCGGCTGCCGATGATCGATAGCGACGAGGCAATGGCGGGCGCACAAGGTGCGGCCGGCTCGCTTCGAAGCCAGCCTTCGACCTGGGGCGGCACGCAGCAGCTCGCCGTGCCCGAGGGCGGTGTCAACATGGATGCTGAACTTGGCGCGGAGCCCGTGGTTGGCCTTGCCGAGGAGCAACAGCAGCAGATCGCCGAGGGGCAATCCGATCAGCCCGTTGTCGACGGCATCGGTACCGAAAATCCGACCCAGCTTAACCGTGCGCGTATCCCGGCGCCCGCAGCACAGGCGCGGATGGGCAACGCGCCTGTGTGGACCGATGGAAGGCCGGTCGTCGCCCCGGCGCGCGTGCCGGAGGAGAACGAGGAGCAGGAGGTCGCCATGCTGCGACCGAACAACCCGACCGCGCCGATGATGAGCGAACCAGCGGCTCCTGTGGATCCGAGCATGATGCCGGCCTCGGAACTTGCCTGCCGTCGCGAATTGAAGCGGATGGGTGTCGTCTATACCGAGAAGCCGCCGATCTCGCAGGGGCCCGCCTGCCAGGTGCCATATCCGATCTCCCTGCAGGGCCTGTCCGGCAACATCGGCGTCCAGCCGGCGGTGACGCTGAATTGCCAGGTGACGCTCGCTTTCGCCAAATGGGTCAAGAACGAACTCGCGCCCTCCGCTCGCTTTCGCTACTGGTCCGGCATCAAGACCATTCAGCCGCTCGGTGGATATAGCTGCCGCCGTATGAACAACAGCCGGCAGCGCTACAATCCGATGTCTGAGCATGCCCGTGGCAACGCGATTGACGTCGGCAAGTTTGTCCTGAAGAGCGGTCACGCGATCGACGTGCGCAAGAAGGGGCTGTTCTCTTTCCGGGAAGGAAGGTTGCTGCAGGCCGTGCGCAGCGACAGCTGCAAGTATTTCAACACGGTGCTGGGACCGGGCAGCAATCCGGAGCACTGGAACCATTTCCACTTCGACCTGCGAGCACGCCAAAGCGGCAGGGTCTACTGCGATTGAAAAGGAAAGGCCGGCTCGAGAGCCGGCCCCAAGGCGAACGCGGCGTGGGCGGCGCCGCCCAACCGGGTCAGGTCATGTAATTACTGGTAATGCACTCTACTGCATGTCGAGGAAGCAAAAGGAGCGTAACGAGATCGCTCAGACGGCTGCTCCGCAAGGGGTGCGGCGGGACGGAGAGCGCTTGCTTGCCTCGCCGTCTTTATGGATGAGAAATATCACCGGCTGATGACATCTTGCCGCCGCCAGGTTTTCCATAGGGCCGAACGCGGGCATTTTCACGCAAGTGAATACTCTGTTCATCTTCATCGGGATGTCAAAACTACTTGAAGCGGCTATATAGCGCCCAGCAACTTCCGCCGCAGATGTCAGAAGAGCCCTTTATGGCCCCGATTATTTCCATCCGAAATCTCACCAAAACCTATGCCAACGGATTTCAAGCGCTGAAGGGCATCGACCTCGATGTCGAGCGAGGCGAGATTTTGGCGCTGCTCGGGCCGAACGGCGCGGGCAAGACGACAATGATCTCGATTGTTTGTGGCATCGCCAATCCGAGTGGCGGCACGGTCATCGTCGCCGGTCATGACGTGGTGAAGGATTTCCGGGCGACGCGCTCCATGATCGGTCTCGTCCCCCAGGAGCTAACGACGGACCAGTTCGAGACCGTTTGGAATACCGTCAGCTTCTCGCGCGGACTGTATGGCAAGCGACCCAATCCGGCGCATATCGAAAAGGTGCTGCGCGATCTGTCGCTATGGGACAAGAAGGACAACATGCTGCGGCAACTGTCCGGCGGCATGAAGCGGCGCGTGCTCATCGCCAAGGCGCTGTCGCATGAGCCGGAAATCCTATTTCTCGACGAGCCCACGGCGGGCGTGGATGTGACGCTGCGGAAGGACATGTGGCATGTGGTCGAGAAGCTGCGCAAGGCGGGCGTGACGATCATCCTGACCACGCATTACATCGAGGAGGCGGAAGAGATCGCCGACCGCGTCGGTGTCATCAATGGCGGGCAGCTGCTGTTGGTGGAAGAGAAGACGGCCCTGATGGCGAAGCTTGGCCGCAAACAGCTCATTCTGGAACTGAACGAGCCGCTGCAAGCGCTGCCGGAGTGTTTTGCCGGCAACGGCCTCTCGCTCGCCGCGGACGGCAGTCGCCTGATCTACGATTTCGACGCACAGAATGAACAGGAGAGCGTCGCCACACTGCTGACGCGCCTCGGTGAGCAGAACATTCACTTCAAGGATCTTTCGACGCAGCAGAGCTCGCTGGAAGACATCTTCGTGGCGCTCGTGGGAGGAGCGAAATGAACGTCGAAGCCATCAAATCCATCTATTTCTTCGAAATGGCGCGGACGCGCCGGACGCTCCTGCAAAGTGTCGTTTCGCCGGTCATTTCGACATCGCTCTATTTCATCGTCTTCGGCGCGGCGATCGGTTCACGGATCCAGGAGGTGGAGGGTGTGTCCTATGGCGCGTTTATCACGCCAGGGCTGATCATGCTGACGCTGCTTGGCCAATGCATCAGCAACGGCTCCTTCGGGATCTATTTTCCGAAGTTCACCGGCACGATCTACGAGGTATTGTCGGCGCCAGTGGCAATGACCGAGATTTTGCTCGGCTACGTCGGGGCGGCGGCGACAAAGGGGCTGATGATCGGGGTGATCATCCTGCTGACTGCAAACGTCTTCGTGGAGGTCAGGATCGAGCATCCCGTGATGATGGTGCTGTTCTTTCTGTTGACGGCCATCACGTTCAGCCTATTCGGCTTCATGATTGGAATCTGGGCGACCAACTTCGAGCAGTTGAACCTCATTCCCATGCTGGTCGTGCCGCCGCTGACCTTCCTTGGCGGCAGCTTCTATTCGATCAGCATGCTGCCGCCGTTCTGGCAGGCGGTGAGCCACTTCAACCCGGTGCTCTATCTGGTAAGCGGTTTCCGCTGGAGCTTCTTTGGCATCGCCGACGTCAATCCGCTGGTAAGCCTTGGGATGATCTCACTCTTCCTCGTGCTTTGCCTCGGGACGCTGGGCTGGATCTTCCGGACCGGCTATAGGCTGCGGAGCTAAACGCGGATCGGCGGAGCGCGGCCGGCCTTAATCGCGCATCCGAAGTTCGTCGGTCTGTATCTGCAATGAGCCGAGGGTAGACAGGAAGCTCATGCCGAGGAGGCTCTGATCGAGCTTGCCATCCTGCGCGACGCTGGCAGGAACGTTGTGGCGAATGATCGGGCCGATCGCGACCTCGGAAAGCGTAACGCGGGCGGCACGGGCGCGGCCATTGGCCGTCATGACGCTCATCGTATAATCGAGGTTGTCGGGCATGATGCCCACTCGCTCGGCATCCTCGCGGGACAGCGCGATCATGCTGGCGCCGGTATCGACCAGCATCGAAATGCTCTGGCCGTTGATCGTGACGTAGGCCTCGTAGTGCCCATTCAGGAGCTTGTGAAGGATCACCTCCTGACCGCCCTCGCTGGTGGTCACGACCACGGCGCGGCCCGGCACGAGACCGGCGAGCAGGCGGTTGCCGACGCCAAGCGCCTCCTGTCGGTAGAGATAGACGGTAGCAAGGCCGAGGATCAGGACGAGCCAGATCATCAGGTTGCGTAAAGTCTCGCTCGCGCTGGTGCGCCGCGCCCAAATGCCCGCGGCCAGCATCAATGCGATAGGAAGCAAATAGACAAAACGGCCGAAATCGTCGGTCCGCATACCGAAGATGCGGCTCGTGTCGTCGCTGAAGATGAGGACCGCGAAACCCAGGCCAAGGACCGCAAGAACAATCGTCAGACGGTTCATACATGCTGCTCCGCGCCGGCCTGGGTGGTCGGCTGTAATGGTATCGTCAGTCCGCTCGCGGCAAGTCGCGCGGGCAACAGGGTCATCAGTCGCCGGCGCTCCTCGTCGGAGAAGGATGTCCAGCCACCGATCTCCGGAAGCGTGCGGCCGCAACCTATGCACAGGCCGGTTCCCGGGTCGATCGAGCAGACATGGATGCAGGGTGTTTGCATGCGTTCTATATCGAGATTTCACGAAGCCATGGCAAGGGCGCAGAGGGCGGCGATTTCCGAAATCTGCTGGGTCGCGCCGAGCGTGTCGCCCGTGTGCCCGGCCAGTTTGCGACGGACGATGCGGGTGAAGGTCATGGCGGATAAACCACAGGCGAGAAGGGCACAGACGAGGGGCAGGAGACCGAAGCTCGGCCAGAGCATCAGAGCCGACAAGAGGCAGCCGGAGACGAGCGCCATATGCATCGCGCCTTCACCCGGCTGTCCGGCCGCCGCGGCGACGCCATCGGGTTTGGCCGGCGGCAGCCGATGCCAATGCCAGACGATCGCGGCGCGGCTGATGCAGGCAATCGCCGGGATAGCAAGCGCTGCGGCCAGGGGCGGCGCTGCGCGCGCGATCGCGGCGAGTGCCGCCGCTCGAAGCGCGAACGACAGGATCAGCGAGATCGCGCCATAGGTGCCGATGCGGCTGTCCTTCATGATCGACAGCGCATGATCGCGGTCGCGCCCACCACCGAGGCCGTCGGCGCAGTCGGCAATGCCATCCTCATGCAGCGCGCCGGTCAGTGCCGCCTGGACGGCAAGCGCGCAGAACGCCGACATCAGCCGGTCGGCGTGCAGGCCAAGCATGAGCAGGAAGACTAGAGCGGGCAGGAGTGCAATGAAAATGCCTGCCATGGGGAAGGTGCGGGAGGCTCTGTCCAGCTTGCCGTTGAAGCCGCCGAAGGCGAAAGACGGCATCGGAATGCGGCTGAGGAAGGCAACGGCACGAGCAAGGTCGGTCGCATAATTTCCGATGTACATTTTGACCCTGACTCCGCGACCATATGCAGCGCTTTAGGAGTTGTTCGCCTCGGCGCCTGCCTTTAAGAGAGTGGCGACGAAAGAAGCTGATTTGCAGCAAAAAAACAAGTTACCGACCAAGACAAGGAAACCGCATTCATGAGCGTTTCAGGCATGCCATTCGACGATTTTCGGGCACTTCTACGCGATCTGCCGGGACCGGATGCCAGGGCGCTGGCGGCCGCGCGCGAGCGCGATGCGCAGTTGACGAAGCCGCCCGGCGCGCTCGGACGGCTCGAGGAAATCGCCTTCTGGCTCGCAGCCTGGACGGGCAGGGTACCCGCGGTCAACCGGCCATTGGTGGCCATCTTTGCCGGCAATCACGGCGTCACCAGGCAGGGCATCACGCCGTTCCCGCCCACCGTGACACAGCAGATGGTCGAGAATTTCGCGGCTGGCGGCGCCGCGATCAATCAGATCTGCGTGGCCTATGACCTAGGTCTGAAGGTCTTCGATCTGGCGCTCGACTATCCGACGGGCGACATTACCGAAGAACCTGCATTGTCCGAGCGTGACTGTGCGGCGACCATGGCATTTGGAATGGAAGCAATTGCTGGCGGCACCGATCTTCTTTGCATCGGCGAGATGGGGATCGGCAACACCACGATCGCAGCGGCGATCAACTACGCCCTCTACGGTGGCACGGCGCGTGATTGGGTTGGTCCGGGTACGGGCTCCGAAGGCGACATGCTGGAGCGCAAGATCGCGGCCGTCGAGAGAGCGGTTGCGCTGCACAGCGATCATCTGGGCGATCCGCTGGAGATCATGCGCCGCCTCGGCGGGCGCGAGATTGCGGCGATGGCCGGGGCGATCCTTGCGGCGCGTGTCGAGCGGATCCCAGTTCTGATTGACGGCTATGTCGCGACCGCCGCCGGCGCCATCCTGAAGGCGGCCAATCCCTCGGCGCTTGATCACTGCCTGATCGGCCACGTCTCCGGCGAGCCGGGACATTTGCGAGCAATCGAGATGCTCGGCAAGACGCCGCTTCTGGCGCTTGGCATGCGGCTCGGCGAGGGGACGGGCGCGGCCCTTGCGGCCGGGATCGTCAAGGCAGCCGCCGCATGCCATTCCGGGATGGCAACATTCTCGCAAGCAGGCGTCAGCAACAAGCATTAAGCCTTCAGGCTCGTGACAGGTTGATGACAGAGTTCTTGCGGCGGGGACCGTGAACCGGTATTCGCAATTTCTGACCGATGGCGGCAATGGCCCGCCATCGAAGGACGACGAGGGCACTTGATGAAACCTGCCGTGACAAAACTCACCGGCATCAGCCACTTCTTTGCAGCCGCCAGCTATTCGCTGGGCGGTTTCAGGCGGCTTATCAAGGAGGCCGCGTTCCGGCAGGAACTGCTGTTTTTCGCGGTTTCGATGATCCTCCTGATCGCCGTTGGCGCCACGTTGGCGGAGATGATGATCGCGACCGTGCTGTTCCTCGCGCTCTTCGCCGTCGAGGCGCTGAACACCGCGATCGAGGAGGTCATCGACAGGATTTCGCCGGAGATCTCGATGGTCGGGAAGCACGCCAAGGATCTCGGCTCCTTCGCGGTCGTCTGCATGATCGCGGCGTGCGGTTTGTTCCTGGTGTTTACGATCGGGAAGCATTTGTTGTTTGGCTAACGACATCGCAACCAGCAGTAGCTTTTGGTTGTATGTCTAGCCGTGATGCATCGTGCAATTGCATTCGAAATATGACCGTTCTATCCCCGGGCGGAAAGTGGGGGATGCAATGGCGACTTTACCGGAAAAATCGGACCAATATCTTGGCGAACGGTTCGAAGCCGCAGAACGCAACAGGCATGCCGTCCTACTCCTCGAAGCGGGGGTGGGCGCAACCGCCGCAGCATTTGTCGGCGCGGGTATGGCGCAGGCAGATGGAATTCTCGGTGGTTTCGGGGTGGGCGCGCTCATCGTTTTGGCGGGGATCGCGGTTGGAGGGTTCCTAGGCTTTCTGTTTTCCGTCCCCCCGTGTTTTGGCGAGAGACAATTCGGCGACCGTAGCTGCTGCTACGGCGTCAACAAACACCCCTGCAAATCCGAAGGCCGCGGTGCTGGACTTTCAAAATGCGACGTTGCCTGCAGCCGGAAAAGAGCGGCTTCTCGGATCCAATACCAACCTGGAACGCATCTCCGAGTGGCTGAGGACGATGCTCGTTGGTGTCGGCCTCACCGAGGTTGACTCGCTGGGTGATCGATTTCGCGATTTCAGTGATTTCCTAGCAGAAAGGGTAATGATCTTCAGAGATGGATCGTCGTCTGCGGGGATTCTGCCAGCAGTGGGGCCGCTTCTTCTGGTCGCGGGCTTGGTCAGCGGCTTTATATTCTTCTATTTGTATACTCGCATCTATCTCTCACCGCTGTTCCTTTACGTTGAAAAAATACTAACTGATCCTGGGGCCGAACGGCTGAAACAGGAAATGGTGAACGAGGTCAAGAAGGTCGCCACATCACTGCCGCAGGACAGCCCAATGATAACGTATGCATCTCGGGCATCGAGCCTGTCTGTTAACGACAGTCTCAACGTTATTGCAAACTTGCTTTACCAGACAGGAGGATATCTGACGGCTACCGAACTGGGGAATAAATTGACGGCAACGCCGGCAGTGAAACTATCGCGATACTGGTTCTTGATGGCTGCTGCCTATGGTCAGAAGCATCATTATTTGCCGAACGACGCATCCCCGATGAGCGGCGGATTGCGCGAGATGCTGTCCTGCACGCTGCGCGCAAGGCGGTCGAGCTCAGCGAAGCTGCGAAACGGGCTCTAAAAAACTTGACTGATCCGACCAGCATCGACAATGACCTGCAGGACTTCGAAGATGATCCGGATTTCAACGGGATCGTCGACTAGACTTTTATGCAAAACTCCGGCGCCTGCGTGAAACCGCTGGCGCATCCTCGACGGCCGGGACGGTCTGCAGCACACGTTTGGCGGGCAGGATGGCGATGACTTCGGTGCCCTCGCGCAGCTTCGACTTGAGGATGAACTGGCCGTCGTGCTTGGCGAGGATTGCCTGAACAATCGGCAAGCCGAGGCCGGTGCCTTGTTCGGCGCTCTTGATCGCAATCGAGCCCTGGCCGAAAGCTGAAAGAACAACCGGGATCTCTTCTTCAGGAATCCCGGGACCGTTGTCCTTGATCGAGATGTATTGGCCACCGCCTGCGGTCCAGCCGACCTTGACGTGGATTTCGCCGGCTTGCGGCGTGAACTTCACGGCGTTCGAAAGCAGGTTGAGGATGACCTGTCGCAGCGACTTCTCGTCTGCCCAGACGGCCGGCAATTCTGGCTCGAACTGCTGGGAGATGGTGATGTTCTTGCCGCGGGCTCGCAACTGCACCATGCCGATGCAGTCTTCGGAGATGTTCAGCAGCGAGATTGCCTCCTCGCTGAGCTCGTACTTGCCGGCTTCGATGCGCGAGAGATCGAGGATCTCGTTGATGAGGTTCAGCAGATGTTCGCCCGATCGGTGGATGTCGCCGGTATATTCCTTGTAGGTCGGATTGTTGAGCGGCCCCATCACCTCAGCCGACATGACCTCGGAGAAGCCCAGGATGGCATTAAGCGGCGTTCTCAGCTCATGCGACATGGATGCGAGGAAGCGGGACTTTGCAAGGTTTGCTTCTTCCGCCCGGCGGCGGGCTTCATCCGACATGGACTTTGCGACTTCCAACTCGGCGATCAGATCGTCCTTCTCGGCCTGGTAGGCGAGGATCTTGAGGTTGGACTGGAACAGCCGGTCGCTGATGTAGTTGAAGAGGATGACCGTCGTGGTGAAGACGGTCGTCAGGCTGATCTCGAGCATTTCGCGGGAGAGGCCGGCCTTTGCAATCAGTCCCAGAACGACGGGTGCGAAGGTAATGAGCACCGACGGCGTCAGCATGAAATTCGACATCGCCGTGATCGAAAGCGCAATAAGCAGTGTGGCGCCCTTGTAGAGCAGGAAGCTCGAGGGCTCGCAGGCGGTGCAGTCCTGCAGGGCGAACACTACCCAGCAGCAGCCGACCATGAATTGCCCAAGCAGGAGAACGCGGCGCCATTTGCGCGCTGTCGTTGCATTGATTTCCTGGCCTCTGGCCCGGCGCGCTAGAAATACATTCGTGGCATGGCCCGTCAGCGTCAGCAGCGCCCACAGGAAGATCTGGGTGTTCTCAGTGAAATAGACGCCGAGAGCGGCCATGATCGTGACAAAGAGTGGGACGATCGATGCGCCCTGGAGGACCGCGTTGATGTACATGACGAGCACGTCGCGATCGAATGCGCCGCTTCCGGCATGGCTCGACTGGAGGCGCTCCCGCGTCAGCCGGACAGCCTTCGACACTGGCTTGTTCCGGTGACTGCGTGACTTGTCGACGATGTTCTTATCGGTCGATGTGCTAACGCCAGTACTCATTGTGTACGTTGAAACTTGATCCGCGGGTGTCTACACCCTAAACGGCAATTCTTAAGATGATGTTAGCCATCTTTGCCAAGGATTTGTTTTTTAAGGAGGCGAAAGCGTGACGCGCGGTTTGCGAGTGATGCGCGACGGCGTGACGGCGCTGGCTCTGTTGGCATTCCTGTGGTTGATCGCGGCCAAGCTGAACGACAGGGCCGAGACGGACCATGCTGGCCAATTTCATGCTGTTGACGGCGATAGTCTGAATCTCGGCAGCGAGCGTATGCGGCTCTACGGCATCGATGCCCCCGAGCTCAGCCAGACATGCGAGCGGGAAGGCGCGCGATGGGCTTGCGGTCGGGAGGCGAAGAAAGCGTTGCAAGCGCTTGTTCGACCCGGCGATACGCGCTGCGGTGGAACCGAACGGGATCGTTTTGACCGCATGCTGGTGATCTGTCATGCCGGCGGCATCGACCTGAACGCGGAAATGGTGCGCAAGGGCATGGCAGTATCCTACGGTGCTTACCGTGATGAGGAGACGCAAGCAAAGGTCGAGAAAGTCGGGTTGTGGGCGGGTGCGTTCGAAATGCCCCGCAGCGTGCGCGACCACGCGCCGCGATCGGATACCCGCGGCATCATGGGGCCGCTCGGATGGTGAGCGGGAAGGCTCCGCCAGACGAGCAGGCGCTCGATATTCTCCGGCAGGAAATTGCGGCCTGTCGCATCTGTCGGGATACGCCGCTTGGCGGCGCGGATGCTCGCTTGCCGCACGAGCCGCGGCCGGTCGCGGTGGTATCGTCGAAGGCGAGGATATTGATCGCGGGGCAGGCACCAGGTCTTAAGGTTCAAGAGACTGGCCTGCCATTCAACGATGCATCCGGCGATCGCCTGCGGGACTGGCTGCAGGTCGATCGAGAGACGTTCTATGACCGCGACTGTTTCGCCATCGTGCCGATGGGCTTCTGTTTTCCCGGTTATGATGCCAAGGGCAGTGATTTGCCGCCGCGGCGCGAATGTGCACCGCATTGGCGGAGCAGGGTCATTTCGGCAATGCCGCAGATCGAGCTTATCCTTGCAGTCGGCCAGTATGCGCAGGCTTGGCACATGCGCACGGAACGCCGCCAAAACATGACCGAGACGGTGCGGGCTTGGCGGACGACGCATTCACCGACACATCTGCCGTCAATTCTGCCGTTGCCGCATCCGAGCTGGCGCAACACCGGTTGGATCAAGCGTAACTTATGGTTCGAGGAGGAGTTGCTGCCCGTGCTGCGGGAACGGGTCGGCGCGTTGCTGCGCTGAAAAAAAATTCTTTTAACCTGCCGGAATCGCGCTATACAGAGAAAATAAATTCGAAGGGGCTTTTCCAGATGGACCGTCTTGACCGCAAAATCCTGCGTCTCTTGCAGGAAGATTCGACTTTGGCTGTTGCCGACCTTGCCAAGAAGGTCGGGCTTTCCACGACACCATGCTGGCGGCGCATCCAGAAGATGGAAGAGGACGGCGTGATCAAGCGCCGCGTTGCGATCCTCGATCCGGAAAAGGTCAATACCAAGGTTACGGTCTTTGTGTCGATCCGGACGGCAACGCACTCGATCGAGTGGCTGCGGCGCTTTTCCGAGGTCGTTGCCGATTTTCCCGAGGTGGTCGAGTTCTATCGCATGAGCGGCGATGTGGACTACCTGTTGCGTGTGGTTGTGCCTGACATTGCCGCCTACGACGCCTTCTACAAGCGGATGATCGCCAAGATCGAGATCCGCGATGTGTCGTCCGCCTTTGCCATGGAGCAGATCAAGTATTCGACGCAACTGCCGCTCGATTACATGATCCTCGACAACGCGAAGTCGAACGAGGACTGACAAGCGACAGCGGCGCAGCGTTATTCGCTCTGCCGCAGATTTCTCAGCCGGTCGAACAGAACCGCAAGAACGATCGCGCCGCCGATGAAGGTCCCTTGCCAGAAGGCATTGATGCCCAATAGGCCAAGGCTGTTGCGGATAACCTCGATCAAGGCGGCGCCGACAAGGGCGCCGAAGGCGGTACCGACACCGCCGGCGAGATTGGCGCCGCCGATGACGGCTGCGGCGATGACCTGCAGTTCCATTCCGGCGCCGATGTTCGTCGTGACGGCTCCGAGCCAGCCTGTCTGGATGATGCCGGCAACACCGGCCGAGAGAGCCGAGATCATGTAGACTGCGACCTTGATCTTCCTGACCGGCACGCCGGTCAGGGTCGCAGCGTGTTCGTTTCCACCGATGGCGAAGACGTAGCGACCGAAGCGTGTCCAGCGCAGCACGAAGCCGGTCAGCAAAGCCAGCACAGCCATGTAAAGCACGGGATTGGCGATGCCGAAGAGCCATGCACCGCCGCCGAGCGCCAGCAGCTTGTCGTGATCGGGGCCGAACTGGAAGACGACGGTGTTGTTCGAGGCCACCATCGCGAGGCTTCGGGCGATCGACAGCATTCCGAGCGTGACGACGAAGGGCGGGAATCCGAGGTAGGCGATCAGAATGCCGTTGAAGGCGCCGACCACCAGCGCTGTGCCGATCGAGGCTGCAATGCCCGTTCCGATGCCATAGCCGGCATGCATGGTGATCGCAAGGATCATGCTGCAGAGGCAAAGCACTGACCCGACCGACAGGTCGATTCCACCGGTGATGATGACCAGCGTCATGCCAAGCGCAATAATCGCGACGAAGGTGACGTTGCGGGTGATGTTGTAAAGGTTGGTGGGCGTGGCGAAGGAGCTCGTGGCGAAGGATAGGAAGATGCAGGCGAGGACGACGGCAACGAGCACCCAAAAGGTCTGACTGGCGAAAATGGACGAGAACCAGTTGCGCTGCTTCTGCGCTATCGTCTGATCGAGGGTTATTGCCATGGTCGACCTTCGCTTACGTTAACTACCGTGTGCTAATCACACCTGTTCGATTGCGCCTGTTATCAGCCCCGTGACTTCCTCCGGCGAACTCGCCGCTATCGGCTTGTCTGCGACCTTGCGCCCGCGCCGCATGACGATCACGCGGTCGGCAACCGAGAAGACGTCAGGCATGCGGTGGCTGATCAGAATGACTGCGATGCCGCGATCGCGCAGTTGACGGATGTGAGCAAGAACCTCCGCAACCTGGCGTACTGAGATGGCGGCGGTCGGCTCGTCCATGAGCACGAGCTTCGCTTCCGCCAGCATGGTACGAGCGATTGCCACGGCCTGGCGTTGGCCACCCGACATCTGTTTTACCAGATCTCGTGGCCGTGTCTCCGATTTCAGCTCCTTGAAGATTTCGCCGGCGCGCTTGTACATCGATTTGTAGTCGAGGATGCGAAGGGGGCCGAAACCACTGCGGATCTCGCGGCCGAGGAATACATTGGCGGCGGCCGTCAGATTGTTGCAAAGCGCGAGGTCCTGGTGGACGATCTCGATGCCCCGTTGTCGGGCTTCGACCGGCCGATGCAGAACGAGGTCTTGGTCGTCGAGTCGCATCGTTCCGTGGCTTGGACGGAAATTGCCGGCGATCATCTTCACAAGCGTCGATTTGCCGGCGCCGTTGTCGCCCATCAATCCGACGACCTCTCCCGCTTCCAGCGAAAATGACACGTCGTTGACCGCCTGTATGGCGCCGAAATGTTTTGAGATGTTGGTGAGCTCGAGAACTGCCACCAGCTGTCTAGCCTCCGAAAGCCGCGACCGTATTTCAAGCCGCAATTTCACCCGCCAGTTCCTCCCTGCGAGCGCTCTCAGCATTTATCCAGAACCGCGCGAGACCGTCAATTGGATGCTGCTAATTTACGGCGTTCGTTACAATTACTCGTTTTATAGTACAATTCGATTGACGCGCGGAGGTGTCTGTATATTAGCTGTTTGTGGAGGAGAGCATGCTGATCCTTGTCACCGGTGCAACGGGCAAGGTCGGGCAGCACTTCATCGCTGGGCTGCTCGACGATCCGCGATTTTCGAAGGCGCGCATTCGCGCGCTTTGTCATAACCGCTTGTGCCCAGAAACCGAACGCGTCGAGGCGGTGCGCGGCTCTATCAGCGATCGCGGGGCGGTTACGAGCGCGCTTGCGGATGTCACGCATGTCGTGCATCTCGCAACATGCAAGGAGACGCCTGATGACGTGATGGATGTCACCGTCAAGGGACTGTTCTGGCTTCTCGAAGGCTTCAGGACCAGCGCCACTGCACGCCAGTTCATTCTCATCGGCGGCGATGCCGCGATAGGGCATTTCTTCTATCGCCACGAGGCCCCGATTACCGAAGCGACGCCGCATCAGGCCTATCCCGGCTGCTATGCCCTATCGAAGGTGCTGGAAGAGGTGATGCTGGAGCAATTCCAGATCCAGTATGGCATCAATGGCTGCTGCCTGCGTGCGCCTTGGATCATGGAGAAGGATGACTTCAAGTTCACGCTGTCGTTCGGAGACGATGTTTTCGGGGGGCCGGATTGGAAGACGCTCGTTCCGGAGAGCGACGCCGTGCGCTATGCGCGGAAGCAGACGGTTCCGTTGTTGCGTGACGCCGATGGCCGCCCCTTGAAGCGCAATTTCGTTCACGTCGACGATCTCGTCTCCGCAATACTTGAAGCGCTCGACAATCCGCGCGCGCGCGGCCAGCTGTTCAACATTTGCATGGATCGACCTGTCGACTACGGTGAGGTTGCCCTCCACCTTGCGCGCACACGCGGCCTCGGTTCGGTCGACGTACCGAGCCAGTTCCACTCGAACTGGATGGACAACGGCAAGGCGAAATACCTGCTCGGGTGGCGGCCCGTCTACGATCTGGAAATGCTAATCGACTCGGCCTGGGGGTATGTGCGTTCGGAGGAGGATTCTCGCATCGTCTGGTATCCGGGTTGATCATGTGGCGGGCGATGGCGTCCGCCATTTTTCAATGGGAGGAAGCTATGAAGAAGGCATTATTGCTTACAGTCGCGGTGCTGGCGCTGACGGCCGGACAGGCCCTGGCAGCCAAGAAGCAGTTGGTCATCGTCGTGAAGGGCCTCGACAACCCGTTCTTCGAGGCGATCAACCAAGGTTGCCAGAAGTGGAACAAGGAAAACGCCAAGTCCGAGTACGAGTGCTTCTACACAGGCCCAGCATCGACATCTGATGAGGCCGGCGAGGCGCAGATCGTTCAGGACGTGTTGGGCAAGGCCGAAACGGCGGCAATCGCCATATCTCCGTCGAACGCCAAACTGATCGCACAGACGCTTAAGACGGCTAATCCCAAGGTTCCTGTGATGACCCTCGACGCCGACCTTGCGGCAGAGGATTCAGCTCTGCGCAAGACCTATCTCGGCACCGATAACTATCTGATGGGCGCGCGCATCGGCGAGTACATTAAGAAAGCGAAGCCAAAGGGTGGCAAGATCTGCACGATCGAAGGCAACCCCGGCGCCGACAACATTCTCCGGCGTGCTCAGGGTATGCGCGATACCTTGACCGGAAAGAAAGGCCTGACGGCATTGAAGGGTGAGGGCGGATGGACGGAGGTTGCCGGCTGCCCGGTCTTCACGAACGACGACGGCGCCAAGGGCGTTCAGGCCATGACCGACATTCTCCAGGCCAATCCGGACCTGGACGCCTTCGGCATCATGGGCGGCTGGCCGCTGTTTGGCGCACCGCAACCCTATCGCGACCTATTCAAGCCGATGGCTAAGAAGATTTCCAAGAACCAGTTCGTGATCGGTGCAGCCGACACGATCGGCGATGAAGTCGCGATCGCCAAGGAAGGTCTCGTGACTGCTCTTGTCGGTCAGCGGCCGTTCGAAATGGGCTACAAGGCGCCAACGGTCATGATGGACCTGATCGCTGGAAAGAAGGTTCCGGATCCCGTCTTCACCGGTCTCGACGAATGCACCAAAGATACCGTCAAGACGTGCATTCAGAAGTAGTTGACAAGCGAGGCAGCGGGCGAAGCATCGTCCGCCCGCTGTCTTTCCGATGGCGGGTACCGCGGTCACCGTAGAGCCGCTTTCCGATCCAGTCTGGCAAGCACCTTGTCGCTCGTCAGTTCCCGGACGGCATCCTTGCCGATCCAACGTGCCGTCTGATCATCCGATGCCGCCAGTTTCTTCGCGAGCTCCAGTGCTGCGGTATGGCAGTAGAGACTTCGTTTTCCGATGTTTCTCAGCGCCCAGTTCACAGCCTTGCGCACGAAATTGCGGGGATCGTCGGCATGGGTCGCGATGAGCGGAAGCGAGGCCAGCAATGTCTCATCCGGCTCCTTCTTCAGGTGGACGGCCGCGCCCGCAATCATTGCAAAGGCCGTGCGCCGGACGAATTCCCGCTCGTCGGATGCGAATTCGGGAATGAGCGTTTCGATGCGTGCTTCGACATAGAGGTCTGCGGCGCAATCGACGATTTCCCATGAGTCGAAGTCGTCGGCCCAGGCTCGCGCGGTTTCGAGCGTAAGCCTGTTGGGCTCGGCCGTATAGAGAGCGAGTAAGCGGCCTTCGCGGATGCCGCTCTGCCAAAGCTCAAGGGCGCGGGCATGGTTCCGCTTCACTATCCGGGCGATTTTCTGGAGATCCGGATTGGAGATGCCGAGCGCGGTTTCGGTGACGATACCAAAACGGGCCATGCCGGATATGTTTTCCTCCGAGCGCAGCGTCTGCAGATGCGCGATCAGTTCCGCGGCACTGGAGGAGGGGCCGATCATTTCTCCAGTCGAGCCAGCAGTGAGGACGTGTCCCAGCGGTTGCCTCCCATGGCCTGGACGTCGCCATAGAATTGATCGACCAAGGCTGTCACCGGCAGTTTCGCACCGTTGCGGCGCGCCTCGCTGAGCACGATTCCGAGATCCTTGCGCATCCAATCGATGGCGAAGCCGAAATCGTATCTCCCCTCGTTCATGGTCTTATGCCTGTTCTCCATCTGCCACGAGCCGGCAGCACCTTTGGATATAACTTCGACAACCTTCTCGATGTCCAGGCCGGCGCGCTTTCCGAAATGAATGCCTTCCGCAAGTCCCTGGACGACGCCGGCGATGCAGATCTGGTTGATCATCTTGGTCAGTTGGCCGGCGCCCGCCGGTCCCATGAGGCCGACCATGCGGGCGTAGGCATCGATGACAGGCATTGCCTTGTCGAACGTGGTCTCCTCACCGCCGCACATGACCGTAAGCACGCCGTTCTCGGCGCCCGCCTGTCCGCCCGATACTGGGGCATCGATGAAGCCGCAGCCCTTGTCTTTCGCTGCGGTATCAAGCTCGCGGGCAACCTCGGCGCTCGCGGTCGTGTTGTCGATCAGGATCGCACCGGGCTTCATCGTTTCAAAAACGCCGTTCTTGCCCGTTGTCACCGAGCGGAGATCGTCGTCATTGCCGACGCAGGTGAAGACGAAATCCGCATCCTTGGCTGCTTCCGCAGGCGTTGGGGCCGATTTACCACCAAACTTTTCTGCCCAGGCAGCCGCCTTTGATGCGGTCCGATTGTAGACCGTGACGTCATGGCCGCCTTTCACCTTGAGATGGCCCGCCATGGGAAACCCCATCACGCCAAGACCGATGAATGCGACTTTTGCCATGTGCCTATCCTTTTCTGAATGCAGGGCATGAGGATTAGCCGAAAGCACTGCGCGCGAAAAGGCATCGGAGCGCCGGCAACCTCGAGACGGAAAAATTTTCCTCGAAAGCGGCGAAGCTTGTTCGGATAATCCCGTGAGCGTCGAAAGATGATAA
This sequence comes from Rhizobium sp. R693, assembly GCF_002211315.1. Taxonomy (NCBI): domain Bacteria; kingdom Pseudomonadati; phylum Pseudomonadota; class Alphaproteobacteria; order Hyphomicrobiales; family Rhizobiaceae; genus Rhizobium; species Rhizobium sp. R693. The sequence goes on along the minus strand of NZ_LOKY01000034.1, from coordinate 162,042 downwards.
TTATAAATGTCGATCGATTTAATAGGTTTTATCAAGATTGGAGTATCGAAACGCTGGAGCGCCGAGACCGGCTGCCTCCCAACGAGGGAACGATCATGATCTCACGACGTCAAACATTGGGACTTTTTGGCGCCGCGGCCGCCACGGCATTGTTGCCTGGCATCAAGGGTGCGCGCGCGGCAACGACCGAATTTCGGATCGGCTGGCAGAAGAATGGGGTCCTGGCCCTCGCCAAGCGCCGCGGCGCGCTGGAAAAGCGGCTAGCAGACAGAGGCATTACCGTCAGCTGGTCGGAATTCACCTCCGGCCCGCCTCTGCTGGAAGCGCTCGGCGCTGGTGCGCTCGACTTCGGTGCAACGGGCGACGTGCCTCCGCTTTTTGCCCAGGCGGCCGGCGGTCACCTTTACTATGTGGGGCTCTATCGAGGCAGCCCGGCAGGCTCGGCAATCCTTGTCAGAAAGGACTCGCCGATCCAGACGCTGGAAGATCTGAAGGGCAAGAAGATTGCCTTCAAGCGCGGTTCGAGCGCGCACAACGTTGCAGTCAAGGTCCTGCGTAAGGCAGGCCTGGCACCGGAAGACATTGAGGGTGTGGATCTCAGCCCGGCGGATGCGGCGGCAGCCTTCAAGAATGGTAGCATCGACGCCTGGTCGATTTGGGACCCCTATCTCGCAATTGCTGAAGCCGATCCGGAAACGCGGGTTCTGACGACGGCTGAAGGCATTGTCGACTCCTACAGCTTCTTCCTTGCGAATGCCGAGTTCACCGACGCAAACGGGCAGGTCATCACCGATGTGCTTGATGAGCTTAAGCAGGTCGGGAGCTCTGCTCAGAGCAATCTCGATCAGACAATCAAGGAGCTCTCCGAGATCACCGGCGTGCCGCCGGAGGTAACACGCGTGACCCTGACGCGCGCTGGAGCCGATCTCGGCAGCGTATCTGGCATCACGGATGCGGCCGCGGCCTACCAGCAGGGGTTGGCCGATGAGTTCTACAAGCTCGGCATCGTGCCGAAGCAGCTGAACACCGGCGACATCATCTGGCGCGCCAAGGCAAGCTGATTTCCATTCCGACTAGAAGGCATCACTTGCATGACCAGCAAACACGACCCTATCAATTTCCTCTGGTTCATCCCGACCTCCGGGGATGGCGCCTATCTCGGTTCGAACGAGCAGACGCGCGCGCCCGAGATCGGCTATCTGACGCAGATCGCCCAGGCAGCTGATCGTCTCGGCTACTCCGGCGTGCTGCTGCCGACGGGCGTTGCCTGCGAAGAGTCCTTCGTGACGGCAGCAGCACTTGCCGCCAAGACCGAGAGGCTGCAGTTCCTAGTGGCTATCCGTCCCGGCACGGCATCGCCGGCATATTACGCGCGTCTAACAACGACGCTGGACCGTATTTCGAATGGGCGCCTGCTGCTCAACATCGTCGTCGGCGGCAGTCCGGCGGAGCTTGCCGGCGACGGCATTCATCTCGCGCATGACGAACGCTATGCCCATGCCGACGAGTTCTTCACGGTTTTCGAAGAGCTGCTGGAGAGGGGTGTCGCGAGCTATGATGGCAAGTACATCAAGGCGACGAACGCGAAGCTTGGTTTTCCTTCCGTCCAGAACCCGCGGCCGCCACTGTACTTCGGTGGTTCGTCGGATGCCGGCATCGACTTCTCGGTCGGCCGAGTCGACAAATACCTGACCTGGGGTGAGCCACCGGCTCAAGTTGCCGAAAAGGTTCAAAAGGTACGCGCTGCCGCGGCGAAAAAGGGGCGCGAAGTCAGCTTCGGCATTCGCCTGCATTTCATCGTCCGCGAAACCGATGAGGAAGCATGGGCAGCGGCAGATCGCCTGATCTCGAAACTCGACGATGAGGCGATCCGCGAGGCGCAGGAGCGTTTCGTGAATGAATCCGATTCCGTCGGCCAGAAGCGCATGGCGGCATTGCACGGCGGCCGGCGCGACAAGCTGGAAGTGTCGCCGAACCTGTGGGCTGGCGTCGGCCTAGTACGCGCCGGGGCAGGGACGGCACTGGTCGGCTCGCCGAAAACAGTCGCCGCGCGGCTGCGCGAATATCAGGACGTCGGCATCGATACCGTCATAGGATCCGGCTATCCGCATCTTGAGGAGGCCTATCGCGTCGCCGAGCTATTGTTCCCGGAACTCGGGATCACGCGCGAGGAGCAGCGACACGGCTTCCAGACTGATTTTGGAAAGCATCAGGTCTTCGGTGGCGGCAGCCATGGCGGAAACCTGAAAGTCGTCTCCGGCTCCTGATCTGCCAATTGGCGCCGTCCGCTGTCGGGCGGCGCTTCTTCATCGACCGCACCGGCCCACCAAGCCTCTCGGAGGCCGGGTTAAGCAAGCAGAAGCGAGGAAAACCTTCATGTCGACTTTTGATACGCCGATTGGGCGGACGCTGACCGAGCGCGTTGAACGCAACGGAAGGCTCCGGGTCTCGCTTCCAGGGTGGGACAAGCTATTGCCCTTCTTCGTGCCGGTGGCAATTATTGCCGCCTGGCAGCTGGCCTCGTCAGCCGGCTGGATCTCCTCCCGCATCATGCCGTCGCCCGCCGATGTAGGCGTTGCATTCTGGTCGACGACCGCCACAGGACAGTTGCCGCACGATATCCTCGTCAGCGCCGGTCGCGCCTTTGCCGGTCTGCTGGTAGGTGGCTCGATCGGTTTCCTCCTTGGGATCGCCAACGGCGTCTCGAAAATCTCGGAACAACTGACGGATACGACGCTGCAGATGCTGCGTACGATCCCGCATCTCGCAATGATCCCGCTGGTTATCCTCTGGTTCGGGATCGGCGAGGAATCGAAGTTGTTCCTGACCTCGCTCGGCGTGCTCTTTCCCATTTATCTCAACACCTATCATGGCGTTCGCAACGTCGATCGTGACCTGATCGAAATGGGCCGCGTCTATGGGATGGGACGCTGGACATTGTTCCGAAAGGTGATCTTCCCCGGCGCGCTGCCGTCTATCTTCGTCGGGCTGCGATACGCGCTCGGCATCATGTGGCTGACCTTGATCGTGTCGGAGTCGATCGCCGCTTCATCCGGCATCGGTCACATGGCGAACAATGCGCGCGAGTTCATGATGACCGACGTCGTCGTGCTGGCGCTGGTCATCTACGCCATCCTCGGCAAGCTTGCCGATGTCGTCGCCCGGGCCCTCGAACGCCGGGCCCTCAAATGGAACCCGGTTTACCAGAAGTAGGAGAGGCGTCATGACCATCATTGCGCATGAGCGTTTTCAAGGAGCCTCGGACGAGTTCGAATACGAGACCGATCGCGCGACGCCAGCCGGCACCGGCGCTGCGGCAATTACGCTGAGGGGACTTGAGAAGAGCTTCGGCGGCAATCGCGTGCTCCGCGGCATCAATCTCCACATTCCGGCCGGGCAGTTCGTTGCCGTCATCGGCAAGAGCGGCTGCGGCAAGAGTACGCTGCTGCGCATTCTGATGGGCCTCGACGAGCCGACGAGCGGTAAACTCCATTTCGAGAACGCCGATGGCGCTGATGCGGAAGCGAATGCCAGGATCGTGTTTCAGGAGCCTCGTCTGCTTCCCTGGTTGAGCGTCGCCGAAAACGTGGCGGTCGGGCTTGGCGATGGGGTCGATAAGCGCATCGCTCTCAGGGAGGCCGAGGCGGTGCTCGGCGAGGTGCAGCTTGCCGAAAAGGCAGCCGAATGGCCTGCTCGTCTCTCTGGCGGGCAGCGGCAGCGTGTCGCGCTGGGACGGGCACTTGTCAGCAAGCCTGGCGTGCTGGCGCTTGACGAACCGCTGGGCGCGCTCGACGCATTGACGCGGATCAGCATGCAGGAGCTGCTCAATCGTGTCTGGCGGGAACTGGGCTTTACGGCCGTCCTGGTTACGCACGACGTCAGCGAGGCGATGCATCTCGCCGATCGTGTGATCGTGCTGGAAGAGGGGCGCGTTGCGCTTGATCTGGCGATCCCCTATCCGCATCCGCGTCGATACGGCAATCCCGCGCTCGCCGAGCTCGAAGGGCGGCTTTTGGCGGCGATCCTGGGGACGGACACCGCTCATTGAATTGCCCGGTTGCGATGTTCGACGCCGTTGTCTCAGATCGCGCCGTCGACAATCACCATCGGTGTGCCTTGCGAGCAGTTTTCTATGCGAGCGTTGATCTTGTAGATGTCGCGCAGCATGGCGTCGGTAATGACGTCCGATGTCGGTCCGCTCGCCGCCATTGCGCCATTGGCGATAACAATTGTGTTCTCGCAATAGCGCAGCGCATGATTGAGGTCGTGGAGCGCGATGAGCACGATCATTCCGTTGCGGCGGGCGAGGTCGGCGATAAAGCTCAATACTTCGATCTGTCTGTGGAGGTCGAGCGCCGAGGTCGGCTCGTCCATCAGCAACACCTCGGGCCTGCGTACCAACGCCTGCGCGAGAGACACAAGCTGGCGCTGGCCGCCGGAAAGTTCACCAAGGCCCCGGAAAGCCAGGTTTTCGATGCGAAGAGCCCTCAGGATTTCATCGATGCCATTGAGCTCGTCGTCGGCGACCCGCCAGCCGCCGCCTTGCTTAGCTGACAGGAGAATCGACTCGTAAACGGTCAGGACGGCATTGGCGCCGGTATCTTGTGGCATGTAGCAGATCGTACGCGATCCGCGATCGGTATCGGAAAGCTCGACCAGGCCAGGACCTTTCACCAGGGCCGCGATCCGTTTGAATAGCGTGGATTTGCCTGCCGCGTTGGGGCCGATGATGGCCGTGACGCTGCCGCCTTTCAGGTCGTCGATGCTCACGTTCGATAGAACGGTCGTGCGTCCATAGGAAGCGCCGACATCTGCGAGGGCTAGGGCTACCATGAGCGCCTCCGATTGCTGAAGATAAGGACGAAGAAGAAGGGGACGCCGACGAGCGCCGTAATGACGCCGATCGGCAGGATTGCGCCGGGGATCAGGATCTTGCTGACCACAGATGTCACCGACAGGAGAAGAGCGCCGCATATGACGGAACCCGGCAGGAAGAAGCGCTGGTCCTCGCCAACGACCATGCGGGCGATGTGCGGTCCGACGAGCCCGACGAAGCCGATGGTGCCGACGAACGACACCGGGATGGCAGCCAGGAGGCTGACGATCATCATTGTTTGCAGACGCAGCCGGCGGACGTTGATGCCGAGGCTGGCGGCCTTGTCGTCACCGAGACGGAGAGCCGTCAGTGCCCAGGCCTGCCGCATGAAGAGCGGCACTGTGACAACAAGCACCGCGGCGGTGAAATAGACCTTCACCCAGGTCGCCTTGGTCAGGCTGCCCATCGTCCAGAAGACGACGGCGGCCAGAGCTTGCTCGGAGGCTAGGTATTCCAGCAGTGATAGCGCGGCATTGAAGGTGAAGACGAGGGCAATGCCGAGAAGCACGATCGTTTCGACGCTCACGCCACGCATTGTCGAGGCGAAATGAATGAAAAGGGCTGCCGCCATCGCCATCAGGAAGGCATTGAGCGGCACCATGTATTCGATCGCTCCCGGAAAGATAGCAACGCCGCCGACCAAAGCGAGAGCCGCACCAAAGCTCGCGGCGGCAGAAATGCCGAGCGTGAAGGGGCTCGCCAGCGGGTTCGAAAGGATCGTCTGCATCTGCGCGCCTGCAACGGAAAGCGAAGCGCCGACGGTCACCGCCATCAAGGCGATCGGCATACGGATGTCCCAGATGATGACGCGAAGCTGGTTGGCTGCCGCGGCGGGATCAAAGAGCGCCGAAAGGACGTCCGACAGCGCGTAGTTGGCAGGGCCAAGCGCCATATCGGTCGAGATGCTGAAGCAGAGCGCCGCGGTTAGGCCGACGAGGATGAGGATACGGCGAAAGGCGAGGGCGCGATATTGCTCGCGCCCCGTCACTTCGGCCTGGACCTGGCTGAACGAGGCCATCAGTTGGAGCCCTTTTCGAGAGAAACGAAATATCCCGGCTGGTAGGTCACCGGCAGGAATCGCTTGTGGAATTCTGCGAAGTTCGCTTCGGGATCGAGATCTGCGAAGAGATCCGGGTGGAACCAGTTGGCGAATTGCTGGATGGGGAAGAACTCATAGGGCGCGCCGTAGAACTGATGCCAGGCGGCGTGTACTTTGCCGGTTTTGACGGCCTTTAGTTCGGGGAACGGCGTCCGGGTCATCAGATTTGCCAGCCTCTCCCGGGCCAGCGTCAAATCCGCACCGCGACCGACGGGCACGAACTGATTGATGTCCGACTCGACCGCCCAGTTCGATCCGGTGACGATGATGTGTTCCGGATCGGCAAGCACGAGCTGTTCCGGATTGAGATCGCCGAAGGTGGTCTTTATGACGTCGGCGCCAATGTTGTGGCCGCCAGCCTGCTCGACCATGGCGCCGAAATTGACCGGGCCGAAGGTACGGCAGCAGGTGTTCTCGCCTGATATGCCGGGCGAGCGCTCGATGAAGACGTTCGGCCGCTTCAGATCTTTCACGGCTGCCAACCTGTCGGTCACGCGCGCGATCTCGGCGCGGCGATAGGCGATGAACTCCTTCGCGCGCTCCTCCGCGCCGAAGAGCCTGCCGAGGATCGCAATTGAAGCCTCGCTGTTCCTATCGGGATCGATGCGGAAATCGAGATAGACCACCTTGATGCCAGCGGCTGCGGCCTTCTCCTCAAAACCGCTTTCCTTGGCGGACTTTTCCGCCTCGAGATTGAGCGTGATGACATCCGGTGAGAGCGAGATCGCTGTTTCGAGGCTGAAATCGCCCTGTGGCACATAACCGAAACGAGGCAGCTTTTCGATCTGCGGAAAATGCTCGGCGTAAGCCTTGTAGCTATCGGGGTCCTTCGTGATGATATCGTCACGCCAGCCGACGATTGTGTCGAAGGTCTGTTCACCCTTGAGCGCCGCGATCACATGGATCTGACGCGCTTCGCCAACGATGACGCGCTTGGCGGGCAGGTCTATCTCGACCGTGCGACCGGTGACATCCGTAATTTCCGCAGACAGGGCGGGTGTGGTCAGGAGCGCGAGGGTAAGGACAGCAACATGCCGGAGTGTCGTGAGTCGCATGGACACCTCTCAATCTGAAACAGAAGCGCGGAGCCGCGTACGCGGCCCCGCCTTGCGATTTCGGCGAACCGTCGATGGCCCGCCAAGTATCTTATTCGTCCTTCAGAGAGACGAAGTAGCCGGGCTTGTATTCCAGCGGCAGGAAGCGGGCGTGCAGTTCCTTGAATGTCGCTTCCGGATCGAGATCGGCGAAGAGATCAGGATGCAGCCACTTGGCGATCTCCTGGATGGCGACGAACTGGTAGGGGTTGTTGTAGAACTGGTGCCAGATGGCGTGGACGTTCTTGTCTTCGACGGCCTTGACGCCGGTGAAGGCAGGGCGCTTGGTCAGGGCTTCGAGTTTGCGGTGCGCTTCCTTGAGGTCGGCGCCATAGCCAACGCCGACCCAGGCGCCGCCCGGCACGTACTTGTCCCAGTTGCCGCCGGTAATGATGATCTGGTCCGGATTGGAGGCGATGATCTGCTCGGGATTGACGGTGCCGAACGTGCCCGGGATGATGTCCTTGGCCATGTTCTTACCGCCTGAAATCTCGACCATCTTGCCGAAATTCTCGTCGCCGAAGGACATGCAGCAATCATCGGAGTAGCCGCCGGCACGCTCGACGAAGACGACGGGCTTAGGCGGGTTGTTCTTCTCGAGGACATCGGTGACGCGCTTGATGCTGTCGGCACGGAACTTGATGAAGTCCTCGGCGACAGCCTCCTTGCCCATCAACTGGCCCATGATGCGCATGCTGGCTTCGGTATTTTCCATCGGCTTTTCGCGGAAATCCACATAGACAAGCGGAATGCCGACCTTCGCCAGTTTCTCGATGTAGCCGGCTTCGTCGGTCGCCGTCTTGGCGTCGACGTTCATGAGAATGACATCCGGCTTGAGCGTCACGGCCTGCTCGATATCGAAGGTGCCGTCCTTCATGCCACCGAAAGTCGGGAGCTTGGCGATGTCCGGATATTTCGCCAGATAGGCCGCATAGGATTCGGGATCGGCCTTGGGGAGGTCGTCGCGCCAGCCGACGACGTGCTCAAACGGCGCCTCCTTGTCGAGCGCGGCCAAAAAGTAGATTTGCCGTCCTTCGCCGAGAATCATGTGGTTGACGGGCGCGTTCACTTCGACGCTGCGGCCGGTCACGTCCTTGATCGTGATCTTGTCGGCCAGCGCCGGCAGGACTGCGGAGACGAGAAAGCCGATTGCAAGCGCTGCTGTTTTGCCTGTAAGTCGCATCGAAAAGTATACCCCCGTGGAAAACTTTTCGTCGTCTATTATTTTCTGAGTAAAGCGGTCAAGTTATATCTATTAGAACGATTTCAAACTGGAATGGCGATCGGCATGAGCATGGGTGATACAGGGATTGCAGGCGGGCACAACTACGGGCTTCGCGAGGAGATCAAGGCTTATTGGTCCGCACGTGCGGCGACGTTCGATCTGTCTCCGGGGCATGAGATTTTCTCGGAACCGGAGCGTGTTGCCTGGCACCGACTGATTCTGAAGCATCTGGGGCCGGGCGATGGCAGGCAGGCGCTTGACCTCGCCAGTGGCACCGGCGTGATTTCCCACCTGATGGACGATCTGGGCTTCAAGGTCTCGGGGCTCGATTGGGCGGAGCCGATGCTGGAGCGGGCGCGCGCCAAGGCGAAGGCGAGGGGAAGGTCGATCTCATTTCGAATGGCTGATGTCGAACACACGATGGAGCCCGATGAGACTTATGACGTCATCATAACCCGCCATCTCGTATGGACACTCGTGGATCCCAAAGCGGCTTTTGCCGAATGGATGCGCGTTCTGAAACCTGGTGGCACGATCCTGATCGTTGACGGGGACTTCGTGAATGTTAGCCGGGTAGAGCGCATGCTGAAGGCGCTTGCGAAGACCATGGAGAGGGCCGGCTTGCTCAAGACCGATCCGCAGCATGCGCCGCCCGAGCTCATGAAAAATCACAGTGACATCGTTTCGCGCGTTCACTTTTCGAATGGGGCACGGGCAGAGCTGGTCGCAAGCATGCTCGGCGATGCTGGCTTCGAAGACGTGACGATCGACACGAACCTGCGCGAAATCCACAAGACGCAGGCGAAGCACTGGAATTATCTGAAGGCGCTGTCGCGCGGCATCCAGCATCGCTTTGCCATTAGCGCGCGCAAGCCGGGCGGTTAAGGCCAACGGCCTTGCAGCACTCGGCGGCTACCATAGTGCCTGAACGGCGACAACGACGAGAAAGACAACCGTCACCACGGAAGCCATCCATAAAACGGTGCGATTGGCGTCGGCCAGAACGTGCGGTTTCGGGTCGCGCTTGGGATTGAATTTGTGCCGACGTCTCTGTGGGGCACCCGCCTGGGACGGTTTGTTTCCTGCTGCCATGGCCGTTTCGCTCGAGGTGGTGGATTGCTGGAACGGCAATCTAGCATGAAAGGCACGTGGCGCTTAGTGCGCGATGCTGCCGTCTCGCTCGACGAAGGCCTGGATGCGGTCGACCAGAATTTCGGTCCCTTGTCGGCGCGAACCGCCGTCCGTGTAGCCATCGAGGAAGACAACCTGCTCGGTGAAGAGCATGGTTGTTCCCGACGGTGTTGCCTCGAAGGTGACCGTCGCGAGCGATGCTGAAATACGTGTTTCGCCGAGCTTCATGTCGTAGGCATAGATAATGCGGGCTTCTGGCACGATATCGAGATAGCGCGCCTCGTAGGCGTGCGGAACGCCGCTGCTGTCGGCGACGCGGTTCCGCTCCTGGCCGCCGACCCGGAAGTCGAGGCTATAGTCGAGGGACACCCACTCGTCGTGGCAGGCAAACCACTGGCGCTTGGCTGCGGGACTGGCCCAGGCCGCAAAGACGCGAGAGGCCGACACCCGAATCTTTCGCTCGATCGAGAAGGTCTCGTGCATGGCGGAATATTTCATCATCTCCGTCCTCACTCTGGTTGGTCGTCTGACAGGAACTGTTCCAGGCGGTCGAAGGCCTTGTTCCAGCTCGCCTTGTGTGTGGCAAGCCAGTGCTCCATCTGCGCCAGGGCGTCTTTCCGTAGGTGGTAGGTGCGCACACGGCCGCTCTTTTCCGAATGGACGAGACCGCCTTTTTCCAGAACCGCAAGGTGCTTCATGACAGTGGGAAGCGCCATCGACAGAGGCTCGGCGAGCTCGGACACGGAAGCAGGCCCATGGCCGAGGCGATCAACCATGCCGCGCCGGCTGCGGTCGGACAGCGCGTGGAACATCTGATCGAGAGCGGCAGGTTCGTGCATCATTCGGCGGCTTCATCCGGCCGGAAACGGGCGGGCAGCCGCTCGCGGTACGGATAGAACTTGAAGTATGGCCGCGCCTCCTCAAGGACCCGCGCGAAGGAAGGGCGCGCCAGAAGCCTGTCATAGTAACTCTGCAGCTTCGGTTGTTTCGCGAGCGGGACCAGTGTCTCGGAGTAGAAGAGGGCGGGAGCGGCCGCGCAATCGGCCATGGTGAAGCTATCTCCGATGATCCATGCGTGTTCGCCAAGCTGCCTCTCGATCAGCGCGTAAGCTTTGCGCAGCGCTGCCTCGGCCTGGGTCACCCGGGCCGGATCGCCGCCGCCGCGCAGACGTTCACCAACGATCTGCTGCATCGGTTCCTGTACGTGCAGGTCGAAAAGACGATCCCACAGCCTGACCTCGAGCGCTTCGTCGAAGTCGTCGGGGATAAGGGGTATTGCGCCCGGATAGTACCGATCGAGATACTCGATGATGATTGTCGTTTCGGGCACGGTGCGGTTCCGGACTTCATCACGAAGGACCGGCATCTTTCCGAGCGGCCAGACGCCGAGGAACGCCGCTCTCGACGCCTCGTTTCCAAGGTCGACATGAACGTCTTCGAAGGGCGTGGCGTTCTCATAGAGCGCCACAAGGACCTTGTGGCAGAAGGATGCAAGCGGGTGGCTGTGGAGGAAGAGCGACATGCGACCAGCCTTTCACGTTGTTTTAAACTTGCGCGATTGGCTAAGTATCAGCTCCTTGAGCTGTGATCAATGAAAAGTTTCGTGGTTGGCTAACTATTGGTCGGCGTATTTCGCTGCAGGCGTCAGCCGAGGCGGGCGACTACAAGATGGCCAGGGCTTGGAAGCCCTTCCTGCATACGAACGTTGATCTCCGTCATTTCGACGAGCTCGAATCCCGTCGCGATGAGCCTTTCGCGAATGTAAGTCGCCGAATGCAGAAAGCGCTGATGCGGACCGACCATGTAGGGTTGGGCGTTCGCAGACGCCTCGGACAGTTCCTCCGAGGAAAAGATGAAGAGGCCGCCGGGGTTTAGGTTTTCCGCAGCGCCAAAGAACAGTGGTTCCAGCGCGCCGAGGTAGGGCAGGACGTCCGTTGCCGTGATGAGGTCGAAGGGATCCTCGTCATTGTCATCGAGGAAGTCTTCGACTTCCGCGACGAAGAGCGTTTCGTAGAGATCCTTCTCGTGGGCGATCTCGACCATGTTTTCGGAGATATCGATACCGGTCATGTCCTCGCAGAGATCGCCGAGCGCGCTGCCGGTGAGGCCGGTGCCGCAGCCGAGGTCGAGCATGCGCTTGAAGGGGCCAAGCTTCAGCTCCTGCAGGCGTTGGCGCACCATCATCGGTACGTGGTAGCCGAGTTGTTCCACCAGAACGTCCTCGAAGACCTCGGCATGCTGGTCGAACAGGGTCTCGACATAGGCATCCGGCGCCTTGGTCGGCGTCTCGCCACGGCCCATGGAGGCGATCCTGACGGCTGCGCCCCCGTGATCTTCGGGATCGATGGCAAGAACCTCCTCATAGGCCTTCACGGCTGCGTCGACATCACCTGCCTTTTCAAGGGCAAGAGCCCGCTCGTAGGCTTCCGCGAGTGCGTCTTCGTCGATCTTATTGGCCATAGCAATTCACCATCGTTTTTATCCAGAGCTGCGTCTACGGCGACTGAATGTCTTTTGCAATGGCGACGTTCGAAGCGCAGAATAGGGATCCTCTAATGGATAAGAACAAAATGGAGGAAATGCCATGGTCGCCGAAATCAGCAAGGCGAATTTCGAGAAGGAGATGGATAGTCCGCGACCGGCGCTCCCGGCCACCCCAGGCGAGATCACAAATACGCTCAGCCACTATTATCGCGGAGAGCTCGGCCGGATGATAAGCTGGCGCGATCGTATCGACCGAACATCGAACTGGGCGATCACAGTCTCGGCGGCGCTGCTTTCCGTTTCTCTGTCGACGCCGACCTCCCACCATGGCGTGCTGCTTTTCGGGATGATGCTGATCACCCTGTTGTTGCTCATTGAAGCCCGCCGCTATCGCTTCTTCGATATCTATCGCGCCCGTGTGAGGAAGCTTGAGCGGGGTTACTTCGCGCAAATTCTTGCGCCGAACGGCGAGTCCAGGCCCGATTGGGCCGGCGCCATCGCCAAGAGCTTGCGCAAGCCGCAATTTCTCTTGAGTTATCCCGGCGCCGTGAAGCGTCGACTGCGGCGAAACTATTGTTGGATGTATCTCATCCTGCTTCTCGCATGGTGCCTGAAGATCACCACACCCAAGCTCCAGACTGAAGGAAATCCACTGACGCAGGCACATTCATGGAGCTATGTGGTCGACAACGCGGCGCTTGGCCCAATCCCGGGTTGGGCCGTGCTCTGCATCGTGAGCTTGGCTTATGTCGGCATACTGTACGGCACACTGCATCGCGAGATGGACGAAGACGAATTCGTCCAGGGGGAGGCTCATGTCTGACCGGCGCTCGCTGCGCGGTCAGTTGATGATGAACTCGCCTCTCAGCGCGCGCCATTCGGTGGCGGAGATCAATTTGCGGTGCATGTAGCGCACCGAATGCAGCGGCCCGTCGAGCTTCTCCTGCCAGAACTTCAGGAAGCTGCACATCTCGGGAAAATCCGGAGCAAGGTCGTAGTCCTGCCAGATATAGGTCTGAAGGATCGTTTGATGATCCGGCATGCGGTAGATGATCTGGGCCGTCGTAAGGCCGTAGCCCTGAAGCTGCCTTTCCATGTCCTTGTGCATCGTCGTCTCGCTTCTGGTTCCAATGACCGCTTATTAGTGGTCCTCGAAATGGAACCACTACATGCTTAACCGAAGCTTGACGAATTGCTAGTGTTTCATGGATTTTCTTTGTAATTTCAGATCGTTAGCAGCTCTCTTCAGTGAGTGCTGCCAAATCTTCAACGCTTTAGGTGGCGAGTCAGCCGCCGCTCAATCCAGGCCCAGAGATGGCGTAGCGCTTCAACCATGCTGAGGTAGAAGATCGCTGCCCAAAGGTAGGTCTGGTAGTCGAAGGTGCGCGAGAAGGCGTAGCGCGTTTCGCCCATCAGGTCGAGAACGGTGATGATCGCGACGACAGCCGAGCCCTTGATAAGCAGGATGATTTCGTTGCCGTAGGGCCGCAGGGCGACGATCAGGGCCTGCGGCAGGATGATCTTGCGGAAGGCGACGATCTTGTGAATGCCGAGCGAGGCCGCCGCCTCATGCTGGCCGCGCGGAACGCTCTGGATGGCGCCACGCAGGATTTCGGCCTGATAGGCGGCCGTATTGATGGTCATCGCAAACAGACCGCAATACCAGGCATCGCGGAAGAACCACCACAGACCGACGGCTTCCAACTCCGGCCGGAAGCTGCCGAGGCCGTAGTAGATGAGGAAGAGCTGGGCCAGCAGCGGCGTGCCGCGGAACACGTAGACGTAGCAATAGGCGATGCCGTTGATGACCTTGTTCTTCGACATGCGGGCAAAGGCCAGCGGCAAGGAGAGAATGGCGCCAAAGAAAACCGAGATCACCACGAGCATGATCGTCGTGTACAGGCCATGCAGATAGCGGGGACCGTAGCGTGTGAATTTTTCCGGATCCCAACCGCTGACCACCATTGCAATCAGCGCGGCGGCAAGAAGGATCCAGAGAGCGACGACGACGTAACCGGTGATGCGCGCAACGGTGATCGGCTTGTGCGCCTGCTTCGGTGCCGGCTGTGCCGGAATGAGCGTTTGGGCGTGGCTCATCGGCTGATCTCCGACCGCTTGGCCCACCGCTCGATGTAGCTGAGACCGAAGGAGGAAATGATGGCAAGGCCGAGATAAAGAGCGCAGGCGACGGTATAGAACAGGAACGCCTGTTTGGTGACCTTAACGGCGACGCCGGTCTGCCGCAGAATGTCGGCAAGGCCGATAATCGAGACGTAGGACGTATCCTTGAGCAGGATCATCCAGAGGTTTACCAGGCCGGGAAGGGCGATGCGCACGAGTTGCGGCAGCACGATAAGCAGCAGGGTACGGCCGCGATGAAAGCCCAGCGCGTCTCCTGCCTCATACTGGCCCTTCGGAATGGCGCGGAAAGCCGACAGCAGAACTTCGGAGCAATAGGCGGAGAATACGACCGAAAGGGCGATCATGCCGGCGAAGAAGGCGTTGATTTCAATACGGCTGTCGTAGCCGAGAGAGGCAAGAACCGACTGGATCAGAATCTGCATGCCGTAATAGATGATAAACAGCGTCAGCAGTTCCGGAAGGCCGCGAAAGATCGTGGTGTAAATGCCGGCGGCCAGGCGGACCGATTTCTCTTCCGATTGCTGGCCGAGCGCCACGAGAAAGCCGATGATCAGTCCGATCGGCAGGGTAAGGAGCGCGACTGCAACGGTGACCTTCAGGCCGGCGGCAATCTCATCGCCCCAGCCGGTGTCGCCACAGGCCAGGATCGTCGAAGAGCCGAACCAGGTGAAGAGTCCTGCAGGTCCGCAAAGCGGATCGAAGATATACCCAATCCAGGCCCAGAATGAGCCCAGCGCGGAAAATAATCCGCCCATGCCAGTTTTCCCCTCGCGGTTTGTACCGCTTTGATCTTTCCATTCTTTTCAAACAAAAATGGCGGAAGAGCAAGCCTTCCGCCATAACCTTTCTGGGCGACCTACAGCTTTTCTTATTCGCCGTAAACGTCGAAGTCGAAGTACTTGTCCTGGATCTTCTTGTATTCACCGCTGGTGCGGATCGCGGCGATCGCTTTGTTCAGCTTTTCGCGCAGCGCGTCGTCGCCCTTGCGGACGGCAATGCCTGCACCAACGCCGTTGATTTCCTTGTCGACCGGGAGCGGCGTCAGGATCTTGCAGCATGCGCCGGCATCCGACTTGACCCACTGCGACAGAACGACGATGTCGTCGATGACGGCGTCAACGCGGCCATTCGCGATGTCGAGCTTGTACTCGTCTGCCGTCGGGTAGAGCTTCAGCTCTGTGTCGGGCAGGTGCTTTTCAGCGTAGTTCGAGTGGGTGGTGGAGGTCTGCGCGCCGATCGTCTTGCCCTTCAGGCCGGCAACGTCGGTGACGGTCGAATCCTTCGGCACGGCGATTGCCGGCGGGGTGTTGTAGTACTTGTTGGTGAAGTCGACGAGCTTCGAGCGCTCCGGTGTGATCGACATGGACGAGATGATCATGTCGAACTTCTTGGCTTGCAGCGCGGGAATGATGCCGTCCCAGTCACTGCTGACGATGGTGCAGTCGGCCTTCATCTCAGCGCAGAGCGCGCGGGCGATGTCCATGTCGAAGCCGAGGAACTGGCCGCTGGCATCAACGTATTCGAAGGGCGGATAGGTCGAGTCTGTGCCGATGACATACTTCTCGCCATCAGCCATGGCGGCGCCTGCGAAAAGAGACATCGCGGCGACGGAAGCAGCGGCAAGAATACGGGTGGAGATACGCATGTTAGTCCTCTCTGTTGGTGCTGCCGCTCGTATTCTTCTTTTGGACGGCGGCGGAGCAGGGCGGTGCTGGGCACTGCCTTGGCGCGATACTCAACCCTTTTTCAGCGGAATTGCAACTGGAATCGCAGGGGGGCGCGGCGAGCGGTCAACTATGGCGAAGATGAACAATGCCGCACTGCCACATTCATACCGGGTTAATAGTCCAGTTCCTAAGACTCGTGGAACAAATGCAGTCCTCGCGCGGTTTTCGCCGTGGGTGAGTGCCCCAAAATCGGACGTGGCCGCGACCGCGTCTCAAGAACATAAAGTCAACGAGGAGCCCCTATGGGAATGAAATCCAGATTGTTTGCCAGTGCCGCCTTTCCGCTGTTGTCGCTGTCGCTCATAATGCCTCCCGCACATTCCTTCGCCGCAGTGGCCAGCGTTGATCAGGTTCGCACAGCGCCGCAAGCGGTCGCGGGCAGTTTCGAGGTTGCTCAGGCTGCACCCTCCGATGAAGAGCTTCTGAAGAAGCGGCATAAACAGCACGATGGTGGCGGCGAGCCACAGGCGCCGGCAGGCCAGGAACAGCCGCCCCAGCAGGAAGCGCCCGCCGAAAAGCCGCGTGGCCAGCGCCAACCCGCTGCCGACCAGCCCCAAGAGCAGCCAGCGCCAGTGGAGAAGCCACGGAAGCAGCGTGAGCCTGCGCCCGAGGCCCAGCCCGAACAACAGCAGCAAGCGCCGGTAGAGAAGCCACGAAAGCAGCGTGAGCCCGCGCCGGAGGCCCAGCCTGAGCAACAGCAGGCACCGGCAGAAAAACCGCGCCATCAGCGCGAACCCGCCGCCGAGCAGCAACTTCAGCAGTTGCAGCAAGAAGCGCAGCCCGAGCAACCGCGCAAGAAGAGGCAGCCCGCTGCAGAGCAGGCAGAGCCTGCTGCGCCGCAGGAGCAGGTAGCACCGGGACAGCAACAGCAACCAGCGCAGAGCCCCGAAAAGCCGCGGCGCAATAAGAAGCAGCAGCCACAGCAGCAAGAGGCTGCACCGCAGCCGCAGATCGAGCAGGTGGCCCCACAGCAAGAACAGGCAAAACCGCAGGGTGAAGAACTGCAGCCGCCGGCCAATGGTAAGCAGCCGGCGACCGAAGGGGCCGAACAACCGGTGAAACCGCGCAAGAAGCCGACTGCCGAAACGCAGCCGCAGAAGCCGGCCACAGAACAAGCAACTCCGCAGGAATCACCCGTGGCACCGAAGGCTCCCAAGCCAGCGGAAGCACCGACGGCTGAGAAGCCGCCGGTTCCCGCACAGCAGCCTGCGACTGAAGCCAAACCTGGCGGAGAGCAACCGGCCCAACAGCAGGGTAATCAGGCCCCTGCGCCGCAGGGGGGGCAGCAGCAGCCTGTCCAACAACAAGGCGAACAGGTTCCGGCTCAGCCTAATGCCGCACCGGGTGGCCAGCCGATAACTGGCCAGGCCGAGCAACCCATCCCGGCTCCGGAAAAAGTCACGCCGCAGGAGCTCCAGCGCCGCAAGGCAATCGCTGCCGATCCGAGCAAGAGCACGGAAACCGTCGTTCTGCCTGTTGAAAACGGCGCCGCTGTTCTCGACAGCGACAAGGACGCTGACCGCTTCGGCGGCATCCAATCCCGTCGTGACCGCGACAGGCTGCGCGGTCAGGAGCAGAACTTCCGCGTGCCGAAGTCCGATGCCGATGCCCAGATCGTAACCGGGGGAGCCAAGGCTGCTCCAATCAAGATCGAAGCCGTTACCAGTGAAGAGGGTCGGCGTCTCGACAAGCGCCCGCAATTCGAGCAGCCGCAAGGCGCGCTCTTCGGCCAGCGCAGCGACGACAATCGCGTGATCATCCAGATCAACAACCAGACGATCGTTCGCGGCGACGATGACCGGCGCTTCCTGCGTGATGGTGAACGGCCGATCTACGAACAGCTGCCGCGCGACCGCTATCGCGAGACGATCGACCGCGATGGCTATCAGATCGTGACGATCCGGAACCGCTACGGCGACGTTATCCAGCGGTCGCGTATCGATGACCGTGGCCGCGAAGATGTCCTCTATTATTCGCCCGACCTCTATGAGGATCCGGACCGTGGCGGCTACTTCGAAGATCCGGGCCGCGACCTGCCGCCGATGCGTCTGGCCATTCCGCTTGATGACTACATCATCGACACCAGCAGCGACGAGGATCGCGACTATTACCAGTTCCTCAGTGAGCCACCTGTCGAACCGGTGGAACGCGTCTACTCGCTGGACGAGGTGAGGTATTCGGCACGTATTCGCGACAAGGTTCGTCGTATCGATCTGGATACGATCACCTTCGCAACAGGTAGCGCGGAGATTCCCATGAGCCAGGCGCGGACACTTCGTAAGGTGGCCGATGCTATGAACGAGTTGCTGCGGAAGAGTCCGGCGGAAACCTTCCTGATTGAAGGTCACACCGACGCCGTCGGCTCGGATCAGAGTAACCTCGTTTTGTCGGACCAGCGTGCGGAGTCTGTGGCCAACGTGCTGACGGATGTCTACGGCGTTCCACCGGAAAACCTGACGACTCAGGGCTACGGCGAGCGTTACCTCAAGGTCAACACGCAGGGGCCGAACCAGGAAAACCGTCGCGTTACCATCCGCCGCGTGACGGCGCTGGTGCGCCCAGTCGCCTCGCGCTAACCTAGCCGAGAGACAGAACGGATCGAAAGCCGCCGGGAGACTGGCGGCTTTTCTTGTTGCCGCACGCAGCGGTTTTGGGCTCGCTTTTATGTGGGCTGCGACCGAAGCCCTAATTCGCAAAGCGGCGTGGGCGACCGGTGTTGCAGTCGACGTGGACTTTTATTTCTCAGCGCGTGAATGGATTTCCCAGTAAAGCGCGCCAATCCTAGGTTTTGGGGCGAGATCAACGTCGCAGACCTTTCGCTGTAAATCTTGCCGCAGCATACCAGCAACGTTGTCGCAGACCTCTGCCCCAGGGTCACCTTGGAGGTTTGTCGATACACGGAAATTGCCGCGTATTAGACGCAGGCCCGAAGCGCTGTTAGCGGCTATGGAAAACAATTCGGCCATCGGTCCCGTCGCCCCAAGCGGAAAGTTATCAGGGCTAATCTGCCAATCGCAATACGAGAGAGGACGTCCAGCCTCGTCTCGCATTTGATTAATATTCAGAGCATGCATTCTACAGATAAAATATAGAAGGTAGACGACGTACGCAGCTTGCACGGACGAGATCGTGAACTCACGGCTTGACGCTAAGCCGACGGCCGAGACTTTGTGTCCGGAAGTCAAAATGTGCCGGCTTAAGCCCGGGTTGGGATCAACGCAGAAAGTGAATCTGTAACTGTGCCGCCTTTCACGCTGAAAGCGAGACCAAAGACCTCGCTGTTGGCAAGCGTTATGGGGAACTGCTTGCGGAATTCTTCCCGGTATCGGTCGTTGCGTTTGGCCGCCCATTTCCGCAAAGTCTTACCCTGGCGGTTCAACAATGGCCCTAGCGTGTTGCCCCATCCCCACTGTTCGGCACGTTCAGATACCAAAAGGACTGTCGTATGCCAGCCCTCACGATCGTTTGGAATCTCCTGAGGACTATGGTCCATGGAAGCAACGAGCATTGTCATCTATCGAACCTTGCTTGGTTGCTCCTGCTCGGTTTGTCGTCGCGATGCGTCACTGCCAGTTCACCCAGTTGCGGGTACCGCCTCCACTCGACGGAACCAAGTGCTCCAGGATTGGTTAGCATCCTGCGCCCTTGTAGCTTACGTGAAGACCCTGCGCCTCGTCGGATTGACGCTGCAAGCGCTGCTGTCTTTCGGAGCCGTAGTAGGTCATTGCTCCCTCGCAACAAGCTTTTCTATTTTGCAGGCAGTTGCACTATTCCTGAAATGAAGTCTGCGATCGCCTGGGTATCATCAAGATTGAACACCGGTAGAAAACCTTCGGCAACCGGGTGATCGGCTGCGATGGCCACGATGAAGGGATCGGTCGGTGCGAGAGGTTCCCGGTTGGTGGATTCGAGCCGCCTGGCTTCAATCTTCGGGATCGGCTCGCGCTTGTAGCCCTCGATCAACACGAGGTCACAGGGCGCAATGCGGCCAAGGATTTCATCGAACGTCGGCTCAGGGGCGCCGCGCAACTCGTGCATGATGGCGTAGCGCGTCCCGGAAACGATGGTGACTTCGTGAGCTCCAGCCTGCCGGTGGCGGTAGCTATCGGCACCGACCTTGTCGATGTCGAAATCATGATGGGCGTGCTTGATCGTGGAAATGCTGTAGCCACGGCTGGTGAATTCCTCGACGAGCCGGACGGCCAAGCCGGTCTTGCCGGAGTTCTTCCAACCCGCGATTCCAAAGACCTTCGGTTTGTCCATCATACCAGTACCTTGAGCCAGCGTTCCGCCTCTGCGAGGTCGTCGGGCGTGTTGACGTTGAAAAACGGATCGAGGAGGCTCGCCCGAGTCGGGCGTAGGGGAAAGGCAACTTCCGTAACGTTATGCCGTAAGAGGAAGTCCCGAACGCGGCGTTTTTCATCGGCAGCGATCCAAGATGCCAGCTCATCGGCAAGAGCGACGGGCCATAAGCCGAACACCGGATGGCTGCGGCCCTCCGAGGAAGCAATAGCGATTTTATCGTGCGCATCGATCGCGGCAGCGAGCCAATCGACGAGGTCGCCAGGAAAGAATGGACTGTCGACAGAAACCGTGACCACGTGCGTCACCCCCCCGAGCGTCGCGCCGTAGGCCATCGCGGCGTGGATGCCGGCCATCGGTCCCGCTTTGCCGGGAATTATATCAGGAATGAACAAATGCCGGCAATTCTCCGGTGTCGCGTCGGCGTTGACGGCGAAGGTATTCACCTGCGGCTCAAGCTGTTCGACGACGCGCTCCAGCAAGGTGCGGTTGCTGAGGCGTACGGAGGCTTTGTCGCGGCCCATGCGCGAGGAACGCCCGCCCGCGAGCACGACACCCGGTATATTGGATCTATCGAGCACAAAATCGTTCATTGTTGCCTCAGACGGGTGTTCTCGGCTCGGACTCCTGGGCGACCGGCGGCACGTGGCGCTTGGCCTCACGATAGAACGTGTAGAGGCCGGACGCTATGACCACTGCGGCACCTTCAAGTGTCCAGAGATCGGGAAACTCCGCAAAGAAGACGAAGCCCAGCAATGTCGAGAAAATCAGGCTGGTGTAGCGGAAGGGCGCCACGAAGGAGATTTCACCGGTTCGCATTGCCATGATGACGGACTGATAGCCGATCAGGACAAGAATGGCGGCGAGCAAAAGGTGGGAAAGCGAGCTCAGGCTGACCGGCTCCCACCCGCCGAGTAGCGGCGTCAGCAACGCACCAACGATCGTCACGGAGACGGCTGTAACGACGGTAATCATCAGCGATGGGATCTCAGGGCCAATGCCACGGGTGGCGAGGTCGCGACCGGCCGTGGTGAGGACGCTACCAACGCAGAGGAGGGCTGCGGCCGTGAAACCCTCTGGTCCCGGTCGAATGATAATCAGAACGCCGATCAGGCCGACAAGAATGGCTGACCAGCGACGCCAGCCGACGGGCTCGCGAAAGAACAGCGCCGCACCGAAAGTGACGACCAGCGGCAGCGACTGCAGGATGGCCGATGCGTTCGCGATCGGCATCATGCCAAGGGCGGTAATGTAAGTCACCGCTGCCAATATCTCGCAAATGACTCGGACGATAATCATCGGCTTCAATACGAGTCCCCACGGACGCAGCGCGTCCATGCGGCGCGCGATCACGTAGACGAAGATGCTCGTGAACAGGCCACGCAGACACATGATCTGGCCGGCATTCATGTAGGCGATGACTGATTTGGAAAGTGCGTCGCTGCAAGAAAATCCGGCCATGGCCGAACTCATGTAGATGGCGCCCTGGGTATTGCGGGACCGCGGCATGTCGATATTCCGATTCTCGTACACGTCCTTGTAGAGGGTGCCTCGCGGCCTGGGTATCGAGCGAAAGACACAGTCGAGATAATTCGGTTGCGCAGTGCACAATAACGCAGGCGGTGCGTGCGCAGACGCGAGCAGGAAACGGGTGGCTGCTCGGGCGGATGTCTGAAAATTTGGAATGCCGCAAACAACAAGTGGAGGTTTCGACATGAGATATCTGGATGACAAGGTTGCGATTATAACCGGTGCGAGCTCAGGTATTGGCCGGGCGGCGGCCAAACTCTTTGCAGCCGAAGGCGCGCGACTGGTCGTTGCGGCGCGACGCGAGGCCGAACTCGGTATGCTCGTCGAAGAAATCGCGGATGCCGGTGGCGAGGCGTTTGCTGTTGCCGGTGACGTGCGCGAGGAGGCTTTGAACAGACGGCTGGTCGAGGTGGCTGTCGAGCGTTTCGGTGGTCTTGATGTCGCCTTTAACAATGCAGGCAGCACCGGCGAGTCAGCGCCGATGGTTGATCTATCCTTGGCAGGCTGGAACGAAATGCTGGCGGTCAATCTGACCAGTGCGTTTCTGGCGGCGAAATACCAGGTGCCGGCGATGATTGCTCGCGGCGGCGGATCGATCGTCTACACCTCGACTTTCGTCGGCCATACGGCGGGAATGCCAGGGATGGGTGCCTATGCTGCGAGCAAGGCGGGGCTGACCGGCCTGGTGCAGGTGCTTGCAGCCGAACTCGGTCCGAAAAACATCCGCGTCAACGCGTTGCTGCCTGGAGGTACCGATACCGCGATGAACCCGGCAAACTCCGAGAATCCGGATATGCAGTTGGTCGCGTTCATCCATGGCCTGCATGCGCTGAAACGACTGGCGCAGCCGGAGGAGATTGCCAAAGCGGCTCTTTTCCTTGGATCGGATCTGGCAAGTTTTGTGACCGGCACGTCCATGCTGGCCGATGGCGGAGTATCGATCAACCGGACCTGATCTGCTTGAATTCAGTGGGCGTCACCCACCGGTGACGCTCATGTGGCGGGCAACCGCGGGGCGGTTGTGAGTACGGTCGATGATGAAATCGTGGCCTTTTGGCTTGCGTGAGATCGCCTCGTCGATCGCAGCATAGAGCAGCCCGTCGTTATCAGTGGCGCGGACAGCGGCGCGGAGATCAGCGGCGTCGTTCTGGCCGAGGCACATGTAGAGCGTGCCCGTGCAGGTCAGCCGCACGCGGTTGCAGCTCTCGCAGAAGTTATGCGTCATCGGGGTGATGAAGCCGAGCCGGCCGCCAGTTTCCTTGACCTCGACATAGCGGGCCGGACCGCCAGTGCGGTAGCCGACATCCGACAAGGTGAACTGCTGCTCGAGATCGGCTCGGAGCTTTGACAGCGGCAGGTAGCGGTCGGTCCGGTCTTCCTCGATCTCCCCCATCGGCATGGTTTCGATGACGGTCAGATCCATGCCGCGGCCGTGCGCGAAGCGGATCATCTGAGGCATTTCGATATCGTTGAAGTCCTTCAGCGCCACGGCATTCAGCTTGACCTTGAGGCCAGCCTTCTGGGCCGCCTCGATGCCGTCCATCACCTTGTGAAAATCGCCCCAGCGGGTGATCTGGCGGAATTTGTCGGGATCAAGCGTGTCGAGCGAGACGTTGATGCGGCGCACGCCGCAATCATAGAGTTCGTCGGCAAAGCGGGAGAGTTGCGAGCCGTTGGTAGTCAGCGTCAACTCGTCGAGACCGGAGCCGATCTGCTTTCCGAGTTCGCGCACCAGATACATGATGTTCTTGCGCACCAGCGGCTCGCCGCCAGTGAGCCGCAGCTTGCGGACGCCCTTGGCGATGAAGGCGGAACAGAGCCGGTGCAGTTCCTCGAGCGTCAAGAGCTCCTGCTTCGGCAGGAAGGTCATGTGCTCGGCCATGCAGTAGGTGCAGCGGAAATCACAGCGGTCGGTCACGGAGACGCGCAGATATGTCACGGCCCGCTTGAACGGGTCGATCATCTGTTTCGCCTCTGCAACGAGGGGCGATGCGTTGCCTGTCGTTCCGACGTTGCTGTTCACGAATACCTCCGCAATGCTACTAATGTGCGTATATGCCATTGTCGCGTCAAGGGAAACGCGTTCTGGGCACGACAAATTGAGCTTGCCTCGCCAAGCATCATTGCCTACTCGTGATTTTGAAGGGGAATGGGATCATGAGCGATATCTGGCCGACTGAACTCAGAGTTTCGAAAGATCGGCAGCACCTCGTCGTCACGTTCAACGACGAGCAGAGTTACGATCTTTCCGCCGAAATGCTGCGCGTGCTTTCGCCATCGGCGGAAGTGCAGGGGCACGGGCCGGGGCAGAAGGTGACGGTGCCTGGCAAGCGCAATGTCGCCATCATCTCGCTGACGCCGACCGGCAACTATGCGGTGCGCATCGGCTTCGATGACATGCACGATACGGGTATTTACACCTGGACCTATTTGCGCGAACTCGGCGAACGCGGCGAAGAACTCTTCGCCGCATACGAGGAAGAGCTGCGCGAAAAGGGCATGAGTCGCGACACCTCCGAGAAGCCGCGGTAAAAAACAACACTCACGGGGTGAATGCGTGACGGGAACGAAGAAACGAAACTGGCTGCGCGCGAAGGGTAGTCCAGGCGGGAGCAGGGTCACTTTTCTCGAACTGTTTTTCGATCTCGTTTTCGTCTTCTCGATTTCGCAGCTTTCGCATGCCTTGGCGGCGCATTATACGCCCCTCGGAGCGCTTGAGGCTGGACTGATGACCTTCGCCGTCTGGTGGGTGTGGATCTTCACGGCGTGGGTTACCAACTGGCTCGATCCCGACAAGATGCCCGTTCGCGGTATGCTCGTCGTGTTGATGTTGCTGGGCCTCGTTCTTTCCGCGTCCATTCCGGAAGCCTTCGGTGACAAAGGTCTTCTTTTTGCTGGCGCCTATGTGCTGATGCAGGTCGGGCGGTCGCTCTTCGCGACCTATGCCGTCAAACAGGCGAGTGCTTCCAACTACCGCAATTTTCTGCGCATCAGCACCTGGTTGACCGTTTCCGGCATATTCTGGATTGCCGGTGGCATTCTAGAGCACGACGCGCGGCTGATTGCCTGGCTGATCGCGCTTGCGATCGAGTACGCGGGGCCGGCGAGCGGCTTTGTCGTACCCGGGCTTGGCAAGTCAACTGCTTCCGACTGGGATGTGTCCGGCGCGCATATGGCCGAGCGTTGCGCGCTCTTCGTTATCATCTGCCTCGGTGAAGCGATTCTCGTCTCCGGCCGTACATTCTCCGAGTTGCCGTTTTCGCTGCTGACAGCGGTGGTATTCGCCACGGGTTTCGTCGGGACCGTCGCCATGTGGTGGCTCTATTTCCGCTTCGGCCACGAGCGGGCGGCGCATCGGATCGAGCACGACGAAACGCCTGGAAGCCTCGCACGGCAGGCCTTCACCTATGCCCATATCCCGATTTTGGCGGGGATCATCGTTCACGCCGTTGCGGTTGAGTTCATGTTCTCGCACCCGCATGAAACCGGCGACCTCGGCGTGATTGCCTCGGTGCTCGGCGGCTCGGGACTGTTTCTGGCGGGCAATCTCTGGTTCAAGGGGGCGACCAGCGGGCGTTTGCCGCTCTCGCATCTGGCCGGCCTCGTGCTCCTGATTCTGCTCGCTTTCATTGCGCCATTTATCGAGCTCTACCTTGCCGGCGTTCTCGCGACGGCAGTGCTGATTATCGTGGCCGCCTGGGAGTACAAGTCCCTCGCGGGCCAGGCAGTCGGTCATACAGCTGACTGATGTCAATCTTCGTCGACCAGATCCCGTTGCAGCACGCGGATAATCCGCTCCATCGAGTCCGCCATCGCCATGCATTGCTCGATCGGTTCGGGGGAAAGCACGCGCTCGATTAGGTCAGTCTGAATGATCATGGCTTTTTCGGTGACTTCGCGCCCTTCCTGGGTCAGGAAGAGGCGTAGCACACGCTTGTCTTTTGCGTCGCCGCGTCGTTCGATCAGGCCGCGCTTCTCCATCTGCGGCAGCAGCATGCTCATGTTCGAGCGCCCGACCAGCAGTTTGCGGGCGAGCTCCTGCTGGGAAATGCCTTCGAAGCGGTAGAGGTTGATCAGAATATCGAGATGCGGGGTCTTGATATCGAGTTCAGACAGCGAGCGACCGAGCGACTGCTGCATGAGCTGGCAGGCGCGGGCGACGTTGATCCAGCTGCGGAAACGCGGATGATCCCAGGGCAGGGATTGATTTTTGTTCATCGTTGTACTTTATTGTTCAGTGTTGAACATTATTGGATTCCCACTATGGCAAACTTTACGCTGAAGGTCACCCGCCTCGGATTTTCCTTGTTGCAGTCGGTTTCGCCGCGCATCGCCGGGAAAATGGCGTTCCGTCTGTTCTGCATCACACCCTCCTCAAAGCCCAAGGGCGAGAAGGCGAAGGGCGCGCATGCAGCCGGCATAGCAAAGCTGGCCGGCGCGGAGCGGTTCAGGCTTCGTCTTGCCGGCGGCGGGCGGGCGCATGCCTATCGGCTGAATGGTGGCGCCTTGGGGCGCCGCCCCCGCTATCTCGTGACGCACGGCTGGGGATCAAACAGCGCCTATATGGCCGACCTTGCGACGACTCTGGCGGCAGCGGGCGCGGAGGTGATCGCAATCGATTTTCCCGGCCACGGCCGCGCAGCGGGGCGGGCGCTCCATATGGGTATGGCGGTGAAGGCAATAGCGGCGGCCGAAGTTCGGTTCGGCGCGTTCGACGCCGCAATCGGCCATTCTTTCGGCGGTGCCGCACTGGTCGTGGCGGCGGCAGGCCTGCTACCGGGCGTGCCTGCCGTGCTCCCGCAAAAGCTGGTGCTGATCGGCTCGCCGAGCGAAATGCACTGGCTGTTCAAGGATTTCGGCAAGCTGATCGGGCTTGGGTGGCCGGCGCAGCAAGTCTTGGAGAACGAGGTGCGCCGTGTCACCGGCCGGCGAGTGGAGGAGTTCGACGCGAGCAGGACCGCCGGCACGATCCAGCGCCCGGTGTTGATCGTGCATGCCGAAGACGACAAGGAGGTGAGCGCCGACCATGCCCGACGGTACGCGGCGGCTGGCGATGATGTCCGGCTTCACTGGGCCAACGGATTTGGGCACCGCCGAATTGTCGCGGCGCGGCCGGTTCTGGATACGATCGCGGGCTTTCTCGGCGAGGTCTGTTCCGATAAAGATGCTGAGATCATTCCGCTTTTTGATCTTCCGACCCGTCGTGTGTCATTGTAACGTCACGCCAGGCAGCTAAAGGCCGCCCGACAAACCCGGCAGGACGATCATGAAGATCATTGAAACGGTGGAAGAACTCGCGGCGATCTATGCCGGCGGGCTGACGCAGGCATCAGTAGCCAAGGTGACGGATTACCTGACACAGCTCTATCGCGAGATGATCGAGGCATCGCCTTTCGTGGCACTGGCAACGGTTGGTCCCGAAGGGCTCGACTGCTCGCCGCGCGGCGATATTGGTGGCGTCGTGCGTATCATCGACGACAGGACGCTGCACCTGCCGGACTGGCGCGGAAATAACCGTGTCGACTCGCTCTCCAACATCGTGCGCGATCCGCGTTTGGCGTTGATGTTTCTCATTCCCGGTTCGAACACGACCATGCGCATCAATGGGCGCGGCGTCGTGACCAACGATGAGGCGGTCCTTTCCAGCTTCGTGATGGACGGAAAGCATCCGCGGACGGTGATCGCTATCACGATCGACGAGGTCTATTTCCAGTGCGCCCGTGCGCTGATCCGTTCCGAGCTCTGGAATCCAGCAACGTTCATCGATCCGAAGAGCTTGCCGACCCCCGGGTTGATGCTGAAGGCGGCGACTGGGGATTTCGATTACGAGACCTATGATCGCGAATGGCCGGAGCGTGCGGCCAAGACGATGTGGTGAAATAGCAACCGGAAGGTTCAAGCCCGAGGCAGCTGGCGAACTGTCCTTGCGGGCTTAACCCTTGTAGATCAGCCAGCTCTTCGTGAAGTCTTTCTGCATGCCGTCTTCGAAGAGGACGCTGCAGTTGCGGCCCGAATTTTTGGCGCCGTAAAGCGCCACGTCTGCCTTGTGGTAGAGCTCGCCGGCGTCGTCCGCGTAGGAAGCCATGCAGACGCCGACCGATACGGTGACAGGCCCGTAATTGATCCTCGTGCGCGAATTCGTGAAAGGTGTCGTTTCAAGCGTGCGGCGGATCCGCTCCGCCGTTCCCATCACTTCCTCGGCGGTGTTGCCTTCGACGATCAGGGCGAACTCCTCGCCGCCGGTGCGGGCGACGAAAACGTCGCGGCGGACGTTGGCGCGGATGACAGACGCGACAGTCGCAAGAATCTTGTCACCGACAGGATGGCCATAGGTGTCGTTGATCTTCTTGAAATTATCGATGTCGGCGAGCACCAATGCGGTGACCGGACGCATGGCAGGATTGTTGAAAACCGCCGCGAGGCGATCGTCGAAGGCACGGCGGTTCGACAGGCGTGTCAACGAGTCGGTGTTGGCGATGCGCTTGTACTCGTCGAGCTCCTTGCGGACCTGGTCCATCTCCTGCGAGCGCTGGACGACGTTCTCTACCGTGCGTTCGCCGTGCGCCATGGTGTCGCCGGTGGCCTCGGTGAGCAAAGTGAGGGCGTTTTCGATGAGTTCCACGCTCGTATGGTTCTTCGAGCTGATCCGCTTGTAGGTTTCCCCAAGCAGCCTGTTGTAGCTCTCCAGTGAGGTTTGCTCCTGGCGCAGGACGCGCAACAGCGTCTCAAGCTCGGCGGCGATACGACCGTGCGCGTCGTCGAACACGCGGGCAGGGCTGTGCGCAAAATACTGTGCGCCGAGCCTATCGAGTTCTTCCTGCGTTGCCTGACTGCCGAGCGCCGCAAGATCTCGTGTCAGCGCCGGGTTGGAGCCGATATAGGCTTCATAGAAGAGTTCGTAGTTCCGAGGAATCGGCGCGACGCCCATGGAGCGCATGGCGAACGTGATCTGACCTGCCACGTCGGGAACCTGCGCCCTCGTTGGCGCTGCGGTCGTCGTCATGCGACTACTCCTCAATTGAATGTCAAATGCAGACTTTAATTTGTTAGCCTACAAATATTGGGAAATGATTAAGGGGGGATATACCAATGATTACATGTGAGATTTACGCAAGATTCTCCAATACTTGCTTATCGCTTTGATTTTTATCTGTGAATTTGCCGCAGTGTAACGATTGTTGCGCGTTATGCGCGAGTGACGCAAAACAGAAAATCCAACTTGTCGTTTCTTCTTTGCTTTATTGTCTTCAGATTGTTGGCGCTCGGTGTCGATTGGTCGCTCTGTTCTGTCTCACAGAGAAGGCGCACCTTCCCGTCAAAGCCGGCTCTTATCGAAGGCCAGGCGCATGGATAAGTCTCGTCATACTTCGTCCATCGTCCTCGGTGCCGTAGTTGTCGCGGCGTCTGTCGCGCTGATTCAGCAGGAGGGCTTCTTTGATGGGGTTTTCCGCAGCGACATTCTCGCCAGCGTGAAGACAGAAGAGGCGCTTGGCATTGCAGACTCCGAGAGCCGGACGAGGGCGCCGCGGCCGACCATCGGGCGACTGCGGCTATCCATTGAGGTCGATCAGCCGAGGTTGAATTCCTGGAAGAAGTCGTTGCCCTCGTCATCGGTGACGATGAAAGCGGGGAAATCTGCAACTTCGATCTTCCACACGGCTTCCATGCCGAGTTCCGGATATTCCAGCACCTCGACCTTCTTGATGCAGTCCTGCGCCAGTCGGGCTGCAGGTCCGCCGATCGAGCCGAGGTAGAAGCCGCCGTGTGTCTTGCATGCCTCGCGCACGGCGCGGGACCGGTTGCCCTTGGCCAGCATCACCATCGATCCGCCGAAAGACTGGAACTGGTCGACATAAGAATCCATGCGACCAGCTGTGGTCGGGCCGAAGGAGCCGGAGGCGTAGCCCGCCGGAGTCTTCGCGGGACCGGCATAGTAGACAGGATGGTTTTTCATGTAGTCGGGCATGCCTTCACCCTTCTCCAGCCGCTCGCGGATCTTGGCGTGGGCGAGGTCACGGGCGACGATGATCGTTCCGGTCAGTGACAGCCGCGTCTTGACCGGATGCTTGCTGAGTTCGGCCAGAATACCGGACATCGGTTGGTTGAGATCGATGCGGACCATCGAGTCCGATAGTTTCGAGTCGTCGATTTCAGGCATGTACTTCGAGGGATCCGTCTCGAGCTGCTCGACGAAGATGCCGTCGCGGGTGATCTTGCCCTTCGCCTGGCGATCGGCGGAACAGGAAACTCCGAGGCCGATCGGCAGCGAGGCGCCGTGGCGCGGCAGGCGAATGACGCGCACATCATGACAGAAATACTTGCCGCCGAACTGAGCGCCGACTCCCATCTGCTGCGTCAGCTTGTGGATTTCCTTTTCCATCTCGATATCGCGGAAGGCATGGCCGCTATCGGAGCCTTCGGTCGGCAGATCGTCGAGATAGCGTGTCGAGGCGAGCTTGACGGTCTTCAGGTTCATCTCGGCCGACGTGCCGCCGATGACGATTGCCAAATGGTAGGGAGGGCAGGCCGCCGTACCTAACGTTAGGATCTTCTCCTTGAGGAAGTCGATCATGCGATCATGCGTCAAAAGCGACGGGGTGCCCTGATAGAGGAAGGTCTTGTTGGCGGAGCCGCCACCCTTGGCAACGAACAGGAAGTCGTAGGAGTCGGTGCCTTCCTCATAGATATCGATCTGCGCCGGCAGATTGTTCTTGGTGTTCTTCTCTTCGAACATCTTGACGGGGGCCAGCTGCGAATAGCGCAGGTTCTTCTTCTCATAGGCGTCCATCACCCCCTTGGCGAGAGCCGAGTAGTCCTCACCTTCGGTCCACACGCGGCGGCCCTTCTTGGCCATGACGATCGCAGTGCCTGTATCCTGGCACATCGGAAGCACGCCGCCGGCAGCGATGTTGGCGTTTTTCAGCAGATCGTATGCTACGAAGCGGTCGTTGTCGGTCGCTTCGGGATCCTCGAGGATCGAAGCGAGCTGCTTCAGATGGCCGGGCCGGAGGAGATGGTTGATGTCGGCAAATGCCGTTTCGGCCAGCAGGCGGATGCCTTCGGGCTCGACGGTCAGGATGTCTTGTCCCTTGAAGCTGTCGACAGAGACGTAGTCGCTGCTGATCTTGCGGTATGGGGTGGTGTCTTTGCTGAGGGGGAAAAGATCGTCAGCCATCGAAGGACCTTTCATGCGGACCGAAATCGTAGATGGTCTATTCGGGCGTCCTCGCAATTGCAATAATTCTAAAACTTGTCTGTTTTTGTCATGAAAACCTATGAAAACGCCGCCGCGAGTGCGGGGCTCTCACATTTCAACCGAGTTCGACGCGGGTTATTTAGGGCCGATCATCGCCTCGGGGCGAACGATCGTATCGTACTCCTCAACGGTGACGAGACCACTCGCCAACGCCTCTTCTTTAAGGGTCGTGCCGTTCTTGTGTGCCGTCTTGGCGATCTTGGCGGCATTGTCGTAGCCGATTTTCGGCGCGAGCGCGGTGACCAGCATTAGCGAGCGCTCGAGGCCGGCCCTGATGTTGTCTTCGCGTGCCTCGATGCCGACGACGCAATTGTCGGTGAAGGAGATTGCTGCGTCACCGAGCAACTGCACCGACTGGAGGAAGTTATAGGCCATCATCGGATTGTAGACGTTCAGCTCGAAGTGGCCCTGACTGTCGGCGAAGGTCAGGGCAGTGTTGTTGCCGAAGATATGAATGCAGACTTGCGTCAAGGCCTCGCACTGCGTCGGGTTGACCTTGCCCGG
Source organism: Rhizobium sp. R693 (assembly GCF_002211315.1). NCBI lineage: Bacteria > Pseudomonadati > Pseudomonadota > Alphaproteobacteria > Hyphomicrobiales > Rhizobiaceae > Rhizobium > Rhizobium sp. R693. The sequence goes on along the minus strand of NZ_LOKY01000034.1, from coordinate 130,672 downwards.
CATGATCGAGGAGCCGGGCTCGTTCTCGGGGAGGGCGAGTTCGCCAAGGCCGGAACGAGGGCCCGAGCCCAGCAGGCGAATATCATTAGCGATCTTGAAGAGCGCAGCGGCAGCGGCGTTGATGGCGCCATGGCTGAACACCATCGAGTCATGCGCGGCGAGCGCCTCGAACTTGTTCGGGGCAGTGATGAACGGGAGGCCGGTGATGCCGGCGATCTCTTCGGCAACCATTTCGGCAAAGCCGACCGGCGCGTTGAGGCCGGTTCCGACGGCGGTTCCGCCTTGTGCAAGTTCGCAAAGACCGGGAAGCGTCATCTCGATGCGCTTGATGGCGGAACCGACCTGCGCCGCGTAGCCCGAAAACTCCTGACCGAGCGTCAGCGGCGTTGCATCCTGAGTGTGCGTGCGGCCGATCTTGATGATGTGGCTGAACTCGGTGACCTTCATGTCAAGGGCGGCATGCAGATGCTTCAAGCTCGGAAGCAAGTGGCGAACGATCTCTTCGGCGCAGGCGATGTGCATCGCCGTCGGATAGGTGTCATTCGACGACTGGCTCATGTTGACGTGATCGTTTGGATGTACCGGCTTCTTCGATCCCATCACGCCGCCCAGCATTTCTATTGCGCGGTTGGAGATCACCTCATTGGCATTCATGTTTGACTGCGTGCCCGAGCCGGTCTGCCAGACGACGAGAGGGAAGTGATCGTTGAGTTTGCCGTCGATGACTTCCTGTGCTGCATCCACAATGGGGTTGCCAATCGCCGGATCGAGATGGCCAAGCGCCATATTCGCGCGCGCTGCCGCCTGCTTGACGATGCCGAGCGCGCGAACGATCGAAAGCGGCTGTTTTTCCCCGCCGATCTTGAAGTTACCGAGGGAGCGTTGTGCCTGGGCGCCCCAATACCTGTCACTCTGAACTTCGATCGGGCCGAACGTATCTGTTTCGGTGCGGGTGGAGGTCATGGCCATGCCTTTCTATCGCGGTGCGTCTCAGAGATGCGGTCTTATAGGTCTGAAATGATCCGAAGAAAACCGCTTGAAATATAAATATGAGCGGCGATGTCATGTTAGCGGGCGCAAGATCAGTGATCTTTTAGACACGGCTGAATTTTTATCTGTCAGCGGCTTTTTGGCCACTGTGTCTGGTCGCGAAAATAAAGTAAAAAATTAACCAATAATTTCATAATTTTGTGTGAACTGACGGCCAGCGTAAGAGTTTACCTAGTTACTAAAGGTTGAGTTGGTCGAGGCTGGCGGCTGCGCCTGCTTTCTGCCATGTGACGCTCGCGCCGGATGAAACAAGTTCTGAGGCGGGTCTTGCCCGCGATTTGAAGACAGCATGACACTGGGACTGGATAGAAGTATGACATTCCTTTTGAAAGGTGCGGCGTCCGCACTTGCGCTTTCCTGCGGTATGGCTGCGATGGGTGCCGCGCCCGCGCATGCTTACACCTTAATGGATATGATCCGTGGGGATCGCGCTCGGACCCAGAGCACGATTGTCAATCCGAGGGCATCGGTTCCCTCATTCCTTCAGTCGGCTCCAGATGCGCCGCTGCCCAAGGTTTCGAGCCCGCGCTACTATACTTATCAGCCGGATGCGATGCGCTTCGTTGATACCGGCAAGTTTACCGACCCTGTCGTCACCGGGGCAGTTGCCGATGCGTCGGCAACGACCGAGGCGACGCCCTCGGTGCAGCGCCGTTTCCTGATCGAGGCGAAGGTGCGCGCGCCCGTCGAAGTCGCCAAGGCGCTTGAAACCTATTACGGTGACGTGAAGAACCCGCTGGTTTGGCTCGCCGGAACGGATGTCAACGATCGCGCCAAGGCGGCGATGGCCGTATTGGCGGATGCCGCGTCGGTTGGCCTTGATCCGGCAGACTATACGGTACAGGTTCCGACCGAGGATCCGGCCAATCCGGATCCAGCAATCCGTGATCGCGCCCTGACGCAGTTCGAACTGGAGCTATCCGCCAAGGTGCTTGCCTATGTGCAGGATACCATTCGCGGTCGCATCGATCCGAACAAGCTGTCCGGCTATCACGATTTCAAGCGTAAGGACGTGAACCTTGCGCCGGTGCTGAAGCTCGCCCGCATTAGTCCGGACACGGCAGCCTATCTCAGAAGCCGCACGCCGGATGGGCCGCAGTTTGTCGCGCTTGAAGGTGAACTGGCAAAGCTGCGCGCCGAAGGCGCAAGCGACGATCGCATCAACGTCGCCCTGAGCGGCGTGCTTCACCCCGGCGAGAGCTCGTCCGAAATCCCGAATATCGTGAAGGCGATCGACAAGCATGGCTCAGCCGCGCTCAAGGCGGAACATGCGACAACGCTTGCCGCCTATGCAGGTGGCACCGAGTATTCGCCCGAGATTGTCGCGCTCGTCGAAGGATTCCAGAAAGAACATGGGTTGAAGCCGGACGGCGTCATCGGTCAAGCCACGGTCCGCACTATGGTCGGCGGCGACAGCAACGCCTCGAAAGTCGAAAAGCTGGTCGTTGCCTTGGAGCAGGCGCGTTGGCTGCCTAGTGATCTCGGCTCGCGCTACGTCTTCATCAACCAGCCGGCCTACATGGTCTACTACCACAACGACAACAAGGAGCAGTTGTCGATGCGTGTTGTAGTTGGTCAGCCGTCGCACCAGACCTTCTTCTTCCAGGATCAGATCGAGACGGTCGAGTTCAATCCTTTCTGGGGTGTTCCGCAGTCGATCATCATAAACGAGATGCTGCCACGTCTGCGCTCCGACCCGAGCTATCTGGACCGGATGGGCTATGAGGTAACGGTTGGCGGCCGCGCCGTGGCGTCGTCCAGTGTTGATTGGTACGGCTCGACGACCAATGTTTCCGTACGGCAGCCGCCGAGCGACGACAATGCGCTTGGCGAACTCAAGATCCTCTTTCCGAATGCGCATGCGATCTACATGCATGACACGCCCTCGAAAAGCTTCTTCAAGCGTGACATGCGCGCTCTCAGCCACGGTTGCGTGCGTCTCGCCGAGCCGCGCGCGATGGCGGCGGCCGTATTGAATACGTCGGTCGAACAGATCGGCAAGGAGATCGCGACCGGCAAGAACCATGCCATCCAGGTTCCACAGAAGATCCCGGTCTACGTGGCTTATTTCACCGCGTGGCCGAATAAGGACGGCGTCGTGCAGTATTTCGACGACGTGTACGGCCGCGATGCTTACGTGCAGAAGGCATTCGATGCCACGACGAAGGCGCGTGGCGCGCAGATCTGATTGCGCTAGGGACAATATGAAAAAAGGCGGCCGTTGAGCCGCCTTTTTTGTTTGTGTCAGCCTACTGCGGCAGTCGGTCTCGCGGCGAAGCCCGCGATCAACTCGTACACGAGCGCAGGCGTGAGCTCGTTGAAATGTGTGATCATGCGGGTCGGCCCGAGTGTCTCGACGGGGACGTCGGAATAGCCGAACGGCACGGCAATCGAGGGCACGCCGGCATTTCGAGCAACAAGAATGTCGTTGACGCTGTCGCCAATCATGACGGTGTTGCGGAAGTCGCCGCCGGCGCGCTCAATAGTTCCAAGGAGATGCTGGGCGTCCGGTTTCCTGACCGCGAAGGTATCGCCGCCGGTAATGGCGTCGAAGTAATGGATGAGTTCAAGCTTTTCGATCAGGCTGCGCGCCAGACCTTCCAGCTTGTTGGTGCAAACGGCAAGCTTGCAGCCGGCGCTCTTCAGTTGATTCATAGCCTCGATAAGGCCTGGGTAAGGCAACGTATGTCCAGGCATGTTATTGGCATAGTGAGCGATGAACCGGTCGAGTAGGGCTGGGAGCTGCTCCTGTGACAACGGATGTCCCCGAAGACCACAGGCCCGCTCAATCATGACCTTGGCACCGTGTCCGACCAGATACGTGAGGTCGCCATAGCTGACCGGCGCGATGCCGAGCTCGGCAATCGTATGGTTTATACTCTCGACAAGATCGGTGTGAGTATCGAGCAGTGTTCCGTCGAGATCGAATACGATGAGCGCAGGGGTCAAGGATTCCGCCTTTCAGAAATGATGTCATTGGGCAGTAGGCGATGAGGGCGGGAAAAGCAACGTTTCGCGGCAGAAGCGACAAGTTGTAGATGCCCACGGCTTTTCGAAAATCATTACGCTATTTTGGCTTTCGTTTGGCAAGCGAGCCGTGTAAACAGCACATCCAACGCAATAATCGGAGTCAGCGGCGCATGGATGCCCGCGAAATGAAGATCAGGGCCGCCGAGGCCGCACTCGCTCATGTCGAATACGGCATGCGGCTTGGAATCGGGACCGGGAGTACTGCCGAGGAGTTTGTTCGGCTGCTTGCGGAGAAGGTTTCCACCGGCTTCAAGGTCGAAGGGGTTCCGACTTCGGAACGCACGGCAAGGCTTTGCGTCGAGCTGGGCGTACCGCTGAAGTCGCTTGATGAGTTGCCGGAACTTGATCTGACGATCGATGGCGCGGATGAGGTTGATTCCAACCTGACGCTCATCAAGGGTGGCGGGGGTGCGCTGTTGCGCGAGAAGATCGTTGCTGCGGCATCTCAGCGCATGATCGTCATTGCCGACGAAAGCAAACTGGTCGCGACACTTGGGGCATTTCCACTGCCGATCGAGGTGAATCCCTTCGGGCTGGTCTCAACGCGCATGGCGATCGAAAAGAAGGCCTCGAAACTGGGATTGAGCGGCAGCTTGACGCTGCGCCAATCCGGTGGAGAAGACTTCATGACGGACGGCGGTCACTACATCCTCGATGCATCTTTTGGCCGCATTCCTGATGCAGAGGCGCTCTCAAACGAGCTGAATTCGATACCCGGAGTCGTTGAACACGGGCTTTTTCTCAATATGGCGACGCTTGCGATCATTGCAGGTCCAGCAGGTGCACGCACGCTGCGGGCGAACAGGTAACAGGAGCATTGAAACTCATGATTAAATTTGCAGGTCTTGGCCGTTTTGCTGCTGCGACCGTTATTCTTTCGGGCGTCGCATTCGGCTCTGTCGCACACGCGCAGGAAGCTTCTCCGGAGCAGTTGAAGGCGGCCCGCGCTGCCATCGACGCGATTGGCGCCACTGCGCAGTTCGACAACATCCTGCCTGGCCTGGCCGAGCGCCTGAAGGCTGATCTTATCCAGGATTCGCCGAACTATCAGGATGCGATCACCGCTGAGGTTGACAAGCAGGCGCTGGCGCTCGCGCCGCGGCGCGCCGATCTCGAAAAGGAAGCCGCGCTGACCTATGCCAAGGCATTCTCCGTCGAGGAGCTCAACGCGATCGCCGAGTTCTACAACTCGGCGGTTGGCAAGAAGCTGCTGAAGGATGGCCCGATTGCATCGCGCGAAACGGTGAAGGCAGCCGACATCTGGGCGCAGGGCATTTCCCGCGATCTTCAGAAGCAGACGAGCACTGAGCTTGCCAAGATCATCAAGGCGCCGCCGCCGGCCGCCGATCCGTCCAACCCGGCTGCAACGACTGCGCCGAAGGCTGCGCCGGCTCCCAAGCCGAAGCAGTAAGCTACGACACGACTACAGACCGAAAGCCCGGCATCGTCCGGGCTTTTGTTTTTGCGGCGGTCAATACTATATCACCTTCACTTTACCAGCCGATTCCACCCGGAGTTTCTCATGACGTCCTACGATTACGATCTCTTTGTCATTGGCGGGGGCTCGGGCGGCGTGCGAGGCGCCCGCGTTGCAGCCTCGCTCGGTAAGAAGGTCGCGATCGCAGAGGAATATCGCTACGGCGGAACATGCGTGATCCGCGGCTGCGTGCCCAAGAAGCTCTTCGTGTATGCAGCTCAGTTCCATGAACACTTTGAGGATGCTGCCGGCTTCGGCTGGACAGTCGGCGAGAGCTCGTTTGATTGGAAGAAGCTGATCGCGGCGAAGGACAACGAGATCGCGCGCCTTGAAGGGCTCTACAAGAAGGGGCTCGCCGGTGCCAACGCCGAAATCCTGGAAACACGCGCCGAATTGGTCGACGCGCATACGGTCCGACTGGTCAACACCGGCAAGACAGTGACAGCCAAGACGATCGTGATCGCGACCGGCGGTCGGCCGAACCCGCACGCGGCTTTGCCGGGGAACGAGCTCTGCATTTCGTCCAACGAGGCCTTCCATCTGGAAGAGCTGCCAAGGTCAATCGTGATTGCCGGTGGCGGTTATATCGCAGTGGAATTTGCCAATATCTTTCATGGCCTCGGCGTCGAGACGACGCTGATCTATCGCGGCGCCGAAATCCTGTCGCGCTTCGATCAGGATCTTCGTCGGGGGCTGCACGAGGCGATGAGTGCCAAGGGCATCCGGATTCTCTGCCATGATGCGCTCGAGAGGATATCGAAGCAGGATGATCGTCTCTCTGTCGAGACACTGAACAACGGCACATTTACGGCGGATGTTGTCATGCTGGCCCTTGGACGCATCCCGAATACGCAGGGCCTTGGCCTGGAAGCCGCCGGCGTGAAGACTGACCAGCGCGGAGCGGTGGTCGTCGACGAATATTCGCGCACCAGCGTCCCGAACATCTATGCGCTCGGTGATGTCACTGACCGGGTACAGCTGACGCCTGTGGCGATCCACGAGGCAATGTGCTTCATCGAGACCGAGTACAAGAATAACCCGACCAAACCGGATCACGAGACGATCGCAACGGCCGTCTTCTCTCAGCCGGAAATCGGCACCGTCGGATTGACCGAGGAGGAGGCGGGCAAGCGCTACGGGGAACTCGAGATCTACCGTGCCCAGTTTCGTCCGCTGAAGGCGACGCTATCGGGGCGCGGCGAGAAGATGATCATGAAGCTGATTGTCGATGCTTCCAGCCGCAAGGTCGTCGGTGCGCACATTCTCGGTCACGATGCCGGGGAGATGGCGCAAATCCTCGGAATCACCTTGAAGGCCGGCTGCACCAAGGACGATTTCGACCGCACGATGGCCGTGCATCCGACGGCAGCGGAAGAGCTCGTCACAATGTATGCGCCGACCTATCGCATTCGGGACGGCGTTCGCGTCTGATGCCGGTCAGCTGGTGAGGCGGGGCATGCGGAGGACCTTCAGGAAGAGTGCCTTCATGGCGTCCGTGATACCTTCGGTGGGCGTGACTTCGAAATAGAGACCGGGCGAGGCGCAGCTCTGCATCTTCGTCGGAATTTCGTCCTGGAAGGGTTTGATCCAAGTATTGTACCAGCTGTTGGTCGGCAGCGGCAGATACGTCGTGTAGAGCACGGCGATCTTGATGCCTTTGTCCTTCAGGGGCTTGCAGAAGGAGGTATCGATCGGTTCCTGACAGCGGCTTCCAGTCGTTTTCTTTGTGCAGGTCGAGGCCTTGTAGCTGTCGCCGACACCGTCGGACACGAAGAAGACGATCTTCTGTGTATCGGCAGCGTTTGTACCCGAGCCCCCAGCCGGGATTTTGGCCTTGAGTTGGGTCAGTGCGCTATCGAAGCTCGTCTGGGTGTCGTCGTTGTAGCCTTGCTGAGGGATGGTCATCAGGTCGAGCACGTATTCGCTGTCGCCGACTTGGGGATTTGGGGTCTTTTCGGAGACCTTGCTGCCCACCTTGTCGAGGTCGCCTGTAAGCGGCACGATTTCACTCAGCCCTGCCGCCTCTGCTTTCGCGCCGAAGGTGTAGACCGCCATGCGAAATTGATCATCGGTGTCCGCCTTGGCGGTCGCAGTCAGTGCCTGGGTGGCCTGGCGCACGACATCAATGCGCATCGTCACTTTGTTCTTCTTGGCAAGTGTATAGTAATCCTTGCCTTTGTTCGTGCCGCTCTCATGGCAGGCAAAGGCACAGGAAGCGTTCGATTTGTTGTTCTTCGTGAGACCTACCATGGTGGCGACGTCGTTCGGTGTCGCGCCGACGCCCATCGATGGTGTGTTGTCGATCAGGATATAGAAATCCATGAAGGCCGCTGTCTCGATTGTTGCTGTCGCGGTGCCCGATACTTCGACGGTTTTTCGCCCGAATATTTGCATGAACGTCGTCGGGACGGCCGCGCTGAAGGAGACGGACGAGTTGAGTTTGGTTGCTGCCTTGTTCACCTGGATGTCGACCGCAACTTCGTTTGCCGTCAATTCACCCTGCATCTGGCTGACGAAGATATTGCGCGCGTCGCTCTGCCCGACGGAGATCGCGCCATCTGCGGTCATTTTCATCGCGGCGGAGGCGGCTGCGGATTTTTCCGCAATTGCGCCGACGGCTGCGGCGTCCGCCGCCGCGTAAAGCTGCGTGCGCAGGCTCAGTGCGTGAGCGAAGTCGACGGCTACGCCCGCGGAGCCGATGAGCGGCACCATCAGGATGGCAGTCAGCATGCCGAAATTGCCGGAACGGTCAGTACAGAAACGATACAAGCTGCGCACGAAATGTATCCCACGGTTCCACCAAGCCATCGGTGTTCAAGCGGGAGTCATCATGACGCGCTATCAGAATTGAGGGTATTTCTACGGCAGAAGCCTAAATTAGATACAAACTGTCTTGGTATATTGATCATTAATCCGGTGCCCGCCGTTTGAAAACACGGGGCGGATTTCCTTTATATTCACGTGTTGTTCTTGAAACTAATCCGGAGCGCCAAAGAGCGGAACGCCGCTATGCAAGATGGCGCTAAAGGTTTATAAGCCGCGCAACATTTTTAAGACGGAACATCCGGACGGACCGGATGCTGAAACAGGTGAGCGAGATGGCACAGAATTGGACTCCGAGCAGTTGGCGGCAAAAACCGATCCAGCAGGTTCCGGACTATCCGGACCAGGCGGCATTGGCAGCAACGGAAGCCCAGCTCGCATCCTATCCGCCGCTCGTCTTCGCAGGTGAAGCACGCCGGCTGAAGAAGCATCTCGCCAACGTTGCTGAAGGCAATGGCTTCCTCTTGCAGGGCGGTGATTGCGCCGAGAGCTTTGCCGAACATGGCGCCGACAATATCCGCGACTTCTTCCGCGCATTCCTGCAGATGGCCGTCGTCCTGACGTTCGGCGCGCAGCTGCCGGTCGTCAAGGTCGGCCGTATTGCCGGCCAGTTCGCAAAGCCACGTTCTTCGGGCATCGAGACCCAGGATGGCGTGTCGCTGCCGAGCTATCGCGGTGACATCATCAACGGCATCGAGTTCACTGAAGAGGCCCGTATCCCGAATCCGGAGCGTCAGGCCATGGCATACCGCCAGTCGGCCGCAACGCTGAACCTGCTGCGCGCCTTCGCGATGGGTGGCTATGCCAACCTCGAGAACGTGCATCAGTGGATGCTCGGTTTCGTCAAGGATAGCCCGCAGGGCGAGCGCTACCGCAAGCTTGCCGGCCGCATCAGCGAGACGATGGACTTCATGAAGGCGATCGGCATCACCTCGGAAAACAATCCGAGCCTGCGCGAGACGGATTTCTTCACTAGCCATGAAGCGCTGCTGCTTGGCTACGAAGAAGCGTTGACGCGCGTCGATTCGACGTCTGGCGACTGGTACGCGACCTCAGGCCACATGATCTGGATCGGCGACCGTACGCGGCAGGCCGATCACGCGCATGTCGAATACTGCCGCGGCATCAAGAACCCGATCGGGTTGAAGTGTGGTCCGTCACTGCAGACTGATGACCTTCTGAACCTGATCGACATTCTCAATCCCGAGAATGAGGCGGGCCGGTTGACGCTGATCTGCCGCTTCGGTCACGACAAGGTCGCCGAGCATCTGCCGCGTCTCATCCGTGCGGTCGAGCGCGAGGGCCGTAAGGTCGTGTGGTCTTGCGATCCGATGCACGGCAACACAATCACGCTCAACCACTACAAGACCCGTCCGTTCGAACGGATCCTGTCGGAAGTTGAAAGCTTCTTCCAGATTCATCGCGCCGAAGGTTCGCATCCTGGCGGCATCCATATCGAGATGACTGGCAAGGATGTGACGGAATGCACCGGCGGCGCCCGCGCTGTGACGGCAGAGGACCTGCACGATCGCTATCACACGCATTGTGACCCGCGTCTCAATGCCGATCAGGCGTTGGAGCTTGCCTTCCTGCTGGCCGAGCGCATGAAGGGTGGGCGCGACGAAAAGCGGATGGCCGTCAACGGCTGATCAGAAAAGATGGACGAAAGAAGCCCGGCTGAAGCCCGTCCGGCTGATGCCGGGCTTTTTTGTTGGGCAGAACAACAAACTGGCAGCGTTCGTAGTGCCCATGTCGGCTGGGATTGCCTCGCTTACTCAACGCTCGTGTCGGAGAAACGGATTTGGCCGGCTGCCCAGTGGATGGCGCTGTCCAATTCGGCGAACTTTGCCGACTGCCAATGGAAATAGTCTTCGATGAATCTCCGGGAGAGCCATAGTGCACCGCGGTTGCGCGGGTTTTCCCAGCCAAGCAGGCTGTCTATTTCGGCCTTCTTGAACATCCGCTTCACATTGGTGAGGGAGATGCCGAACTCGTTCGCGATTTCGCTGATCGTTACGCCTTTCAGCAGTATGCGATCGTGCAGCCGCGCGTCGTCGGGCAGGCGGCTGATGAGATCGTGCAGCACAAGGCCGCCGACATCGGACCAGAGGAAGTGGCCGATACTGGTCCGCGGTTCCTTCCAGACCGGCTCCTGGATGAGGGCACGCGCGGCACGAGGTTGCGCAAGGCGAAAAAGTCGGGGATCCGCTGCCGTCAGGCTTGCACGATTGCCGCCGTCGAGTTGATCGAGGCAGGCCATGTGCCCTTGGAACCAGGAGGCCATGGCCTCCTCGCTGGTTTCGGTCGTTTCGAGGCGACGAAGGCGCCGATCGGGCGTTTCGTCAGGTGCATCCCGCAGAAATTTGTAGGCGATGAGTTCGGCAAGAAACGAGGCGGCAGTATTCTTGCTGGCGAGATCAAACTCCGTGGCGACCTGCATCATGCGACTGGCCGTCAGCCCCGACCGGGGATTACCCCGATCTCGTGCAGTGTGCATGGCAAACAGCGTTTGCGTCAGCAGCCACTTTTGGTGCGAGGCTGCGAGGCGGGCGAGACGAGGCGCACGCCTGTGGATGCCAATAAGATGGAGCGCTATCTGGCGTTCGATCGACAGAAACAGGGGATGATGAAGAATTTCATCGCGTGTATGCGGTCGGCCTGTGAGCATCGTCTCGTACGGTGGATCGGATTGGTTCCAATTGCTCCTCTTACATTTGTGACGGTGTTTCAATGCGGGACTTGGCTAGCGGCTCGCTAATCGGTCGGTATAGTTAAATTCAAGCGATCAGGGATCGTTCCATCAACTAGGCAGGCGCTGGTTCAGTCGCTCGATGTCTTCGCGCAACGCCGCAATTTCGGTGAGCACGCGCATGTCTATTTTCTGATGCAGGGAAAGAACTTCCAGTTCTGCCTTGAGATTGACTTCATAGTCTTTCGCCGCCTCGAAACGATCGCGCTCCGCCTGCCGGTTTTGCGACATCATGATGATGGGAGCCTGGATCGCCGCAAGCATCGAGAGCACGAGATTGAGGAAGATGAAGGGATAGGGATCGAAGGCGCGTGTGAGCAATACAACGGTATTTACGACGCACCAGAACACCAGGAACATCAAGAAGGTGACAATGAACGACCATGAGCCGCCGACGCGGGCAATCGAATCCGCCAGGCGCTCTCCAGCGGATGCTTCCGCCTGCAAGGCCGCATTGATATCGGTCGAGATTATCTTGCGCTCATGGGCCTTTGCGAGAACGCGCTTCTCGACCTCGCCGAGTTCGTCAGCAGATTTGTCGAAGTGATGGTGGATTAAGTCCGATAGATTGTGCATGGCCGACTCCGAATGCTAGATCGCTCGGGCGCCAGTATTCCGTAATGTTTTCAAATTGCAATGTGGGCTTGTTCCGGTCTTTTACGTGCCTTGCGCATACAGCCAAGCATGCTGCGGGAAGAAGCGATCGAGCGTCTGAGCCTTGCCAAACATGATGTCGTGCTGGAGGTATCGATAGTCCCGTACGAGGGGATCGAGGTTCTTCGGCTTCAGGACCCAATCGGGAGAGGGCGTGTTGTCGCGCGCAATCAGCTGATAACGATCGATGACGCTGTACTTCTTCTGCACACGGCCGAGGAAGCCCGTGTAGTAGGGATGCTCGAAGCCGGCGAACTTCAAGAGATGATAGGGCAGCAGTGAAGGGCTGATTGTGCCGACATCCTTCTTGCTGCCCTTCTTGTTGGACCAGATGACGAGCGGCGTCTCATGCTCCTGTCTCATGGTGTTGACCGACGCCTTACGGGTGGCAACTTGATCCGGCATGTAGCCGGTCGCCATGTAGACGTTGCCGAGCGGCGGCAGGTGATCGCCCCAGAGCACGATGATCGTTTCGCGGTCGCGCTTCTCTGCCCAATCCATTAGCAACTTAAGGCTGTCGTCCGCTTCCTTGATGCCCTGCGTATAGGTAGCAAGCGTTGCGCGGTCTGCATCGTTCAGGTTGCCCTGTATATCGATAGTATTGCGTGCATAACGGTTCGGCTCATACGGCCCATGTCCCTGCAGGGTGACAGCAAAGAAGAAGAACGGGCGATCGATGCCGTCCGCCTCGTTCATGATTTCCTTCATGAGCGAGTCGTCCGAAGCGAAGATGCCCCGCTTTTCCATTGGAGGCATGGTCTCTTCCGAGCGGAACTGCTCGAAACCGAAGTCCTTGTAGACTTCATTGCGGTTCCAGAACCAGCCGCTGAACGGATGCAGCGAACGCGCCGCATAGCCTTCGCCACGGAAGAACGTGGCGAGCGAGGGAACGTCGTGACGGATGTATTGCTGATAGGGGATGCTGCCGTATGGCAGGAAGGCATTGGAAAAGCCCGTCAGCGCCTCGAATTCGACGTTGGCGGTCATCCCGCCGAACTCCGGTGAGAAGACATGGCCAGACTGCTCGGCGCGGATAGTCGGCATGGGATCGGGCGACAGGCTCAGCGTTTTCAGCCGGGTCGGATCCCAGAATGACTCGCTCATCAGCATGATTACGTCGGGCTTTTCGCGCGGGCCGCTGAGATAGCCGTAGTTGCGGCTCGGGATAGTATCAAGCGCCTGCGTGCCGAAGCCGACCGGCGCCGCCACCTCGGCCATCGGAATATTGAAGATGAAGGCGAGGATGAAGCCGTTGCTCCGGTAGTTTTCCTTTTGGTCCCACATCATTGGAACCACCTGAAGGCGGTCGCGGATGAAGGAATACTGGGAATAGTCCATCAACGACCCGAAAGCCGCGATAACAGGTAGGCCGACGCACAGCCGGCGGACGCGAGCGGTCCGTGAGAGCTGTGGGAAGTTGCGCCAGGCGAAACGCCACAAGATGACAATTGCGCCAGCGGAAAAGGCGATGCCGACAGCCATTGCAACAGCAGTCCAGGGACGGTCGCTCACCATGACAGGAAGCAGTTCCATGATCTGGCGCCCGAAAAGGACGTCGGACGGATAAAGTGGATCCGAAAGGTAGTGTTGCTTCTGGTTGGATACGATGGCGGGGACGATCACAATCGGAAGAACGATCAGCGCTGAAATGAACCGTCGGCCCAAGGCGGCGTCGAGCGACAGCATCAGCACAGTCAACATCACAACGGTCGTCATGCCGGGACGCACCGGCGATGTCAGGAATTCGCGAACGTCAGTCAGCCCATCGCGGGCAATTATCTCTACGGTGGCCGTAGTGAGAAGCGCAAGCAGGGCACAAAGAACGGCGCTGAGCGCCGTGCGTATAGCAGGCGATCGGATGCTTCCTCCGAAATCGGTGGAAAGCGACGCAAAGCGCGCTGCCGCTGCAGACCTCATTACCAACGCGATCAACCGGAAAACTCCAACGTCATAAAAGCTTCACTGAACTGTCACATCCTCGTCATGAACGCTAGATGAACCGTTAGGTTTCGCGCATTTGTGATTGGGGGATAAGGGCCGATCGCTCCAAAGACATTCCTGGGCCGAACCTGGCCAGGCGCATTTGCTTGTGCTGAGTGGCGGGCCGTCGTAGGTCTGACGGAGACGATGTCAGGAGGATTCAGATTGCGCAGTTCCGTCGAGATCTACAACATCAGGATAGGCGAGGCACGCGTCGTCTGGCAAACGACGCAGCTTGTGGAGGCGCCCAACTTTGCGCCCGACGGCAGCTATCTTCTGTTGAACGGCGACGGACTTCTGTACCGTCTGGCGCTTGATGGTTCAGGCAGGGTCGAGAAAGTCGACACCGGTTTTGCCAAAACGTGCAACAACGATCATGGCATTTCGCCCGATGGCCGGCAGATCGTCATCTCCGACAAGACCGAGTTCGGGAAGTCGACGATTTATGTGCTTCGGGCCGAAGGCGGGATGCCACGGCTGGTGACGCAAAATCAGCCGTCCTATTGGCACGGCTGGTCGCCTGACGGAAAACAACTGGCCTATTGCGGCATCCGCAACGACTTGTTCGATATCTACACGATTTCCGTGGATGGCGGCGAAGAACGGCGGCTGACACACGGCGAGGGACGCAACGACGGGCCGGACTACTCCGCTGACGGCCAATGGATCTACTTCAATTCCAGCCGCACCGGCCTCATGCAGATCTGGCGCATCCACCCGGACGGCACTGGCCTCGACCAGATCACCAGCGACAATTATGGGAACTGGTTTGCCCATCCGTCGCCCAACAACGACAAGGTCCTCATCCTTTCCTACGACCCGGATGTTTTCGACCATCCGCGCGATCTCAATGTTCGTCTGCGGCTGATGGATATGGACGGGGGCAATCTGACGACACTCTTCGATCTCTTCGGCGGGCAGGGCACAATCAACGTGCCCAACTGGTCGCCGTCCGGCGATGAGTTCGCCTATGTGCGTTACCACCCTGTCTCTGGGTGAAGGATTGCGTCGAGCGATTTTTGCGGGCATAGAGCTTTCGTCAGGTGCCCGTGTTAGGCGGGAGAATCGGGAATTCGGTGAGAGACCGAAACGTGCCCAACGCTGTAAGGCTGACGACTGCCGCAACACGCCACTGGCCCAGCGCCGGGAAGGCGCGGCAGTTGGATGACGCCAAGTCAGAAGACCGGCCCGACATCATAGACTGACCCGCGTGGACGGCGGGCGGTTGTGTTGTTGGGGATAGACGATGCGACCAGACCATTCAGGCTCCCTGTCGGGAGCTACAGCCTTTTCGACCGAGGAACGTGACGCCGTTTACCGGGCGATCTCAACGCGCCGCGACGTCCGTTCGGAGTTCCTCCCGGATCCGATACCGGACGACGTTGTCAGCAGGCTTCTGACGGCCGCGCACCATGCGCCGTCCGTGGGATTCATGCAGCCCTGGAATTTCATCCTGGTTCGCGATCAGCAGGTGAAGGAGGCGGCGTGGCAAGCTTTCAATCGCGCCAACCGTGAGGCTGGCGAGATGTTTGAGGGCGAACGACAGAGGCTGTACCGGTCGCTGAAGCTCGAAGGTATCCGAGCCGCACCGCTCAGCATCTGTGTGACCTGCGATCCGGATCGCTGCGGTGATATCGTTCTCGGCCGAACGCATAACCGGCGAATGGATTCTTACTCCACGGTTTGCGCCGTGCAGAATTTGTGGCTCGCGGCCCGAGCCGAAGGCGTGGGGGTCGGCTGGGTGAGCATCTTTCACGAGTCCGATATCAAAGAGATCCTCGGCGTTCCGGAACGGGTCGAGATCGTTGCCTGGCTCTGCATCGGCTATGTCGATCAGCTCTATGACCAGCCGGAACTCGCGGTCAAAGGATGGCGCCAGCGCCTGCCGCTGGAGGAACTGGTGTTCACGGATCGCTGGGACAGTTCGCTGGACTGAGGGCGGCTATTGTTGCTGCGGCTGAGGGCCAGGCTTGGCGGGATTCTTAAGGTCGATCGTGCCCTGGTCACCGGCTAGGAACTGCGGGCCGATCTGGCGCACCTTGTTGTTTGCCGGATCGTATGGCCTGTCCGGCACTTGCGGCTGCGGTGCAGCCGGGGCGGCGACCTTGCTCTCCGGCTCGGGCTTCTTGGTTTCGATCGTGGTGATCGATCCTTGTTGCGGCGGTTCGCTGATCGATTGGCTATTCCTCATCTGTTCGTAGTAAGCGTTTAGATTGCAACTGCAGGACGATTTTTCGCCCGGCTTACGGTTCTTGTAGGCGAAAGCATTCGGCATTGCGCTGTAGGGGGCGCCCGTCGACGCCGAAATCATCTGTGAGGTCTCGGTGCTGGAGACGTCATGATAGAAGAGCTCGGTGTCGATGCCGGGACACATCTTCGAGCAGGTGTCGGCATCGCGGGCGAAGTCCTGCGAGGTTGCGTTCGAGCTTAGCGGAAAAAAGCCTCCGTCGCAGGTGCGTACGCAGACGGTGTTCAGATGAGAGAGCGTAGACATGCCGAAACCGTATCGACGCTGGTTGGGATCGCCACCTAGAGGTATGAAGGTGTCGTTTCGCATCGCCTGATCTTCGATGCTCGGCGGCGGAGCATATCCATCGGCGCGATCCTCAGGCCACTGCTCCTCGTTGCAGCCGTTGTCGTCGAGCGCGGCAAGCAGTTCATTTCTCGTGCGCGCATCATCGCTCTGGCCGCGCAGTTCGTCGCGCCGCTGCTGCAGATAACGGATGTTGTCGACCATCTTGGTTTCCGCGCGCTCGAGCTCGCCGCAGTAGCCGTCATCATCCCCGATCACGACCATGCTGCCACTTGTGCAGCCGTTTTGGCGCAGATCGCTACGGAGTTTGCGAAGCTCAAGGTTCTGTTCGGCAATAGCACTGGCGAATTTGCGCACCTCGGGCGTGCTGCCGATGATTTGTGGCAGATCGGCAAGGCGGGCGCGAAGGTCACCGCAGATCGCCGGCATCTGGGCTTGGGTCGGGCCGGTGAGTGCAAGGGCGGTTGCGAGTGACAGAATCCAGCGGTTCAAGGCATCGTCCCATCGGTGAGCAGGTCATAGGGCGCGGCATCCCGCCGCGCCTTCATTGCTAGCCCGTTTGTCTTAACAAGCTGCGGTCGGAATCTTACCGCATTTTCTCGATCTGCCGCAAATCACGCTGGCTGTGAAGCCTCGACGACGGCGAGAGCTGCCATGTTGACGACGCCGCGCGAGGTCACCGAGGGCGCGAGGATGTGCGCCGGCAGCGCAGCGCCAAGCAGGATCGGCCCGACATGCAAGCCGTCAATCATCGACTTTACGACGCCCAGAGTGATGTTGGCCGCGTCGAGGTTCGGGAAGACCAGCAGGTTTGCTTCGTCGTGCAGGGTCGTGTCGGGCATGACGCGCTTGCGCAGGGCATCGGAGATCGCGCTTTCGCCATGCATTTCGCCGTCCACTTCGAGATCCGGCGCGGCTTCGCGCACGAGCTTCAGAGCGGCACGCATCTTCGTCGCGCTTTCGGACTCACGGGAACCGAAGTTCGAGTGGGACACAAGAGCAGCGCGCGGCGTAATGCCGAAGCGTCTGATTTCCTCGGCAGCGAGAACCGCGGACTCGGCAATCTCTTCCGCGCTCGGATTGAAGGTGACGTAGGTGTCCGTGAAGAAGGTGGCGCCGCGTTGTGAAATCAGCAGGCTGAGTGCCGAGAAGTCGCACACGTCCTGCCTCTTGCCGATGATCTGGCGGACGTCGCGCAGATGCTTCTCGTAACGGCCTTCCAGGCCACAGATAAGCGCATCGGCTTCGCCCCGCTTCAGCGCCAACGCGCCGATAACAGTCGTGTTGGTACGAACGATCGTGCGCGCGGCTTCCGGAATGACGCCCCGACGTCCAACCAGCGAGAAATAGAGATCGACATATTCGCGGAAGCGCGGATCGTCTTCCGGGTTGATGACGTCAAAATCGGCTAGCGGCCGGATGCGCAGACCGTAGCGCTTCAGACGTGTTTCGATGACTGATGGGCGGCCAATCAGGATTGGCTTGGCAATGCCTTCTTCGAGCAGCACCTGTGCGGCGCGCAAGACGCGTTCGTCTTCACCTTCGGAGAAGATCACCCGCTTGCGCTCGGCATTCTTCGCCGCAGCAAAGATCGGCTTCATGATGAAGCCCGAGCGGAAGACGAAACGGTTGAGCTGGTCGAGATAAGCGTCGAAATCGGTAATCGGACGCAGGGCGACGCCGCTTTCGGCCGCGGCTTTCGCTACGGCCGGGGCGATCCGCAGGATCAGGCGCGGGTCAAAGGGCGAGGGGATCAGGTAGTTCGGGCCGAAGACGGGCGTTTCGCCCGAATAGGCGCGGGCGGCGACGTCGGATGGTTCTTCGCGCGCCAGTGCCGCGATGGCGCGGACGGCAGCCATCTTCATTTCTTCGTTGATAGTGACCGCGCCGCAATCCAACGCGCCCCGGAAAATATAGGGGAAGCAGAGAACGTTGTTCACCTGGTTCGGGAAGTCGGAGCGACCGGTGCAGATCATCGCATCGGGACGGGCAGCGCGGGCGAGATCGGGCATGATTTCGGGCGTTGGGTTGGCGAGCGCCATGATCAGCGGGTTTTCGGCCATCTGCGCCAGCAGCTCCGGCTTCAGCACGCCCGCTGCGGAAAGGCCAAGGAAGACGTCGGCGCCGCCGATGTTTTCGGCAAGCGTGCGCGTGTCGCTCTTCTGGGCGTAGACGCTCTTCCACTCGTCCATCAGTTCGGTGCGGCCTTCGTAGACCAGACCTTCGATGTCATGAACCCAGATGTTTTCGCGTTTGGCGCCCAGCGTGACGAGGAGATTGAGGCAGGCGAGGGCGGCAGCACCTGCGCCGGAGGCAACGATCTTGACCTCGTCGATCTTCTTGCTCGCCAGTTCCAGGCCATTGAGGATCGCGGCAGCGACAATGATGGCGGTGCCGTGCTGGTCATCATGGAAGACCGGGATCTTCATGGTCTCGCGCAGGCGACGCTCGATTTCGAAACATTCCGGCGCCTTGATGTCCTCGAGATTGATGCCGCCGAAGGTCGGCTCGAGCGAAGCGACGGTCGAGACCATCTGCTCGACGCTCGATGCATCGACCTCGATATCGAAGACGTCGATGTTGGCGAACTTCTTGAACAGGACGGCTTTTCCCTCCATGACCGGCTTTGATGCCAGCGGGCCGATATTGCCGAGGCCGAGAACGGCCGTACCGTTAGAAATGACCGCTACGAGATTTGCACGCGAGGTATAATCGGCGGCCGTCTCGGGATGATCGCGGATCGCTAGACAGGGTGCTGCGACGCCGGGGGAATAGGCAAGAGCCAGGTCGCGCTGGTTGCCGAGCGGCTTGATCGCCTGGATCTCGAGCTTGCCCGGACGCGGATAGCGATGGAAGTAGAGCGCCTGCTCGTCCAGGCTTCCACCTGCCAGATTCTTTTCCGTCTTGGACTTTTCCTGATGATCCATCATCGCCTCCGGGCTGCCGCATGCTGTCTTTGAAATGCCTTCAATACATCAAACGGGATGGCGGAACAGTCGGAATTTCCGTTCGAAATACGAAAACAGCGCAAATCTGTCGCCGTTGCATCGAGGCGCGGTGGCAACCGGGAAAATCAGGCAGGGCACCAGCATGTCATCTTCCTGAAACACGACTCTGGTTTTGAGAGGCAGGTGAACGATGGGACACGAGCAGGATGCTTGTGAGGGACAACATGGATACGCGGCACTTCCGTACGCTTTTCATTTCCGATGTACATCTCGGCTCCAAGGCCGCGAAGGTGGACTTCCTGTTGGATTTTCTCAAGCATCACGAGGCGGACACCATTGTCCTCGTTGGCGACATCGTTGACGGCTGGCGGCTGAAGCGTAGCTGGTACTGGCCGCAGGATTGCAATGACGTCGTTCAGAAGCTGCTGCGCAAGGCGCGCAAGGGCACGCGGGTCATTTATATCCCCGGCAATCACGACGAATTCCTTCGCGACTTTCCAGGCACCCATTTCGGTGGCATCGAGGTTGCCGAGCGCATCATGCATGAAGCTGCCGACGGCAAGAAGTACCTCGTGCTGCACGGCGACGAGTTCGACGTCGTGGTGCGCAATGCCCGCCTGCTCGCCTATCTCGGTGACTGGGCATACGACATGGCGATCATGGTCAATATTGGGCTCGCGGCGATCCGCCGCCGGATGGGAATGCCTTACTGGTCATTTTCCGCATGGGCCAAGCTTCAGGTCAAGCATGCGGTCAACTTCATCGGCGAGTTCCAGCGCGTCGTCGCTGACGAAGCTCGGAAACATGGTGCGGACGGCGTGATTTGTGGCCACATTCACCATGCGGTGATGGAAGACATGGATGGGATCCGCTACATCAATACCGGGGACTGGGTCGAAAGCTGCACAGCGATCGCCGAGCATGAAGACGGCACCTTTGAATTGATCGAGTGGCGCACCATGAGCGATCTACAGTCGATTCCGATGGCGATCGGTCATCGCGAAAAGGACGTCGCGCAGCAGGCCGCCTAAAGCGGTCTTGCGAGCCCGTAATTCAATGAATCTATTTAGCCCGTTGTGTCTTTGCGATAGGCCCTATTTATTTTCTAAAACGTTTCAGTTGGGCAATTTCTTGCCATAGTCGCCCTTAGGTTGACGTGTTAGGCAACGTTCAGTTCCTACAGGTCTACCCCATGATTCCCGCGCAAAATCCTCCGGCGAGTGAGGGGGCACCACCGCGCTTCCGTGTGCTCAGTGCCTTGTCCTATTGTGCGCCTTTGCTCGTCAACGGCGTTGCCCTGCCGTTTTTCCCGATGTGGCTTGCGCTGCACGAGTTCAACGACCATGAGATCGGTGTCATTCTCGCCGTGCCGATGGTGGTGCGCGTGCTCGTCGCTCCCATCGTCGCGATGTATGCCGACCGGATGAAAGAGCGCGCCGATGTGCTGCTGTTTTCAGGCTGTCTATCGCTGCTGACGGCGATCGCGCTCTACTGGACGAATACATTCTGGCCAGTGCTGATCGTCTACACGATCCAGGGAGCGACCTTTGCCTGTTATGTCCCGGTCGTCGAGTCGATCGTGATTTCCGGTGTCAGGCGCTGGGGGCTGGATTACGGCTCGATGCGGGTGTGGGGTTCGGTCGCGTTTATCGTCTCCACCCTGATCGGCGGGCAGTTGATCGGGCACTGGGGCGGCGAGATGGTGCTGCCGGTCATGACCTTTGGTTTCGTGACAACCGTTGTGATGGCGATCTACTGTCCACGGATCGGCCCGACACGCAGGCGCGGAACGCCCGTCGATATTTCCGCGGCGACCGGCAGTTCGCTGCGTCAACCGCATCTGCTTGCATTGCTGATCGGCGTCGCAATCCAACAGTCGAGTCATGCTGTCTTGCAGGCGTTTGCGTCCCTCTACTGGCGGGATCTCGGCTTCTCAGGGACGCAGATCGCGATCCTTTGGAGTGCCGGCGTTGCAGCCGAGGTAACGGTGTTCTTTCTGTCCCGGCGGCTTAGCCGTCGTTTCAGTGCCTGGACGCTGATTCGGTTTGGTGCGGCGGTCAGCGTCTGTCGCTGGATCCTGTTCCCGATGCACTGGGGTTTCTGGGGCTTCTTTTTGCTCCAGTGCATGCATTCCTGCACCTACGCCTTCGTGCATACCGGCGTACAGAGAAGGATCGTCGCCTCCGTGCAGGAGACTCAGGAATCGTCTGCACAGGGCGCCTATTTCTTCTACAACGGCATGTTCATGGGGCTGATGACGATCGCCTCCGGCTACATCTATGCGTGGCTAGGGCTCGCAAGCTACTACGTCATGGCGCTGGTCGCCCTGACCGGACTGAGCCTGCTCATCGTGGCTTACTATCTTCAGCCCCAGAGCGTCGTTTCTGGCGGCCAGACGAGAGAGGCGGCGTAGCGCAGCCCTGGTTCGCGGTCGCGAGCCAGAAGCAGCGGTCCGTCCAGGTCGACGAATTCGGCATCCTGCGCCAACAACACGGCCGGCGCCATTGCCAGCGATGTGCCGACCATGCAGCCAACCATGATCTTGAAATCAAGGCGTTGCGCCTCTTTTTTCATGGCGAGCGCCTCGGTGAGACCGCCTGTCTTGTCGAGCTTGATGTTGATCGCATCGTAGCGGTCGCGAAGGCTTGCCAGGTCGCCGGTGTGGTGGACACTCTCATCCGCACAAACGAGCACGGGACGGTGGATCTCAGCCAGAAGCTCATCCTTGCCCGCCGGCAGCGGCTGCTCAACGACGGCGACACCCATCTCGGCAGCGATGCGCAGATGATGCTCCAGCGTCTCTTCAGGCCAACCCTCATTGGCATCGAGAATGATCGCGACATCAGGCGCTGCCTCGCGCACCGCGCGGATGCGGCTTTCATCGTCGCCCGTACCGACCTTGACCTTCAAAAGCGCCCGATCGGCGTTCGCGCGCGCCTGCGCTGCCATGACATCAGGCTCACCGAGAGAGATCGTGAAGGCCGTCGTCAAAGGTTTCGGCTTCATGAGACCCAGGTTTTTGATGACCGAATTGCCAGAGCTCTTGGCTTCGAGGTCCCAGAGGGCGCAGTCAACCGCATTGCGCGCCGCACCGGGTGGCATCGCTCGCTGTAGTTCCTTGCGCGTCAGGCCCGCCTCGATCAGCGGCCTTGCAGCTTCGACCTGGGCGGTGACGCTTTCCATGGTCTCGCCATAACGGCGATAGGGAACACCCTCGCCCCGGCCGACAATCCCGTGCTCGCGGATTGTGCAGAGGATCACGTCTGCTGACGTTTTGGCGCCGCGCGAGATCGTAAATGTGCCTGAGATGGGGAAGGATTCCGTCTGAATTTCAAGCGACCGTGGCATATTTGCAATCCTGCGCGCATGGAAATTTGGTGTGGCTTGGGTATATTGATCCGAAGCGGCGAACCGCTAGTTCGCGAGTCGGCAATGTCGCCGTAAGCCTTGAAAGACACAAGCGTTTTGAAGTCCGAAACCCGTAACGCCGCCTCACTGCATGTGGACGACCAGACCCATGGCGCGGGCCAGCTCGTTCATATCGAGGGGAACTGGCGAAGCGCGAACCTGCATCTCGTTTTGCGCGACTTCGAGAAGCTCACTGCGGGTCGAAGCGGCGAGGTGACCCTCGACCTGTCAGGCGTGACGGACATCGACACGGCGGGTGTCTGGCTGCTGTGCCGGCTGAAAAAGCAGGTGGAAGGCGCAGGTGGCACCGTGCGCTTCGAAGGCAGCAACGCGCATATCGACGAAATGATCGCGGAGTTTTCCGAGGAGCCGCCGCTGTCCGAGCAGGAACCGCAGCAAGGCGCAAGCTGGCTGGAGTGGATCTTCGCGCCGATCGGCAAGATCACGTTCGAGATATGGAACAACCTTGCAGCCGCGATGTATATTCTCGGCTCCGCCGTCCGCGGCGCACAGATGAAGTTCGGGCGCGGCAGTGGGGTCTCGCCGGCGTCGATCGTCAATCAGATCGACCATATGGGCGTACGCGCGGTGCCGATCATATTGCTGATGTCGTTCCTGATCGGCGCGATCATCGCGCAGCAGGGCGCCTTCCAGCTCCGCTATTTCGGCGCGGAAGTCTTCGTCGTCGACCTCGTCGGTATCCTGCAGCTTCGCGAAATCGGCGTGCTCCTGACGGCAATCATGATCGCTGGCCGTTCCGGTAGCGCCATCACCGCCGAAATCGGCTCCATGAAGATGCGCGAGGAGGTCGATGCGCTGAAGGTGATGGGGCTCAATCCCGTCGGCGTGCTGATCTTCCCGCGCCTGGTTGCCCTTACGGTGGCGCTGCCGCTGTTGACCGTCATTGCGAACTTTGCGTCGCTCGCCGGCGCAGCCGTGGTTGCCTGGGCCTACTCCGGCATTACCTTCGCCAACTTCATCGCCCGCCTGCATGAGGCGATCACCCTGTCGACGGTCCTGTCCGGGATGATCAAGGCGCCGTTCATGGCGCTGGTTATCGGTATCGTTGCGGCGGTCGAGGGCTTAAAGGTAGGCGGCAGCGCCGAGTCGCTTGGCCAGCATGTGACCGCGTCGGTGGTGAAGGCGATCTTCGTCGTTATCCTCATGGACGGGCTTTTTGCCATGTTCTATGCGGCCATCAATTTCTAAGGATCGTACGTGGACGGACAACAGACAGAGACCAGAAACAACGAGGGGCGGAAAGTCGTGCTGTCTGCGCGTGGCGTCACCGTCGGTTTCGGGTCGAAGGTCGTCCTCGACAATCTGAACCTCGATATCTATCGCGGTGAAATTCTCGGTTTTGTCGGCGCGTCGGGAACGGGCAAGTCTGTCTTGATGCGGACCGTGCTTCGGCTGCTGCCGCGGCGCTCGGGCACCATCAAGATTCTCGGTCAGGACTTCGATCAACTAGACGAACCGCAGCGCAATGCGCTCGACATGCGGCTCGGTGTGCTGTTTCAGCAGGGGGCACTTTTCTCCTCGCTGACCGTCAAGGAAAACATCCAGGTGCCGATGCGCGAGTATCTGGATCTGCCGCAGTCGTTGATGGACGAACTGGCTCAGCTCAAGATCCGGCTGGTTGGACTCGCGGCTGATGCTGCCGACAAATACCCTTCCGAGCTTTCGGGCGGTATGATCAAGCGTGCGGCGCTGGCACGCGCCCTGGCACTCGATCCCGAGCTGGTGTTCCTCGACGAACCGACGTCAGGCCTTGATCCAATCGGGGCAGCGGAGTTCGATGAGCTTATTGCAAGGCTCAGGGACACGCTTGGACTGACCGTCTACATGGTCACCCACGACCTCGACAGCCTCTTCTCCGTCTGCGACCGCATTGCCGTGCTTGGCAAGAAACGGGTATTGGTCGAGGGAACAATAGACGACATGCTGGCCTGCGATGATCCGTGGGTTCAGGCTTATTTCAAGGGCAAGAGGGCGCGCTCGATCGTGCCGCAAAACAGCCACGCCGGCGACGACAGCCTGGCGCAAGATAGCCGCGGGAAGTGAGCGGATACGATGGAAACAAAAGCGAACTACACGATTGTCGGCTTTTTCACGGTGCTTGTTATCGCGGCGGCGTTCGGCTTCGTCTACTGGATGGCTGAATACGGGCGCGGCGGGCCGATGGCTGAACTGATCGTCCGCATCCCGGGCTCCGCGAACGGTCTGAGCGTCGGTTCGCCGGTGCGCTTCAACGGCATTCAGGTCGGCTCGGTGAAGTCGCTGTCGATCGATGCAGACGATCCGAGCTTCTCGCTGGCGTTTACTGAGGTGCGCGTTGATGCGCCGATCTATCCCTCGACGAAAGCCATCCTTGAAATCCAGGGTCTGACGGGTGCCGCCTACATCGAGCTCTCCGGCGGTAAGATCGGCGAGAAGAACATCCTTCAGCAGTCGATTGACACAGGGAAGCGAGCGGTGATCGTCGCTGACCAGTCGAGCGTGACCAACCTTCTGGCGACGGCGGACAAGATTCTCGACCGCGCAAACGATGCCATCGGGCAGGTTCAGGGGTTTGTGAAGGACGCACGCGGACCACTGACGAAGACGTTGCAGAATGCAGAGACGTTCTCCGACGCGTTGGCCAAGAATTCCGGCAATATTGATTCATTCCTGCAAAGCGTCGGGCAACTGTCCGATACGGTTCGGAAAGTCTCGGGTCGTGTCGACTCGACGCTGGAGGCGGTCGAAGCGCTCGTGAAGGCCGTCGATGCGAAGAAGATCGATACTATTCTCAGCAATGCCGAGAAGGTCAGCCGCGACGTTGCCGATGCGTCGGGCGACTTCAAGGGTGCGATCCAGAAATTCCAGGAGACGGCAACGACCTACAACGATCTCGGCAAGAAGGCGCAGGCGACACTCGATCGGGTGGATACTCTGGTAGCGCAGATCGATCCGGCGAAAGTCAAGGGATCCGTGGACGACATCTCCCAGGCGACCAAGGATGCGCGCAGTGCAGTCGCGTCCATCAAGGATGTCGCAAACACCGTTTCGGCTCGGCAGAAGGATATCGATCAGACGATTCAGGACGTGTCGCAGATGGCGAACAAGCTGAATTCGGCGTCCACACGCGTCGACGGTATTCTGATCAAGCTCGATGCGCTGCTCGGAACGGACAATACGCAGTCGCTTTTTGCGCAGGCGCGTGACACGCTCACCTCGTTCAAAAAGGTGGCCGACAACCTCAATTCGCGGATCGGCCCGATTGCGGACAATCTGCAGAAGTTTTCCAGCGGTGGCCTGCGCGATATGCAGTCGCTTATCAACGACACGCGCTCCACCGTCCAGAACCTTAGCAATGCGATAAGTGATTTCGACCGCAACCCGCAGCGGCTCATCTTCGGCGGGGATACGGTAAAGCAATATGACGGCCGGACGCGGCGTTAACAGGGATATTAGGGGAGCGCATATGGCCGTATCGGATCTGTTGCAGCGTCGTTCGTGGCTATCCAGAACCGCGATCGCGTTGCCGCTATTGGCAGGCCTTGCCGGCTGCGGAACGGCTGCGAAGAACGACACCTATGATCTCTCGGGGTCGGCGACCGGAACTGGACCGGCGGCAAGAAGCCGGCAGATCCTGGTGCAACAACCGACCGCGTTGAAGGCAATCGACAGCGAACAGATTGTCGTTCGGGTGGCGCCTTCGCAAATACAGTACCTTTCCAGGGCGCAATGGGGTGACAAGCTGCCTCGCATGGTTCAGGTGAAGCTGGTCGAGGCCTACGAGAATTCCGGCAAGCTCGGCGGCGTCGGCGTCCCCGGCCAGGGGCTCGCGATCGATTATCAGCTCGTGACGGATATTCGCTCCTTCGAGATCGATACGACCGGTGGCAGCCGCGCGGTGGTTGAGATTTCAGCCAAGATCGTGAACGATCGCAGCGGTACTGTACGGGCTCAGAAAGTGTTCAGACAAGAGGTACCCGCCAGCGGGTCGAACGATGGTCTTGTGAAGGCGCTCGATCGTGCTTTCTCGGCCGCAGCTGCTCAGATCGTCGACTGGACGCTGCAGTCGATCTAACGTCCAACCGGGCAGGCGGTAAGTGCCGCGGGGCGCTTTGTGACCGGAACGGCCAGGGGTATGAGGCTATATGGGGTTCCATCTTGCTGTGCACGAGCTTCGCTCGCTTCATCCAGATCTCAGCCGGATAGCTGCCGCCCAAAATACAAAATGGCCGCCCTCGGGCGGCCATTTCTTTGTTTTCCGGACGTCTTACTTCAGCCGTCCCGCGGCATGAGCAAGCATCGTGTAGACCTTGCCCGTATCGGAGGTCAGGTAGGACTGCGTAATCGTCTTGTCGCGATCGCCGCGGGACACATCGGCCAGCAGCTTCTCGAAATCGGCGATGTAGCGATCGACTGCAGTGCGGAACTCCGGCTCGCGATCGTACTTGCGTTTGATTTCGTCGAACGTCTGCTGACCCTTCAGCGTGTAAAGGCGACGTGTGAAGACGTCGCGTTCGCCGCGCTGGTAGCGACGCCACAGGTCAACCGACGCATCGTGATCGATCGCGCGGGCGATATCCACTGAAAGCGAGTTCAGGGACTCGACGACATGGCGCGGGTTGCGGCTATCGGCGGTGCGAGCCGGTGCTGCTGCGGTAGCCTCGGCGCGCGGTGCCGGTTGCCGTGCCGGAGATTCCTCGGCGGTTTCCTCGCGCGATGCGCCACGCAGAAGATCGCTGATCCAGCCGCCGGTTGCCGGCGTTGCCGGAGCAGGCGCTGCAACGGGTGCTCGCTGTGGAGTCACAGTTGCTGGCGTCGGCGGTGTCAGCGAACCCCGCAGACCGAAGTTTTCGATCGGCGATGGCGTTACTGCAGGTGCGGGGGCTGGCGACGTGGCAGGTTGAAGAGCCTGCTGGGTAACGGCTGGCTGGGCAGGACGCGGCGCTGGCTGAGGCTGAGCAATGGCCCGCGGCGCCGGCTCGGAGATTTCCAACTGCTGCGTCGAACGGCCAACGATGTGCGAGATATCCTGCAGAGCCTTGATCTGCTCGGCGACCGCGCGACGCATGGCGGCGGCGCTTTCCTTAGCTTCCTCGGGGAGGTCGAATGCGCCGCGCTTCAGCTCGCTGCGGGTCATATCGAGTTCCTTGCGGATATCGCCGGCGGAGCGGCGGATCTCTTCCGTTGCACCTGAGAAGCGAGATACCGCCTCCTCGACTGCTTCACGCAGCGATTCGCGCATGGTCTGGGCAGCGCCGTCGGATGCGCGGCCTGCCTCGCCCAGCATACGCTCGACTTCCGACAGGGACGCTGTCAGGCCGCCGCGCAAGCGGTTCGAGAGCTCACCGGAACGACGCTCGGCGTTGCCGAATGCACCGTCGATTGTCGCGTTGGCTTCTTCTCCGGCCTTGACGAGCGCCGCGCGCATGGTCGCGGCTGCTTCCTCCGCACGCTTTTCGGTCTCGGAAAGAACGCGGCCGATGTCGGAGAACGAGGACTGCACGCTTTCGCGCAGAGTACCGCTAACTTGGTTCGAGCGCTGCTCGGCGCGGTCGAAGGCGGATTCGACCATACCGCCCAGGGAGCGCATGGTCTTCTCGATTTCCTCCGAGCGCTGGACAAGGCCAACCGAGAGGTTCTGCAGTGCAGTCTCGCGATCCTCGAGCGTCGAAACAAGATTCGATTGAGCGGCCGCGAGCAGGCCGGATGCCTGGCCGAGCACCTTGGAGTGCTCGTCGAACCGGCCAATGATGCCACCGACCTGAGCAAGAGTCTGACCCGAAATATCGGATAGGCGATCGACCTTGCCTTCGAGCAGGCGCGTTGAGGCCGAAACCATCTCTGCTGCCTTCGATGCCGATTCAGTGAAACGCGATGTCGTATCGCCAAGGCGACCGTCCACTGCTGCCAGGTTTTCGGCTGCGCTGCTCATCATTTGCCCCATGGCGGAGCTGTTGTCCGACAGGCGCTCGATGAGCTTGTTGACGTTGGCAAGAAGGCTGTTTTCCATTGCATCGACGGCCGAGGATGCACTCTCCGTGCGTGCGGCGATCGCATTGATCAGGGCCTCATTCTCGCTGCGCAGACGCTCGGTGCTGCGCTCGGTTGCCGCCGTGATACGCGCTGCGGCCTCCTTGCCTGCGTCGGCATAGCGATCGATCAGCGGGCGTGCTGTCTCGTCGAGAATGCGCGACAGCTCCGTATTGCGGCCGGCAAGCATCGAGTTGAGTTCGCGTGTGCGATCGTCGAGCGTCGAGCGGATGGCGTTGCCGCGTGCTTCAAGCGCTTTTTCAACGTCGGTGAGCGTCGAGTCTATTTCGCGCGTGCGGTCCTCGAGGCTTGACCGGATCGCATTGCCGCGAGCTTCCAGAGCACGTTCGACCTCGGCCATCGTCGAGGTGATTTCCTGGCTGGCGTCGGAAATCGTCATGCGGATGCCCGCGCCATGGCTTTCGAAGGTTGCCTGTGCGTCGCCGAGCGCGCGTGAGATGGCGCCCACCTGGCCGCTGACCAGGGTCTCGGCTTCCGCAACCTTGTTGATGATTGCATTACCTGCTTCCGAGAAGGTCTGAGCGACGGCTGCTGCCTGGCCGGCCAAACGGTTCTGCGCTTCGGACACGCGACCGACGATCCGTTCGGAACGCTCTTCGATCGTGCGGCTGAACTCGTTGCTCTTGGCTTCGAGGCTCTCCGCAAATTGCTGGCCGGTACGGCCGAGACTTTCGGCGGCGCGGGCTGCTTCTTCGTCAATGCCCTGGGTTGTCTCGGCGACGGCGCTACGCAGCGAAGCGGCGAGGCTGGCAGCTTTGCCTTCAATCGTGCGATTGACCGCGTCGAGGCCAACCGTCAGAGCGCGGTCCATCGTCGAGAGACGCTCCTCGATGCGAGCACTGCCGCGCTCCATCGCCTCGCCGATGCTTGCCGTGCGGGTGTCGATACCGGACGTCAGATTGGTCGTGCGGCTGTCGATCTCCGATGTGAGGTTGGCCGTGCGGCCATCGATCGTCGCGGCAAACTTAGCAGCGCTCTCATCAAGCGCTGCCGAAATGCGGCCGGTCGCTTCTTCGCCGATCGTTCCGAGACGCGAGATGCCGTCGGACAAGGTGTTTGAGAGGCGACCGCCAGCCGCGTCGACCTGCTCAGCCACGCCGCCAACGCCGTCGCGAATACGGTTTTCGAGGGCCGTAAGGCCAGCCTCGACGCGAGAACCGGTTTCGGCAAAGCGACCGGTCATGCCCTCGATCGACTGATCGAGCTGCGAGGAGAAGGTTTCTGCCGTGCGCGAGATCTCGCCTGCAGCCTCCTGGAAGCGACCGGCAATATGGCCGGTGCTGTCGCGCAGGCGATCTTCGAGAGCTCGGCCACTGTTGTCGATCGTCTGGCGAAGAGAAGCCTCGTGGTCTTCCAGCGACATTTCCAGCATGCCGACGCTGGTGGCGATCGATGCGCCAATGGTCGTCGCCTGGTCGGAAAGCGTGTCATTGAGGCGAGTGTGAGCATCGGTCAGCGCGAGATTGATCGCCTGTTCGCGATCGGTGAGCGTCGAGCGAATGCGTTCGTGAGCCGAATCCAGACCGCCCTCGATGCGCGTGGCTGCGTCGCCGTGTAACGTTTCCAGCCGCCGGTGCGCGTTGCTCAGGCTGTCTTCGATGCGGGCGGCAGCACCGCCGGTCAGCTGCTCGATGCGGTCTCCGCCGCTCGAAAGCGTGTTGGCGAGCGTCGATGCGTGATCGTTCAACGTGCGCTCGAGGCGTTCCTGGCTCTGGGTGTAGGCGCTGCGAATTGCGTCCGACTTGTCAACGAGGGCACCGGCAACGCGGGATTCAGCGCCGGCCACCGTGTCAAGCAATGCATTGGTACGCGCTTCCAGTGCGTCGTCGAAGCGGCCCTGGCTTTCGCTGAAGGAGATCGCGAGCGCCATGGCCTTCTCGTCGAGCGTATCCGAAAGACGATCCTGAACCGTGGCAATCGAATTCGCGATGGTATCGACGCGCCGGCCAAGCGCATCCTCGATGCGGCTATGACCTTCGTTCAGGGATACGGCGAGTGCCATGACGCGGTCGTCGAGCGCTTCGGTGATCCGGTCATGTCCGCCGGAAAGCGAGTTGCTGATCGTTTCCGCGTGATGGCCGAGCGTGTCTTCGAGACGGGTCTGGCTTTCGTTGAGGGAAATGGCAAGCGCCATTGCCCGATCGTCGAGAGCCTTTGTGAGCTTCTCGTGGCCGCCGACCAGTTGGTTCGCGATGGTCTCAGCGTGATGTCCGAGGGTGTCGGCAAGGCGCGTCTGGCTTTCATTGAGAGAGATGGCGAGCGCCATCGTCTTGTCGTCAAGCACTTCGCTGAGCTTTTCGTGGCTGCCGGCGAGCTGGTTTGCGACCGCGTCGACATGAAGGCCAAGTGTGTCGGCAAGGCGGGACTGCCCCTCGTTGAGGGAAATCGCGAGTGCCATCGCCTTGTCATCAAGAGTGTCGGCAAGCTTGTCGTGGCCGCTGGCGATCGAAGCGGCAATCGCTTCGGCACGCTTGGCGATCGTATCCTCGAAACGGTTCTGACTTTCATCCAGCGAAATGGCCAGCGTCATCGCCTTGTCGTCGAGGGTGTCGGCGAGGCGCTGATGGCTGCCGGAAACTGCGCTGATGATTGCCTCGGAGCGGCTTGCAAGCGTGCTCTCGAACCGGTCCTGGCTCTCCGCGAGGGCAGCCGTCAGCGCGCCGCCGCGATCGGTCATCACTCCGTCGATCCGCTCGTGCGCGAAATCGAGCGCCTGCGTAATATCTGCTGCGCGCCTGGAGATCATCGTGTTCAGTTCGTCGGCACGACCAAAGGCCGAGGTGATCTGATCGGTCCCAGCGGAGACGGCGGAGCTTAGATCGGAGGTCGTGGACAGCAGCGTGTCGCGGAATTCCGTCGCGCGCGCGGAGAGATTGTTGTGGAGTTCGGACGTGCCCGATGCGAGCGCCAGGGAGATCTCGGAGGTGGCGTGGCTGAGCGCAGACGTCATACCCGTCGTATGCGTATGGATGGCCTCGGTGACTTCCGAGACCTTGCCCGCCAGCGAGCTTTCCATGACTTCCTGGCTGGTGGCAAGGGCGGTGGCCAGCGTGAAGGACTGGTCGGTGAGCGACGCGCCAAGGCGCTCGATGCTCGAACTCAGGATACCGTTCAGCGCGTCTGAACCGCCGGTCATCGTGTCGTTGATGCGATTGAGGCTTTCCATCAGCTTCGTGTCGAGCGAGCCGGCGCGCTTGTCGAAGGCATTGGCGAATTCCGCGACACGCTCATCGAACGAGGTCGAGAGCTGCGCGACAGTTGCCTGGAGCCTTTCGTCAAAGAAGCCGGAGCGAAGATCGAGGTCCATAATAGTGTCGTCGACGCTCGATTGTAGGCTCTGACGGAAGCTCGAACCCTTCTCGTCCAGTGCGCTGTTGAGCTTGGAAAGGACGTCATCAAGCGTGGTGCTGATCGTGCGCTCGCCACCGGTCAGGCTCTCGTTGATCTCACGGGTGCGGGCAATCAGGATCTCGTTCAGCTGACGGGCGCGGTCGTTCAGCGCGGCATTGAGCTTCTCGGCGTTGCTGTCCATCGTGGACGCACGCGTCTCGAACTGCCGGAGGATCTGCTCTCCGTGTTCGCTGAGGCTCGACGTGAGGGAGTCCAGTCGGGTGTCGAATTCGTTTGTTAGCGCAAATCCAGACGAGGTCAGCGTTTGGAGCAGCGAATCCGTCTTTGCCGCCAGCAGCGTGCCGAGCGACTGGATCGCCGACTCGGATTTTTCAGTGATCGCCGCGGCGCGCGTGTCGATCATCGATGCGAAGGCTTCACCTGAAGTCGCTAGGCGTACGGCGATCTCTTCCGTGGCAAGCGACAGATCTTCCTTAAGCTGGTCGTGCACGCCGGCGATCGACGTGCGGATGCGCTCGGCGTGATTAACGATCGCTTCGCGCTCCGAGCCGAGCTCGTGCACGAGGCCGCGTACGCGCAATTCATTGTCGGCGTAGCTCCGCTCAAGCGCATTGACCTCGGAATGGACGAGGGTTTCAAGCTCCGAGGCGCGCGCAATAGTACGCTCGATGCCTTCATTCATGGCGGAGACTTCGCGGCGAACGGCCTGGCCGACGGTCATGATGCGTTCGGAAGCGACGGTTTCCGGCTCGGAGAGGCGAAGCGCGACTTCGGCCATGGAACGTGCTGCGTTGCGCATGTCCTGGGCGCGGGCCATCATGACGGCGAAGGCATAGAACAACAGTACCGGCACAATGATGCCGATGAAGCCGGCGATGACACCCGGAAGCGCCAAAAGATCGGCGAGGGAGCGGATCTGCCAGATCTGGGGCGAGTAGAGCAGGGCCATCAGGCCAAGTCCCGCGACAATCCAGAGAAGCGACACGAGCGTTGCGTTGCGCACTGCCGAGCGGCTGGTGCCGTTCTCCAGGGACTTCAGGAGCGAAGCCGGCGAGATGCGGTTGGCATCGTTGGCCGCGAAGGAGGGCGCGCGCGACGGCTGTTCGGGCTGGCGAGGCGTGTTAGCGGCACGGGCACGCTTGGCGTCTGTTTGGCTCTGCTGATTGCGGGCACTTGGTGTTTCGGACAATTTGGCCTCCGGGGCGTCGGTCTTGCCGTTGCGAGACAGCGTATCGTCTTCTCCGAAGTCGATCTGGAGCGCTTCGTCCAATGCCTTGAACGCCTTGTCCTCGATCGACTCGTTGTACTTGTTGTTCGCCATTTACGTTACGCCTCGTTACATCCCAGCCGGTTCAACAACGCATCCGGGCTTCCCGCCGAGCCCGAACAAAACCTTAGCCTCTGAGCCCGCCCGCCCACATTGCCGAGGACGGATAAGCATATCATTTCAGAGTGGATAGCTGCTTTTTCATACAGACGGTATCAAAACATTACCATTATCCACTTGGCGAGCAAAGGCAGGTGCCGGCAAGCTCGCCCAGTAGTATCGTAGTGACACATCCGCGACTGCTAGACAATTAACGCAACCGGTCAAATCCCCCGGTATTAAGGTCTTGTTAACATCATTTAAGAAATGTGCGTCTTTAAAAACCAAAGAGTTAACGCCGTTTATCGGGCGTTAACCATATCCCGAGAAATCCGCCCTGAATGTGCCGGAATTTAACGCGATTCCCATCCAGTACCCCGCACGATGATGAAACGGCGGGATAGACGACGGGAGAATTGGCACATGGCAGCAGTCAGTATTGCGTTCGCGGCGCCCGACAATTGCAAGGGGCCTCGCCCTTCGCACGAACGTCCGGTCGATCTGGTGCATCTGGCAAATCAGACAATGGGCGACAAGAGCCTGGAAATCGAAGTCCTGCAGATGTTTGCGCGGCAGGCGCGGGCTTGCCTGCAGGAGATGTCGTCCGGCGATGCCAAGATTATAGAAGCCGCGGCACACCGCCTCAAGGGCGCGGCTGGAGCCATTGGCGCGTTTCGTGTTCATGCGGCAGCCGAAGCGCTCGAGGGTAATTGCGGCGACGCTGCCAGCATGGCGGCGGTCGGCATTGCGGTAATCGAAGCCGAGAATTTTATTCTCAAGCTCTGCCGCTAATCGATGCAAAGTCAACATGGGTAAAAGACCCGCTGGCCCATTTCAGGGCAGCGGGTCTTTTTGTGACCTTCGGCATGGCGCATTTTGACAAGCGCGTCGCTTCTCAATTTGTGATGAAGAGCATCGAGCGGTCGATGTTGACTGCCTCGGCGATTTGTTGGAAGAAAAATCCAGACCCTCCCATTGACGACCACCGGAAATCATCATGCCCAAATTGACCATTGTCGCCTTCGACGGCACGCGCTTCGATCTTGATGTCGATCAGGGATCGACTGTTATGGAAAATGCCGTGCGCAATTCGGTGCCGGGCATCGAGGCGGAGTGCGGCGGCGCCTGCGCCTGCGCAACCTGTCATGTCTACGTCGACGACGAGTGGACGGAGCGCGTTGGTCCGCCCGAGGCCATGGAAGAAGATATGCTCGATTTCGCGTTTGACGTGCGCCCGACGTCGCGCCTTTCCTGTCAGATCAGGATGAAGGCAGCCCTGGATGGCCTCACCGTCCACGTGCCCGAGCGGCAGGCCTAATTTCACTGCACTCCCCAAAAAAAGCCTCGCTGGCCGTTAGACGAGCGAGGCGAGGTAGGCGCATTACCTACGGACGAGGGAGGATCATCCGCGGCTTCGCAACGCGCCAGGAGAACCCAGGAGCGAAAGTTCGAGCTTACCGACCTGAACTTTCGAATGTTTGAATATTACCGCGTTGTGGTTGATTTAGCTAGACCGAGAAATAACCACTAAAACACTGGGGCGACAGCGGTTTCACACAAGTTTTGTTGCGCGGCTAAACTTCTGTGATCGTTTTTGACCCAAGAATCGGCTATCTTGCGCCGCCGGATTTTTTTAGCCGGTGGTCGAGCAACCTCATCATCCGATTCTCGAAATTGGCAGCTTCGACTCGGTCGAATCGGGCCTGCAGCCGATCGTGTTCCTCGATGCCGCGCGTCGATACGTCGGTGACGAGTTCCTGCATCCGCTCGCAATTGGGTTGTGGCGGTAGAGCGAGAATCTGTCTTTCCATGACGCGCGCTTGGTTTCGGGCAATTTCGGCATGGCGTTCTTCGTGGCGCTTAATGTCGCTCGAGAGTGCATCCCAGACCATAGAGAGCTGTTTGCTGGCGCCTTTGCGGTTTGTCCAGCGCGGCAGGATAATCTGCGTATGGACCGTTACCTTGGCGTTGCCAACCTTGCACTTGCCGCCCGTCTGGACATAGGTGGCGTCGCCGCCAAAACGGATTTTGGTCGCGCCGGGATGGCGGGCTGACGACCCGCTTGCCGTCGGTCCGTTGGAGCTCAGCTGTTGATCGAGCTGATCCGCGGTTTTGCCCCCGATCGCGAAGTAGGAGTAGCTCTTGGTCGCAATGACGGCGGCAGAGGCCGGAGGACACGCTGGTACGACCATGGAAAACCCGAGCACGAAGGGCATATAACGCGGTACGGAAAGCATTCTGCAGATACTCATGTTGAAGTTTGGCGGAGCTTGGGGCATAGGCACGGCCAGCGCAATATGGTTGGCGCCTTTTTCGATCGATAGGATGAATTGCCGTTGGCACAGCTTGGGAGCAGTTTCTGGCGCGTCGGGCATGGCCGTGAGATAGAACTGGGCACACGCGCCGTTATTATGGCGATCGTCAACGCGACGCCGGATTCCTTCTCTGATGGCGGACGTTACGACACTGTCGATGCCGCTGTTGCGCACGCGCTTCAGGCCGCCGAGGAGGGGGCTCAGATCATCGATATCGGCGGCGAGTCGACACGTCCCGGCGCGGATATCGTCACTCCCCTGCAAGAGCAGGCACGAGTCCTGCCGGTGATCGAGGCGTTGCGCAGCAAGACCGATGCGTTGATCTCGATCGACACCTATCGGGCCGAGACCGCCCGGCTTGCGGTCAGCGCGGGAGCGCATGTTATCAATGACGTATTCGGATTGCAGAAGGAGCCGGAGATCGGAAAGATCGCTGCTGATACCGGCGCAGGACTGTGCCTGATGCACACGGGCCGCGAACGGGAGAAGCTTGCCGACGTGATCGCCGACCAGTTTCTCTTCCTGCAACGCTCGCTCGAAATCGCATCGGTCGCGGGGGTCGCAAGGGATCGCATCGTGTTGGATCCGGGCTTCGGCTTTGCGAAGGATACCGAAGAGAATATTGAGCTGATGGTGCGTTTCGGCGAACTTCACCGCCTTGGATTACCGCTGCTTGCCGGGACATCGCGCAAGCGTTTTGTCGGCGCCATCACGGGCAGGGAAGCGGCCGACCGGGACGCAGGAACGGCAGCGACGAGCGTGTTGCTGCGTCTTTCCGGAGCGGTCATTTTTCGTGTGCACGATGTCGCAATCAACAGGGATGCTTTGGCCATCGCTGATGCTATGCTCGCGGCGCGCTATAGTTTGGAGCAAGGACACTCGGCATGAGCACCACTTACACAATCACGCTTCAGAACTGTGCGTTCTTTGCCCGCCACGGCGTTCACGACGAGGAGGAGTTCCTCGGCCAGCGCTTCTTTGTGGATGCCGAGCTCGAAGTCATTGCCGGCGATGCTCTAGAGAGCGATTCCATCAACGATACGGTCAACTACGGTATCGCCTTCACGGTGATCGAGGAGATTGTCACAGGCAAGCGTCGCTACCTTATCGAGGCGCTTGCCCTTGATATAGCAAAAGGACTTTGCGCAAAGTTTCCGCAGGTCAAGCGTGCAAAGATTACTGTCCGCAAGCCGAACGCGCCGGTGCCGGGTGTTCTGGATTTCGTCCAGGTGAGCATCGAACACTTTGCCTGAGTCCGTTTTCAAGACCGCAACACTTGGCCTCGGCGGCAATCTCGGCGAGCCCGTCCATGCGATGGCGGTCGCACTAAGAGCGCTTGACCGACGGTCCGATTGCCGGGTGGTAGCGGTGTCGCGGCTCTATCGTACGCCGCCCTGGGGCAAAACCGACCAGTCCTATTTCTTCAACGCTTGCGCTGAAGTCCAGACAACGCTTGCTCCAGAGGCGCTTCTCGACGTCTGCCTCGATATCGAACGAGGGATGAAACGAGAGCGCATCGAGCGGTGGGGACCGCGAACACTCGATATCGATATCCTGACCTATGCCGATGTGGTGCAATCGGCGCCGCGTCTCGAACTCCCGCACCCGCGCATGACGGACCGTGGCTTCGTGTTGATGCCGCTTGCCGACTTTGCTCCGAAACTGCTCGTCAATGGGGCACCGGTTCGCGAATGGCTGACGAAGGCTGATGTGCAGGGGATCGAGGTTGCCGATGACCGCAGCACTTGGTGGCATACCGTCTGAAACAAAAAAGCGGCGGGAAATCCGCCGCTTTCAGGTACGCGTTGGAATTATTCGACGGAGCCGACGGCGATTTCGTCGAGTTGGCGCGTAAGCGTCAGGCCGATGACCGGGATCATCTGGCTTTCGACCTTAACGGAAACGGTAACGTTCATGGTCTTGTCGTCTTTGACGCGAGCAATCATAGCGCCGTTCAGCTTGGAGCGGTTGAGGCCGACGACCACCGTATCCTGCGTTACCGCACCCGAAACGACGTCGAGACCCTTGCCATCGGCACCATCAAGGAACTTGCCCTTATAGGAACTGCCGGACTGCGTGATGAGCGCCGT
Source organism: Rhizobium sp. R693 (assembly GCF_002211315.1). Classification (NCBI taxonomy): domain Bacteria; kingdom Pseudomonadati; phylum Pseudomonadota; class Alphaproteobacteria; order Hyphomicrobiales; family Rhizobiaceae; genus Rhizobium; species Rhizobium sp. R693. The sequence goes on along the minus strand of NZ_LOKY01000034.1, from coordinate 92,847 downwards.
CATCGGCTGCTTGAAGACACCAACCCTGCAACTTCCGTCAAGCTTGATACCCGTGCCGCCCGCGCTGACCGGTTCCCCTACGAGATTGCAGGTGAATTTCGTGCCTTTGTACTTGCCGGCAACGATCTCGCCGGGACCTCGCCAGGTGCCGGCGACGGACTCGAAGAAGGCTTTGTCACGTGTTGCAGCTGTCGCGGACGGGGCCATGTCGGCGACTGGTGACAGCGCCACCGCAGCGAGCCCGAAAAGAAGAAGAAACTTGCGCGAATACATGGATTTTCCCTGGCGACACCATCGCTTAACTGGTGCCAAGTTTTGCCGAATAATGGTTAACAGTTGGTTTCCCGTCATCCGAAAACACTAACGAGCGGGGCGTTTTCGCAGTTGGCGGAATGTGAGAGTGTGGCGGTAGAGTATTGAATTCACGACAAGTATTTCCACGCCGTGTTTGAGACGCGGCGGGGCGCAACAAAACCGTCAATTCTCAGGAATTCTTGTCGCGCGACGTCATCGAGGGAGTCAAATCGCCGATGAAGTCGCCGATTCCCGGACGTTTCAGGGCATGGAAGGAAAGGGGACGGCAGAGATCCATGGCAGCGATTCCGATGCGGGCGGTCATCAGGCCGTTGATGACGCCCTCGCCAAGGCGCGCCGACAGTTTCGAGGCCAGTCCATGGCCGAGCACCTGCTGCACAAGGCTGTCGCCGACAGCGATTGAGCCGGTAACGGCGAGATGCGCCAGAACATCTCGCATGAGTCGGATCATGCCGAGTGTGCCAGGCCGACCGCCGTAGAGCTCCGCCATCGCGCGAACGAGTCGGGCAGCTTCATAAAGTACGTAGAGCAGATCGACGATGGCGCGTGGGCTGACAGCGGTGACGATGGAGACCCTTTTCGATGCATTGACGATCAGAGCTCGGGCTTGCCTGTCGAGCGGGGCCAGGAGTTCGCGTTCCGCGAGGGCAATGAGGTGTGGCGCGTCGATGATATCAGCTTCCGCCGCCTTGAGAGTGGCTCGGCCTTTTGCCGTCTCGGGCTTGTCGGACAGCAAGGTTTCCAGGCGCTTGACCAGTGCGCGCGCCTTCGCCGGCTTAGCCTCGACCATGGCGGTCTCCGCTTCCGCCTTGATCCCCTGCACAGCCGTCAATCGCATCATTCCGGCTGTTTCGCGAACAACGATGGCAATCACAGCCAGAACGCCGATCGCCAGCGCCGCGAGCGCCGCATAGCCCAGCCAATCGGCGCGGCTGAAAAGATTGCGGATAAGACTGTCGGTCCAAAGGCCGAAGGCAAGCGAGAAGAGAATGCCGAATGCGGCCGCTGCGATTTTCGCAAACGACGTGCCGCGCTTGCGGGGAACGGCGACCGGCACGGGAGGGACATCCTTTTCAGGATTGAGGAATGGATCGTCCTCGTCGGCGGTCAGCACGACCTCGTCGGTGAAGCTGCCTGGCTTTCGCTGGCGGTGTTTGGTCTCGATTGTCGGTCGGACCGCTGGGTCCTCTTCATAAGAAAACGCGGCCGGCGCGCGGTGGACCGGCTGTTCGGATGGTGGCTTGATCATGCGAGGCGATCTCCGAACAGAAACTGCATGGCGCGGTCGAGGCGAATATGTGGGACCGAAAGCTTTATGCCGCCGCCCGTTTCTTCGAGGTGCGGTGGACGAAAGCGCACGACATTTATATCGGGCAGCGAGGTGTCGGGCTCTCCAGATTCGATTCGCTCGAACAGGTTCTCCGGGTCCGCAGGAAGGTCTCCCGGAAATATCGCCGTCTTCCTATGGCCATCGAAACGTTCACCACCAATGGTTTCTCCCTCCATCGGTGTCCCGACGATGACCGGGAGGTCATGACCGTTGCGTTTCACTGTCGCTTCGCGGGTGGCGCGGACAGAGGCAAGTGCCATGACGTCGATTCCTGCCCCCGCCATTCCAATGCGCTCAGCTGCGCGCTCAACCAGGCGGCGGGTGAGGGCGTCGAGCCGGTCGTGGCTTTCATGATGCAGGTGGTCGGCCTTGGTCGCGGCAACCAGGACGCGGTCGATGCGGCGGCCAAGCAATGAAGACAGCCAGGAATTCGTGCCTGGTCGGAAGCATGCAAGAACGTCCGTCAGGGCGCGTTCGAGGTCCTGTACCGCCTCGGGGCCACGGTTGATGGCTTGCAGCGCATCGACCAGCACGATCTGCCTGTCGAGACGGGCAAAGTGCTCGCGAAAGAAAGGCTTCACGACGACCGATTTATAGGCCTCGTAGCGTCGTTCCATCATCGCCCACAGCGATCCCTTTTGTGCTTTGCCCTCGGGCGGAAGCGCGAGCGGCGCAAAGGTCAGGGCGGGAGAGCCATCGAGGTCGCCAGGCAATAGAAAGCGGCCGGGTGGGAGCGTGGAAAGCGAGCGTTCGTCTGCTTTGCAGGCTTTGAGGTAATCGGCAAAGGAAGTTGCAAGGTCGCGGGCCCGCATTTCGTCGGCGGGAGCACTGATGTCCGCGGTGTGGGCGAGTGTCAGCCAAGCGTGCGAAAGGTCTGCGCGAACGCCCGTTTTGGCCAAAGCAATCGTTTCCTCGCAGAACGCGCGATAGTTCTTTGCGAGCAGCGGCAGGTCGAGCAGCCATTCACCAGGATAATCGACGATATCGATCGACAACCGACCGGGCGAGAAGAGACGATTCCAGCCGCTGGCACTTTGATATTCGAGTGTGATGCGCAATTCCGAGATGGCGCGTGTGGAATCCGGCCAGACGCGGTCCTTCACGAGGGAGCGGATGTGATCTTCATACTGGAAGCGCGGCACTGCATCATCCGGCTGCTGCTCAAGCCGGACCGCCGAGACACGACCGGACTGCACTGGCTCGAAGAGCGGCAGCCGGCCGCCGTGCAGCAGGTTGTGGACGAGGGAGGAAATGAAGACGGTCTTGCCAGAGCGCGATAGGCCGGTGACGCCAAGGCGCACAGTTGGATTGATCAGGCCAGATGCCCGGTCCGCGAAATTGTCGAGGGCGATGCGCGCGTCATCTGTGAAGGAGGTCAGGCTGGGCGGCAAGGCGGAATCCCGGTTGTATCGTGACAAGCCATATAGGAACCCCGGATCGACGCGAAAAGACGTTCCGCGAAAAGAGCTTAGTCGATCACGAAATCGACGAGACGCCAGCCTGCCGACACACCGTCATAGTCCAGAACCACAAGACCGGCCGTCGGAAAGCCGGTCGGCAATGCCTGACAGAGTGCCTCGTGGCCGATCAACGCTTCCAGCGTTTGCTCCATCGTCGGGTTGTGGCCCACCAGCATGACTGAGTCGATCGCCTGCTGGGCATCGATGATCTCGAGATAGATGTCCTGTGAGGCATTATAAAGCTCGTCGACGAAACGAAGGTCGAGTGTGGAACCCATGGCCCGATGTACGGCATCGGCCGTGTCCCGGCAACGCGCCGCTGTCGAACTCAGTACGAGATCCGGCCGATACCCCTTGTCCGCGGCCCTGTCGGCGACGAGTTCGGCCTCGGCATAGCCTTTGTCGCTGAGCGGGCGGTCGAAATCACGTTGTCCAGGTGCGGCCCAAGCGGCTTCGGCGTGCCGCAGCAGATAAATCCGGGAAGGCGGAGGCGTGATTGCGGCCATAGGAAAATCCACGTCGAAGGGACTTTTTCAGTAGCGGGTGAGCGGCCCGTGCGTCAACCGCGGCCGCAGGTGTCGCGCCTAAATCCGGCTTGGGAAAGTATGGGGTTACCGGGAGAGGAATATGCATCCGGCGGAATAAGGGTGAGAAAATAGCCTGTTAGCTTAAAAATATGACAGATTTAAAAAACTGTTTACCTAGCGTATTTGGCTTGAATCAACCGTAGTGCTCGCGATATACACCCGCCAGATGAGATGTTCTTCAGGAGAATCGCGTTGAGTGAGAAGATCGATCTTAGCAACTACGTACCCTCGGAAGAGGAAGAGTTCATGAATGGCAATCAGCGGGCTTACTTTAGAGCCAAGCTCGTCGCCTGGAAGAACGACATTCTCAGAGAGGCGCGCGAAACCCTCGACCACTTGGCCGAGGAAAGCGCAAACCACCCGGACCTTGCCGATAGGGCATCGTCCGAAACCGACCGGGCTATCGAACTGCGTGCCCGCGACCGCCAGAGAAAGCTGATTTCCAAGATCGACGCAGCACTGCAACGTATCGAAGACGGCACCTACGGCTATTGCGAGGAGACCGGCGAACCAATCGGTCTCAAGCGGCTTGACGCTCGACCGATCGCGACGCTCTCCATCGAGGCTCAAGAGCGGCACGAGCGCCGGGAAAAGGTTTACCGGGACGAATAGTCCCGACATAAAAGATAAAAGGGCACCGCGGAAACACGGTGCCCTTTTGTTTTTGGGATCGACCCGCCTACTTGTCGCGGTTGACGCTCATCTCGCCGAAGATGCGTGCGACCTCGTTTTGAAGCGCGGCATCAGCACCTGTGAGCGGCGCCATGTCAGGATCACGGCGCGGCAGGTTACCGGGCGCCGGAGCGGGTCTTGCAGCGGGCACCTGTGGCGTCGGCACGATGCGCTCGGCGGCAAGTGTACTTGTCATTTCTTCCTCGAGGATGCGCTGGAAGTCGCTGGGCTGTGCAGCCGGCGCTAGCGTGCCAACCTCGACGAATGCCGATGAGGGCTGCACGGGCGCGGGCGCGTTCCGGACCGACGGAGGGGTGACATGCGGCTCGATGCGCTGTTGCGAAAGCACACGCTCGCGGGCCGAATCGAGAATGTCTGCGGCAGCGGAGGCCTCGATCGGGGCCGGCGCCGGGCGCGGTTCCGGGCGTGGCTCGAATGATGGTGCCGGACGCGGGGCACGCTCACGTTCGCCGATGACGGGCGGAGGCGAGGGCGGCGTGGCGACGATAACCGGTTCCGGGCGGGCTTCGATCGGCGCGCGGTCGGGCACGTAAGCTTCAGCTGGCGTATGGCTGCGGATCGGTAGCGCATCCTGGGGTTCCGCCTGCGTGATGCGAACAGGCGCCGGCTGCTCGGGCGGGGCCTCGAGCTGTGGTGACATCACGGGGGTAGCAACCGGCGCGGGCGCAGCGGCCGATTGAGCTGTCTCGAGCGATACGGGCTTGTCGGCGGCCTCGCCAATCTTGCTCTCGATGACGATATCGGTCGGTCCGCCGATCATAATCAGATGTTCGACATCGTCGCGGCGGACGAGGACGAGGCGTCTGCGCGCATCGACGGCCGCCGCATCGAGGACCTGCAGCCGTGGCTGACGGTTGCGGCCACCCCGCACGAAGGGCGAAGGCGCCCGGTTTCGCATGAACCAGAGCACGACAATCAGCAGCAATAGAGCTATGCCGACGCCGCCGGCGGCGAGAAGGAAGCGGCTCCCATAGGCTCCCATGAGATTATCGAACATCTTGGCTTACTCCCTTCGCGGTTTTGAACCACATGGCGACTTTACCACTTCGTAGACAAGTCCCGATGGCCTTGTCCAGTCACGCCAACCCGAAGTGGAATTCGAACATGCTTTCTTAACAACGCATTTTAATGGCGAAATTGGCGCTGTTCGTTGTGAATTCAATCAGTCTTCACAGAGACCAGTGTTTTTGCGGGGACCGCAAATTGATAAGAAGGAAATGACGCCTGATTCCTGCTTTCTCCCCATTACGAGTGAAGCCCGGCAGGCCATGCGAGGGAATAGATGACGAGACCGCGTCAGGCCGACGATTATAGCGAACCGCTCTTGGACCGCGGGGGCCGCACGGGAACGGCCTTGCGGATCATCCTGCTTGCGCTTGTGCTGATCGGTGCAGCCGCTGCATTCGTTGTTTTCAAAAGTTCTCTCGACAACGAAATGGTGCTTGGCGTTCTTGGCGTGCTTGCCATGGTCGGGATTTTCTTCCTCGTGTCGTCGGTGATCGGCTTTATCGAGGTCATGCCGCAGCGGCAGTCCGATAGCCTCGCGCGGGCATTTCTGAACAGCCACCCCGATGGGTCGCTAATTACCGATGACAAAGGGCGCATCGTCTATGCGAACGCGGCCTATGGCGAGTTGACAGGCGCCCGCAAATCGACAGAAGTTCAGACGCTCGAAGCGCTGCTGTCGCGTCATCGGGAATCGAACGAGGCGCTTTATCGTCTTTCCAACGGGCTTCGCGAAGGGCGGGAGGGCAGTGAGGAGTTCCGCCTGTTGCGGTCGCTGGGCCCCTCGACGAACGGTGCAGGAGCGCATTGGTACCGCCTCAAAGCGCGGACTCTGCAGAGCGAGGAGATCGGGCGCAAGCCACTCCACATCTGGCAGATCAGCGACATCACATCCGAGCGTGACGATCAGGAGCGGTTCTTCAAGGAACTGCAAAATGCGATCGACTATCTTGACCACGCGCCAGCCGGGTTCTTTTCGGCCGGTCGCAAAGGGGAGATATTCTACCTCAATGCAACGCTGGCGGAATGGCTTGGCATCGATCTCACCAAATTCGTTCCAGGCTCCGTAACGATCGGCGATTTCGTCGCAGGCGAGGGACTTGCGCTCATCCAATCGGTGCAGGCTGATCCGGGCCTGAAAAAGACGGTAACGCTCGATCTCGACCTGAAGAAGATGAACGGCCAGAGTCTGCCGGCCCAGATCGTCCACAGCGTGACGTCGATGCGCGATGGTGCTCCGGGAGAAAGCCGGTCGATTGTTCTGACGCGGCAGAAAAGCGGCGAGAACGATCAGTCGGGGACGGCGGCCGCGATGCGGTTTACTCGTTTCTTCAACAACACGCCGATGGCAATTGCCTCGGTCGATGGCGAAGGCCGTATCCTGCGAACCAATGCCCCGTTCCTGAAACTGTTTTCCGGGATTGTCTCCCGGAATGACGTCGAGAACGGCGCCTTACTCGAAATCATTGTCCAGGACAGCGATAAGTCGAAACTGCAGCAGGCGCTTGCGGCGGCGAAGGATCGGCAGGGCGATATCCCGCCGATCGACTCTCGTACGCCAACGGATGAAGCCCGCCATTTCCGCTTCTACGTCAACGCGGTGATCGATCAGAGCGACGAGGCGCCGGAAGAGGCCGCGATCGTCTATGCCGTCGAGGTGACCGAGCAGAAGGCGCTTGAGGCGCAGATGGCGCAGACGCAGAAGATGAACGCGGTCGGCACGCTGGCCGGTGGCATTGCGCACGACTTCAACAACGTTCTGACGGCCATCCTGCTCTCCTCCGATCATCTGCTGCTACAGGCGCGACCCGCCGACCCGGGCTTTGCCGACCTGATGGAAATCAAGCGCAACGCCAATCGTGCCGCCGTGCTTGTTCGGCAACTACTGGCCTTCTCGCGCAAGCAGACAATGCGACCGACGGTGCTCAATCTGACTGACGTGGTCGGCGACCTCAGGATGCTGGTCGACCGCCTGCTTTCCGGTACCAATGTGAAGCTTGATGTCGAGTACGGCCGCGATCTCTGGCCTGTGAAGACCGACCTGTCACAGTTCGAACAGGTGCTGATCAACCTTTGCGTCAACGCCCGAGATGCCATGCCGCAGGGCGGCAAGCTCACGCTTCGTACGAAGAATGTGACGGCGGAAGAGGTCGCGGCATTCAACTATTCCTACATGCCGCATGAAGACATGGTTCTCGTCGAGGTTTCGGACAACGGGACCGGCATTGCGCCCGAGATCATGGACAAGATCTTCGAGCCCTTCTTCACGACAAAAGAGGTGGGCAAGGGAACGGGCCTTGGTCTCGCGATGGTCTACGGCATCGTCAAGCAATCAGGTGGCTACATTCAGCCGGAGTCGGAAGTTGGCAAAGGCACGACATTCCGCGTCTTCCTGCCGCGCCACATTGTCGAGCCAGCGGTTGCCGCCGAAGGTGATGCCGTCACGCCTGTTATCGGCGCGCTTGCGGAACAGGCGCCGGCACCGGTCGAGCAACCCGAGGACCTAACGGGTTCAGCGGTTATTCTCCTGGTGGAGGATGAGGAAGCAGTGCGTCGTGGGGGCAAGCGCATGCTCGAGACACGCGGCTATACGGTTTACGAGGCCGGGTCTGGCGTCGAGGCGCTCGATATCATGGAGGAGCTCGAAGGCAAGGTCGACATTGTCGTTTCAGATGTCGTGATGCCGGAGATGGATGGTCCGTCGCTGCTGCGCGAGTTGCGCAAGAACTATCCGAACCTGAAGTTCATCTTCGTTTCGGGATATGCCGAAGACGCGTTTGCCCGCAACCTGCCGCCGGATTCCAAGTTTGGCTTCCTGCCGAAACCGTTCTCCCTGAAGCAGCTTGCCGTTGTCGTCAAAGAGACGCTGGACAGTTAAGGGGCGCCGCAGCGCCCCTTTCTAAACGATCAGCCAGCCAGCGCGACGGCAATTTCTGCCGCCAGTCGCGCGTTGTTTTCTACGAGCGCAATGTTGGTCTTCAAGCTCTGGCCGTCGGTCAGGTCAAAGATCGTGCTGAGCAGGTAAGGCGTCACTTCCTTGCCGCTGATTTCATCGCGCTCTGCGCTATCGAGCGCGCGCTCGATGTAGATCTCCATTTCCTCCCGGGGGATCTCGTCCGCCTCCGGCACGGGGTTGGCTATCAGCATGCCGCCGTCAATGCCGAGCTGCTCGCGCACCGTCTGGAAGTTGGCGATGGCGGCCGGGCTGTTCAGCGTCAGTGGACTGCGCAATCCCGAGGCACGGGACCAGAAGGCGGGGAATTCCTCGCTTTCATAGGTGACGACAGGAACGCCCGCGGTTTCCAGCACCTCCAGGGTTTTCGGAATGTCGAGGATAGCCTTGGCGCCGGCGCAGACGACGATGACGCCGGTGCGGCCGAGTTCCTCGAGGTCAGCGGAAATATCGAAGCTTTCCTCAGCGCCGCGGTGAACACCGCCGATGCCTCCGGTGGCGAAGACCTTGATGCCGGCACGCTCGGCGGCGATCATGGTCGCTGCTACGGTCGTTGCACCGTGACGGCGCTCGGCGATCGCGAAGGCGAGATCGGCGCGAGAAACCTTGAGGACGTCCTTGGCCTGCGCCAGTTGCTCCAGCTGATCGGATTCGAGGCCGATATGCAGCGTTCCGTGAATGACCGCGATAGTGGCTGGCACGGCACCCTGCTCACGAATGAGCGCCTCGACGCTGCGGGCCATCTCGATGTTGCCGGGGTAGGGCATGCCATGCGTGATGATGGTCGATTCAAGTGCCACGATCGGCGCGCCGCGCTGCTTGGCGCTTGCGACTTCTTTGGAATAGGCGATCGGCAGGAGGGGGGAGAACGGTTTCGTCATTGTCTCTTCCATTTCATCGGTACGGCCTTCAATGCAAAATTCTCGCCGGTGGAACAAGGGAAAGTGTCTCCCTGATCAGATCCGGGGAAAGGTTTTCATTGACCGCATGCGGCGATTGTACGGTCAGCGCTGCTGCTGCGGCGCCTTCGCGAACGGCATCGACCAAGGAAATCCCGCGCATCAATCCTGAGATTACGCCGGCTGCAAGCGAGTCTCCCGCGCCGGTGACATCCGCGACGCCTTCCAGATTTGCGGGCTGCAGGGCTATCGCGTGGCGATCCGCAAAGGCGATCAGCTCGCGTTGTCCGCGCGTGACGACGCCGCCGCGCAAACCGATGTCACCCAGCAGTGACGGCCAGTGTGCTGGATCGTTGGGGCGCTCGCCGGTCAATGCGGCAGCCTCAGCCTCGTTGAGGAAAAGGTAGTCGATCCCTTCGATGCACGGCTTGAGCTTGACGGCCTTCGCCGGCGAGATTGCGATTGCGCCCACCGGCTTGCCAAGCACCTTCGCACGCTCGACGATCGATGCCAGCGTCTCTGCTGGCAGGTTGGCGTCGATGAGGATGAAATCGGTCGCGGCAAAGGCATCGCGGACGGCACGGATCGAGAGGCGCCTCGGCACGAACATGCGGTAGAGATCCATGTCGGCAAGCGCAATCACCAGGTTTCCGTCGTTCTCGATGATTGCGGTATAGCTCGGCGTCTTGCGATCGAGGAAAACAAAGGGGCGATCATCAACGCCGGCGAAGTCGGCAGCCTCACTGACCATCTCGCCGATCGGATCACCGCCGCGGGGCGAAATCATCGTCACGTCGAAGCCCAACCGGGCAAGATTGCGAGCGGCATTGAAGCCGCCGCCGCCCGGCTCCTCGAACCATGTACCTGGATTGCTGGCGCCAGCCACGGTGTCTCCTGAAATGCGTCCGCGCCTGTCGATATGGGCTCCGCCAAGGACAAGAATCTTCCGCTTCATTTCATCATCCCGCGTGGCCGAAAGATACGAATCGTCCTGCCGCCACTGGTCGACTGGCGAGCAGATCCCTATCTCTAAGCTGTTGCTTTCCATTACTAAAACAAATGTAGAACACGGGCAGTTTTACCTTTTTGTTTCAATTATTTGAGCGCCGCTTGCGCAATGAGAACAAATGCGGTACAAAATCGGCATCAGCGGCGACATTGCTTGAGCGGCTTCAATAACCTAAAGGTGGATCGAATGTCACAGAATACATTGCGGCTTGTAGAGGACAAATCGGTGGACAAAAGCAAGGCACTTGAAGCGGCACTCTCACAGATCGAGCGGTCGTTCGGCAAGGGCTCAATCATGAAGCTCGGCTCGAACGAGAACGTTGTCGAGATCGAAACGGTGTCGACGGGTTCCCTCGGGCTGGATATAGCGCTCGGAATCGGCGGTCTTCCGAAAGGACGTATCATAGAGATTTACGGACCTGAAAGCTCGGGTAAGACGACGCTCGCGCTACAGACCATTGCCGAATCGCAGAAGAAGGGCGGCATCTGCGCTTTCGTTGACGCGGAACATGCGCTCGATCCGGTCTATGCCCGCAAACTTGGTGTCGATCTGCAGAATCTGCTGATTTCACAGCCGGATACGGGCGAGCAGGCGCTTGAGATCACCGACACGCTGGTCCGTTCCGGTGCGGTCGACGTTCTCGTTGTCGACTCCGTCGCCGCGTTGACGCCGCGTGCCGAAATCGAAGGCGAGATGGGCGATAATCTGCCGGGTCTTCAGGCGCGTCTGATGAGCCAGGCACTGCGCAAGCTGACGGCTTCCATCTCGAAGTCGAACACCATGGTCATCTTCATCAACCAGATCCGCATGAAGATCGGTGTCATGTTCGGTTCGCCGGAAACGACGACCGGCGGTAACGCGCTGAAGTTCTATGCGTCCGTTCGCCTTGACATTCGACGCATCGGTGCGGTCAAGGAGCGCGAAGAGGTGATTGGCAACCAGACCCGCGTCAAGGTCGTCAAGAACAAGATGGCGCCTCCCTTCAAGCAGGTCGAATTCGACATCATGTATGGTGAGGGCGTTTCGAAGACCGGCGAACTGGTCGACCTAGGCGTCAAGGCTGGTATTGTCGAGAAGTCGGGCGCCTGGTTCTCTTATAACAGCCAGCGCCTCGGCCAGGGCCGCGAGAATGCGAAGCTCTTCCTGCGCGACAATCCGGATCTCCTGCGTGAGATTGAGACGGCGCTTCGTCAGAATGCCGGTCTGATTGCGGACCGCTTCCTGCAGAACGGCGGCCCTGATGCGAATGACGGGGACGAGGCCGTCGACGGCTAATCGTATCGGTTTCCAACAGTTCAAAACCGGCCGTATTCTTTGATCAGAATGCGGCCGGTTTTGTTTGTCTGCTGGACAGTGGTTAAGGCGAACGATAAAAGCCACTGGATTTAAGTTTTGACCTGCCTTCCGGCAGCATTGAAGGGCATAGCATGAGCGGTGTGAATGATATCCGGTCGACCTTCCTCGACTATTTCAAGAAGAACGGCCACGAAATCGTTTCGTCGAGCCCGCTGGTGCCGCGCAACGATCCGACCCTGATGTTCACCAATGCCGGCATGGTCCAGTTCAAGAATGTTTTCACCGGCCTGGAGCAGCGTCCATACAAGACGGCCTCGACGGCGCAGAAGTGCGTCCGCGCCGGCGGCAAGCATAACGACCTTGATAACGTCGGCTACACTGCGCGCCATCACACCTTCTTCGAGATGCTCGGCAACTTCTCCTTCGGCGACTACTTCAAGGAGCGGGCAATCGAGCTTGCCTGGAACCTGATCACCAAGGAATTCGCGCTCGACGCCAAGCGGCTGCTGGTCACCGTCTATCACACGGATGACGAGGCCTTTAATCTCTGGAAGAAGATCGCAGGTTTGCCGGACGAGAAGATTATCCGCATTCCGACCAGCGACAATTTCTGGGCGATGGGCGATACCGGCCCGTGCGGCCCGTGTTCGGAAATCTTCTATGACCACGGCGATCACATCTGGGGCGGCCCTCCCGGCTCACCTGAAGAAGATGGCGACCGCTTCATCGAGATCTGGAACCTCGTCTTCATGCAGTACGAGCAGGTCACCAAGGAAGAGCGAATCGACCTCCCGCGTCCGTCGATCGACACCGGCATGGGACTGGAGCGCGTCGCTGCTGTTCTGCAGGGCAAGCACGACAACTATGACATCGACCTCTTCCGCGCCCTGATCGAGGCTTCGGAGGAAGTGACGGGTGTGAAGGCAGAGGGCGAGCGTCGCGCCAGCCACCGCGTTATTGCCGACCACCTGCGCTCATCGGCGTTCCTGATTGCCGATGGGGTGTTGCCCTCGAATGAAGGCCGCGGTTACGTGCTTCGCCGGATCATGCGCCGCGCGATGCGGCATGCAGAGTTGCTCGGTGCCAAGGAGCCGCTGATCTGGAAGCTGTTGCCGACGCTTGTCCAGGAAATGGGACGGGCATATCCGGAGCTGGTCCGCGCGGAATCGCTGATCTCCGAGACGCTGAAGCTTGAAGAGACCCGATTCCGTAAGACGTTGGAGCGCGGTCTTTCGCTTCTCTCCGATGCCACGACGGCGCTCGGCAAGGGTGACATGCTCGATGGCGAAACCGCCTTCAAACTCTATGATACCTATGGCTTCCCGCTCGACCTGACGCAGGATGCGCTTCGCGCCCGCGAAATCGGCGTAGACATATCCGGCTTCACCGACGCCATGCAGCGGCAGAAGGCCGAGGCGCGCTCGCACTGGGCCGGTTCCGGCGACAAGGCTACCGAGACGATTTGGTTCGAACTCAAGGAGAAGCACGGCGCGACGGAGTTCCTCGGCTACGACACCGAGACCGCAGAAGGCGTTGTTCAGGCCATTGTGAAGGACGGCACGTCGGTTGATTCCGCGTCGGCCGGCGACAAGGTTCAGATCGTCGTCAACCAGACGCCGTTCTACGGTGAGTCCGGCGGCCAGATGGGAGATACGGGTGTCATTACCTCCGATACCGCCAAGATCGAGATCACGGACACACAGAAGAAGGGCGAGGGCCTCTTTGTCCATATCGGCACTGTCGTCGAAGGTAATGTGAACGCGGGTGATGCGGTCGCGTTGACGGTCGACCATGCGCGCCGCTCGCGCTTGCGCGCAAACCATTCCGCCACGCACCTGCTGCACGAGGCGCTGCGCGAAGTGTTGGGCACGCATGTGGCACAGAAGGGCTCGCTCGTCGCCCCGGAGCGACTGCGCTTCGACGTTTCGCATCCAAAGCCGATGACTGCTGACGAACTGAAGGTCGTCGAGGACATGGCGAACGAGATCGTGTTGCAGAATTCGCCGGTCACGACCCGCCTGATGAGCGTCGATGACGCGATTGCCGAAGGCGCGATGGCTCTGTTCGGCGAAAAATACGGCGACGAGGTTCGCGTTGTGGCCATGGGCCAGGGCGTGCGCGGCGCGAAGGCCGGAAAGCCCTATTCGATCGAACTTTGCGGCGGCACGCATGTCGGCGCGACCGGTCAGATCGGGCTGATCCGTATTCTCGGCGAAAGCGCGGTTGGTGCCGGCGTGCGCCGTATCGAGGCGGTCACAGGCGAATCCGCGCGTGAATACCTGGCGGAACAGGACGAGCGCGTCAAATCGCTCGCGACGTCGTTGAAGGTGCAGCCGGCAGATGTTCTCGCTCGCGTTGAGGCGCTGATGGATGAACGCCGCAAGCTTGAGCGCGAGTTGGCCGATGCCAAGCGCAAACTTGCAATGGGCGGCGGGCAGGGCGGCTCCGCGGATTCGGTTCGCGATGTTGCCGGCGTCAAGTTCCTTGGCAAGGCAATCTCTGGTGTGGATCCCAAGGATCTCAAGGGCCTGGCCGATGACGGTAAGGCAAGCCTCGGTTCCGGCGTTGTCGCGCTGATCGGCGTTGCCGAGGACGGCAAGGCGAGTGCTGTCGTTGCTGTCACCGAAGATCTCGTCGGACGCTTCAGCGCCGTCGATCTGGTGCGCATCGCGTCTGCTGCGCTCGGTGGCAAGGGTGGGGGCGGCCGTCCTGATATGGCGCAGGCCGGCGGTCCGGATGGATCGAAGGCGGATGAGGCGATCGAGGTGGTTGCTGCGGCGCTGGCTGGTTGAGGCGCAATAACTGGTAATAGTCTGAAATCTGAGCCGGCTGCGAAATGACGTATTTCGCAGCCGGTTTGTATTTGTGCGCGTGCTACTGACTGGTTTCAGCTTCTCGTTTGCACAGCGAGACGGCACGCAAGGCCAGTGAACACGCTTGCCAGCAAATATTGCGGCAGCTTGGGGAAACGGGTCGCTGTGCTCAGACGTGTGCGTATCTTGCTTCCCAGAATGATGACGGCGCCGTTCACGATGAAGCCGATGCCATTCAAAACACTCGCTAGCACAAGCATCTGTACGACCATGGAGCCGCCGCCGGGGCGGACGAACTGCGGAAACAACGCCACGACGAAGAGCGCCATCTTGGGGTTCAGGAGATTCGTCGCTAGTCCTGCAAGGAATATCCGCTTTCCCGCGAGCCTCGTGAGCGTCGAGGCTGGAGCAAAAGCTGTCCGCTCCGACCGAATCGTCTTGTATGCGAGATAGAGAAGATAAGAGCACCCCGCCAAGCGAACGACATCGTAGGCGACCGGCACGGTCAGAAAGAGCTGGGAAAGCCCGAGAGCTGCGGCGAGGGCATGGCAATAGGTGCCGAGCGCGATGCCCGCATAAGTCAGAAATCCGGCTGCGCGTCCCTGGCTTATGCTGCGGGAGGCGATCAGCAGCATGTCTGGGCCGGGTGTTGCGGTCAGCACCAGGGCGGCGACGGCAAAGAGTATGATTGTTGAAAAGTCCGGCATTTTGAAATCCTCTTGGGTTCGAGCCGGAATTCCGATCTATCAGGATTCGCTGGCGGCGCAAGTCCGCAGGATTTGTCAAATCGCGGTATGCTTTTCTGCCGCGATCGACTTGCATGAGGTTCTGACATGAATGGCGAAACGGCATGGGCGCTCTACGAAAACCGTCTCAGACGGGTATCGGCCTATATCCATGATCATCTCGACGAGGAGCTCGACATGGACAACCTTGCCGGCATCGCCTGCATGTCGAGCTACCACTGGCACAGGATCTATCGCGCGGTTCATGGCGAGACACTCGCGGCGACCGTCAAGCGATTAAGGCTGCATCGTGCCGCCGGCGACATCGTTGCCACGGATCTTTCTGTCCGGGAGATAGCAAGGCGATCAGGCTATCCCAACCTCCAGTCCTTCAACCGCATCTTCAAATCGGTCTATGGCATGCCGCCAGCACAGTACCGGAAGGAGGGAAGCCACAAAGCCTTCGAACCCTCACCTTACGGAAAGACCGCAACCATGTTTGACATTACCCTACGGAAGATCGAGCCAATTCAATTGCTTGGCGTGCCGCATATCGGCTCGTACATGCAGATCGGCAAGGCATTCGAGACCTTGTTCAGCACGCTTTTTGCTCGTGGACTTGCCAAGCCCACGATGCGCATGATCGGTGTCTATCTCGATGATCCCGACATTGTGCCTGCCGAAAAGCTCCGCTCGGTCGCATGCGTGACCGTCGAAGGCGAGGTTGCGGTGGTGGCGCCGTTCGAAACTCGTACACTCGACGGAGGGGAATACGCCGTGCTGCGTCACAAGGGACCTTACGCCGACATGTACAAGGCCTACCATTGGCTCTATGCGGATTGGTTGCCCGCTTCGGGCAGGAAACTTCGCGACAGCGTTATGTTTGAGGAATATCTCAACAACCCACGTGATGTACCGCCGACCGAACTCCTGACTGACATTCACATGCCGCTGGTCTAGCATCCGGTTGCTATTGTGCGGCCTTCATGGCCTCGTCATCGATTGCGACGGCGCGCTTGTAAGCCGGGCGATCGGTGACGCGGCCGAGATAGTCTGCGAAGGCCTGGCGCTTCTCGAGGGTGCCGAAGCCCATGCCCCAGCCGATATGCGAGCCGACGTAGACGTCGGCTGCCGTGAAGCGGTCACCGGTGACATAGGGCGATGCGCTGACGGCGCGCTCCAACGTGTTCATCACATCCGCGTAGCTGCCATATCCGGCCATGCGTGCCTTGTCGGGTGGCGTTTCGAAGCCCAAGGCCTTGTTGGTCACTGCCGCTTCGAGAGGGCCTGCGGTGAAGAACATCCAGCGATAATAGCTGCCGCGCTCGTCCGGTTTTGGAGCAAGGCCGGCCTCCTGAAAGGTATCGGCCAGGTAGGCGCAGATGGCGGCGCATTCCGTCACCACCGTCTTGCCGTGGCGGATCGCAGGAACTTTGCCCATCGGGTTGACGGCGAGGTATTCCGGCGACTTGATAGTTCCACCGAAGGTCATGATCTCTGTTTTGTACGGTACGCCTGTCTCTTCCAGCATCCAGCGGGCGATACGACCGCGCGACATAGGGTTCGTATAAAATACCAGTTCGTCTCTCATGTACTCCTCCTCGCTTCCTTCGGTGTTCCTCCATCTGAACGCAGCGGATCAAGGCTCGCCATGAGGGAAATAGGACAGAACCGTCGTGCGCAAAGTGGATAACTATCTAAAGCGCCTTGCGATATTGGATGAAGCCGGATCGCTCAGCGATCCTGTCGTAGAGTCTTCGCGCGGTGGCGTTTGTTTCGTGCGTCATCCAGTAAAGCCGACCAGCTCCGTTCTCGCGAGCGAGATCAGCGACGGCGTCAATGAGGGCAGCGCCAGCACCGACACCGCGCTGGGTGTCATCGACATAGAGGTCCTGGAGATAGCAGGTCCATTTCGGCAGCCAGGTCGAACGGTGGAAAATCGCGTGGACGATACCAACGAGGCGGCCGCTATCGTCGAAGGCGCCAAGCGCGTGCATGTCCTCGGTCGGATCGTGAAAGCGCGCCCAGGTCAGCTCCGTTGTCTCCGGCGGGATGACGACCTCATAGAAGCGTTGATAGCCGGCCCAAAGCGGCTCCCAGGCGCCTCGGTCGGATGGCTGCAGCGGACGGATCGTAGTGGTCATCCTTTTGTTCCCCTTACTTGTCGCTGAAACGAAAACGGCGGGGAAATCCCCGCCGTCCATTCCGATATTGGTTCTGGCTTATGCCATGGCCTTCTGCAGGTTCTGGTCGATCTTGTCGAGGAAGGCGGTGGTGGAGAGCCAAGGCTGATCGGGGCCGATGAGCAACGCCAGATCCTTGGTCATGAAGCCGGCCTCGACGGTGTCGACGCAGACCTTTTCGAGCGTGGCGGCGAACTTTGCGAGTTCGGCGTTGTCATCGAGCTTGGCGCGGTGCGCGAGGCCACGGGTCCAGGCGAAGATCGATGCGATCGAGTTCGTCGAGGTCTCCTGGCCCTTCTGGTGCTGGCGGTAATGGCGGGTAACCGTGCCGTGTGCAGCTTCGGCTTCAACAGTCTTGCCATCCGGAGTCAAGAGAACCGAAGTCATCAGACCGAGCGAGCCGAAGCCCTGGGCAACCGTGTCCGACTGGACGTCGCCGTCATAGTTCTTGCAGGCCCAGACGTAGCCGCCGGACCACTTCAGCGCCGAAGCAACCATGTCATCGATCAGGCGGTGCTCGTAGGTGATGCCGATTTCCTTGAACTGATCTTTGAACTCGGTCTCGTAGACTTCTTCGAAGATGTCCTTGAAACGGCCGTCATAGGCCTTGAGGATGGTGTTCTTGGTCGACAGGTAGACCGGCCACTTGCGCATCAGGCCATACATCATCGAGGCGCGGGCGAATTCGCGGATCGACTCGTCGAGGTTGTACATCGCCATTGCCACGCCGGCGCCCGGTGCGTCGAAGACTTCTTTTTCGATGACCTGGCCGTCTTCGCCGACGAACTTGATCGTCAGCTTGCCCTTGCCCGGGAATTTGAAGTCGGTCGCGCGGTACTGGTCGCCGAAGGCATGACGGCCGACAACGATCGGCTGTGTCCAGCCCGGAACGAGACGCGGGACGTTCTTGCAGATGATCGGCTCGCGGAAGATAACGCCGCCAAGGATGTTGCGGATCGTGCCGTTCGGGCTCTTCCACATCTGCTTGAGGTTGAATTCCTTGACGCGTGCCTCATCAGGCGTGATCGTTGCGCACTTGATGCCGACGCCATGCTTCTTGATGGCGTTGGCGGCGTCGATCGTCACCTGATCGTTGGTGGCGTCGCGGTTTTCAACGGAAAGGTCGAAATAATCGATCTCAAGGTCGAGATACGGATGGATCAGCTTATCCTTGATGAGCTGCCAAATGATGCGAGTCATTTCATCGCCGTCGAGATCGGCGACGGGATTGGCGACCTTGATCTTCTTCATGTATCTGCCTCGTTAAGCTTGGAAGGGACTTGCGTCCCGGGTGGGTGATGTCAAATCCCGAGCGCTATAGCATTGTGGGCCGGGAGTGCAAAGCCGGAAGCAGGAAGGGGATCGTGTTTTTGCGGCCATTGCCAAGCGGAGGAAAATGGCTAGTCTCCGGCGCAAAACCATTGCCTGGATATTCGTCATGAAGAAGATTTCCCTTGTCCTTGCGATCCTGCTCGGTTCGACGTGCCCGATGCTCGCCGCCGACGTTACAGCGCCTGTAAAAGAGGTTATGGATGCGACGATCAAGAACTGGTCGGGAGCAGACAGCGATTGGATCGACATCTTCGATCCGAGCAAGCTTTCACGGTTATACAGCAAGGATTTCGTGACTAAGTACCAGGCCGCCATCCAGAATCCTGCTGCCGACGAGGATGGTGTTTCCCCCTTCGACTACGACGTCATCGTCAATGGCGAAGATGCTTGCCCTCTCGAGGATTTGACGTACACGCCGAAGTCCGTCGCTGACGGCGCGACGGAAGTGGTCGTCACGTTCAAGAAGGCGACGTGCATGGATGACGGGTCGGACAAGCAGGCCGTGACCACCGTGCGGTTCGAGGTGCTCGATGAGGGCGGCAAGCCTGTCATCGATGATATCGTCACCGAGGGCGACCCAGGCCAGCCACCGAATTCGCTCAAGAACACGATGGTGCAGATCGCCAAAGGCCAATAATGGCTCGGACGACTGTGGGCCGTACTGTTCCGAGGTGGGCTGCGCGCTAGGCTTTGCATTGTAATCTGTGGTTACGCGGAGGGACAGCGAAGCTTCGATGGCTGGCGAAAATCCCCCTTGATCACCGGCATCGAGGTCGCGAATGAGGCGAGGGCAACTTTCCACGGCCTGTTGTCACCGGGCGGGGACAGGTCCGGCAGATCATGGCCAAGGATTTCGATGGGCTTACGAGTTCCAACCGGTGCGCTTCCCACCAGTGGAAGCGTTTCCTCGTTGACCGCAAGAGCAAAGGTTCGTCCCGACAGCACTTGCCGCTATCACATGCCGGCCCGCGCCTCGGCGCAGAGATGGTCGGCTCGACGCTGGACAGGCTCTCCGAATGCTTGACCCTTGCCGTTTCGGCGCGGCTTGGCTATTCCGGCCGTAACAAAAGGATCCAGCGTCATGGCAGGCACGAACAGCGAGCGGCAACTTCTCACGGAAGGCCCGGTTGTCATTCTCGTCGAACCCCAGATGGGGGAGAATATCGGCATGGTCGCGCGCGCCATGGCGAACTTCGGCCTGGTGGACTTGAGGCTGGTCAATCCGCGTGATGGTTGGCCGAACGAAAAGGCACAGGCTGCCGCCTCGAAGGCGGATCATGTGATCGAAGGCACGAAGGTCTTCGAGACGCTGGAACAGGCGATCGCCGACCTGAACTTTGTCTATGCGACGACGGCGCGCGAGCGGGACGGCTTCAAGCCGGTACGATCGCCGGTGGTGGCAGCGGAAACGCTGCGGGCGAAGTTCCGCGCAGGTGAGGGCACCGGCATCCTGTTCGGCCGCGAGCGCTGGGGGCTGACCAACGAAGAAGTCGCGCTGGCCGATGAGATCGTGACTTTCCCGGTCAACCCCGCCTTCGCCTCGCTCAACATTGCCCAAGCGGTGCTTCTGATGTCCTATGAATGGATGAAATCGGGGATGGCGGACGTCGGCAGCGTTCCCTTCCAGGCAATGTCGCAAACGCAATCCACGAAAGAACAGCTCTTCGGTCTCTACGACCAGTTGGAAGAAGCGCTGGAAGCGCGCAATTATTTCCATCCACCCGCGAAAAAGCCCAAAATGGTGGACAACCTGCGCGCAGTCCTTTCTCGCCGCGCCTTCACGGAGCAAGAAATCAGCGTGTTGCGCGGCGTTATCTCCTCCCTCGACCGCTTCTCGCGGAAATATCCGCGCGGGAGCCGGCCGCCCGTCGACGTCAAGGAACAATCGGAAGATGACAGCAGCGCTGAATGAGCTGAAACCGGTTCTGGTCTTCGATTCCGGCATCGGAGGGCTGACCGTCTTGCGCGAAGCGCGCGTGCTGATGCCGGAGCGTGGCTTCATCTACATCGCAGACGACGCCGGCTTTCCCTATGGCGGCTGGGAAGAGCAGGCGCTGAAGGAACGGATCATCGGCCTTTTCGCCAAGCTGCTTGCGGAGCATGATCCCGAGGTCTGCATCATCGCATGCAATACGGCCTTTACGCTTGTCGGCGCCGACTTGCGTGCGGCGTTTCCGCGGATGACCTTCGTCGGCACGGTACCGGCGATCAAGCCGGCCGCTGAGCGGACGCGCTCAGGGCTCGTCTCGGTTCTGGCGACGCCTGGCACGGTGAAGCGCGCCTATACGCGCGACCTGATTCAATCCTTCGCGCAGCAGTGCCATGTGCGCCTGGTCGGCTCGGAAAATCTGGCGCGAATAGCAGAGGCTTATATTCGCGGCGATGCTGTATCCGATGAGGCCGTGCTTTCCGAGATCGACCAGTGCTTCGTGGAGAAGGATGGTTCCAAGACCGATATCGTGGTTCTTGCCTGTACGCATTATCCCTTCATGGCCAATGTTTTCCGTCGGCTAGCACCCTGGCCGGTCGATTGGCTCGATCCGGCGGAGGCAATCGCGCGGCGTGCCCGCAGCCTCGTGCCGCAGGTCGTCGATGGCGTGCACCCTGATAGTTTCGACTTCGCGGTCTTCACCTCTGGCAATCCCGATTTTGCGACGCGGCGGCTGATGCAGGGATTTGGTCTCAAGGCTTGAATCAGGCGCTCGCGCCAAGCCCGTCTTCATCTCGATACAATAGGGGCTATTGCAAAGCCAGGCGACTGCGCAGACTGTGGGATGTGATTCGTCCCGCCAGGCTTCGCATGTCCTTCCAAAAACTTGTCATGGCTATCTTTTTTCTGCAGCCGATTGCGTTCGGCAGCTGGTTGCCGCGCATTCCCGAAATCCAGGCTCGTCTTGAGCTTGGTCCGGCCGATCTTGCCTTGGCGCTGCTCGGCATGCCGGTCGGTATTCTGTCGACGCTGCCTGTCGCCGGACGAGTGGTATCGCGCATTGGCGGCAAAACCACCGTCATCGCGGGATTCTTCGTCTTCTCGGTGATTGTCTGCCTTCCCGCCTTCTCGCGCACGCCGCTGGAACTCTTCATCGCGCTTGCGCTGCTTGGCGTTGCTATGTCGACGCTGGAGCTGGGGCTGAATGTTGAAGCAGATCGTGCTGAAAAGGATACCGGCTCGATTATCATGAACCGCTGCCACGGCTTCTGGAGCCTGGGCATCATGGCCGGCAGCCTGCTTGGTTCGGGAATGGTGGCAATTGCCGCGCCCGCCGAATGGGCGATCATGGCTGCTGCCTTCGTCGTTTTGCCGTTTGCCATTGTAGCAAGCCTCGGCCTGCCGCCCGATCGCGAGGCTGGTGCGGCTCCGCCGCATATGCCGTTCAAGCTGCCAAGCAGCGCTCTGCTCGGTATCTGCGCCTTCGTCTTCGGAATTACGATGACAGAAGGAGCGATCGCCGACTGGTCCGCCGTCTATCTCAAGGGTGTTTTCCAGACCGACGGCATGATGACCGGTATCGGATATACGATTTTCGCGATGATGGTCGCAGCGGGCCGCTTCAGCGGCGATCATCTGAAACAGCGTTTTGGGGCAATCGCGCTGGCTCGTGGCTGCGGCGCTGCTGCTCTCGTCGGCATGCTTATCGTCGTTTTTGCCTGGCACAGCCTTTTGACGCTGGCGGGTTTTGCCTTGGTCGGGATCGGTGTATCGGTCGGCTTTCCGCTGGCGGTGACCACCGCAGCAAGCCTGAGGGATCGACCGGCGGCCGCCAATGTCGCCATCCTGTCCTTCATGGCGCTTACCGGCTTTCTGATCGGTCCGCCTCTGATCGGCTTCATCGCGGAGATGTCCGGGTTGCGCGTCGGGTTGGCGGTGTTGCTGGTTCCACTCGCGGTCAGCCTGGTCTGCACCAGGATGCTGAAAGCCAGGTTCTGACGTTTTCTCCTGTGGGTTCGTGCCGCCGTGTTGCCAAAGACACGGCCAAACCTGCTAGGACGCCGTGTCGAATTGAAAGAGGAATGTGACATTGCAGGTTGGTATCGATATGGGAACGGCGTCGGGAGGCAATCCGGCCACGCTCGATATCGAGGAGCTTCTGGCTACCCGTCTTCTGGTGCAGGGCAATTCGGGCTCCGGCAAGTCGCATCTTCTCCGCCGTTTGTTAGAGCAATCCGCCCAGTGGGTGCAGCAGGTCATCATCGATCCTGAAGGCGATTTCGTCACTCTGTCGGACAAGTTCGGCCACGTCGTCGTCGATGGCGAGCGCACGGAAGCCGAATTGGCCGGCATCGCCACTCGTATCCGCCAGCATCGCGTCTCCTGCGTTCTGACCCTCGAGGGTCTTGATATCGAGCAGCAGATGCGTGCGGCGGCAGCTTTCCTTAACGGCATGTTCGATGCCGACCGTGAATTCTGGTATCCCGTTCTCGTCGTGGTCGACGAGGCGCAGATGTTTGCGCCTTCAGTCGGCGGCGATGTTTCGGAAGATGCCCGCAAGATGTCGCTTGGCGCCATGACGAACCTCATGTGCCGCGGCCGCAAGCGTGGTCTTGCCGGCGTGATCGCGACGCAGCGTCTCGCAAAGCTTGCGAAGAACGTGGCCGCGGAAGCCTCAAACTTCCTGATGGGCCGCACCTTCCTCGATATCGACATGGCGCGTGCGGCTGATCTCCTCGGGATGGATCGGCGTCAGGCGGAAATGTTCCGCGATCTGAAGCGTGGCAATTTCGTTGCGCTCGGGCCAGCCTTGTCGCGCCGCCCACTACCGATCCAGATCGGCAATGTCGAGACCTCGGCTCGCTCGTCGAGCCCGAAGCTCATGCCGCTGCCGGATGCACCTGACGACGTCGAGGATCTGATCTTTACCCCGGATCCAGAGGAGTTTCAGAGGCCGATCGTCCGCCGTGCGCCGCCGGCGCCACGGCCGACCACGGATATTCTTGCCGAACTGTCGCGATCGGCTCCCATTGCCTCGGCTCCTGTCTCGGAAGCGCGTGCACCTCAACCCGAACTATCGGCCGAGGAGCGCGAAGAGAGGCTGACAGCAGTGTTGCACGAGATACTGGACGATCCGGGCTCGGGATTTCGAACGGATCCCGTCCTTTATCAGGAGTTCCTCGTGCGACTTCGTATGCGCCGGGTTCCCGGTCCTCCGATGTCGCTGCCCGAGTTTCGACGTCGCGTGGCGATTTCGCGCTCCGGCGTGGATGCGGCAACGGCGGGAACAGAAGCTTGGGCGACGGCGCTGTCACTGTCCACAGGCGTCACGGACGACCTACAGGGCGTTTTCCTGATGCTGGCAAAGGCTGCTGTGTGTGGCGAGACGTGCCCCTCGGATGCACGGATTGCGCGGGCCTATGGCACCCATTCGGCCCGGCGTGCGAGACGTCTGCTTGGCTATTTCGAGGAGCAGGGCACCGTCGTCGTGCATACGGATTTCTCGGGCAAGCGCATCGTCGCGTTCCCCGATATGAACTGCCAGACGGCCCCGGGCGATGCCAATGCGCCCGATGCGGGTGATGTCCGCTCTGCAGCGGAATGACGGCCGGATTGCAGCAAGGATAGCGCGGGAACTATCGGGCTGCTCTATACTCGACCTCTAATATCACACGAAGAAGTTGCTTTTGTCACATGGGCTTCATTCAGGTGGTGGATAAGGCGCGCGACCCGTGTGGTCGATGCGGATTATCAGAAGGAGATCTCGGTCATGAGAAACAACGTTCGTCACCAGCTGTTGCGCCTTGTCGCCGGCGGCCTGCTTGCAACCGTTGCCATTCAACCCGGCTATGCCGATGATGCGGCGAACAAACTTCTGGAGCGCGCGGCGAGTGCCGATCTGAGCGCTCCTGGTGGCGCACGCCGCCTCTCCGGCGATATCACCGAGGCTTACCGCGCTGCGCTCATCGATACTCGCCCGAAGAATGTCATCCTCCTAATCGGCGACGGCATGGGCGACTCCGAAATCACCATCGCGCGCAACTATGCGGTTGGTGCGGGCCAGTATTTCAAGGGTATCGATGCGCTGCCGGTCACCGGCCAGTACACGCACTATTCGCTCGACAAGAAGACCGGCAAGCCGACCTACGTGACCGACTCCGCTGCCTCGGGCACCGCCTGGGCGACCGGCGTGAAGTCCTATAACGGCGCGATCGGCGTCGACATTCATGAGAAGGCCCACGAAACACTGCTTGAGAAGGCAAAGGCTGCCGGCATCGGCACGGGCAACGTCTCGACCGCCGAACTCCAGGACGCAACGCCTGCCGTCCAGGCCGCACACGTGACCCAGCGTAAGTGCTACGACCCGGCTTCCACGACCGAGAAGTGCCCGACGAATGCGCTTGAAAACGGCGGTAAGGGATCGATCAGCGAGCAGCTGCTGAATGCACGTGCTGACGTGACACTTGGCGGTGGCGCCAAGAGCTTTGGCGAGACCGCCAAGGCCGGCGAGTGGAAAGACAAGACGCTTCGCCAGCAGGCCGAGGAGCGCGGCTACAAGATCGTTTCGAACCTCGATGAGCTTCGGGCCATCAAGCAGGCAAACGACAGCGCGCCAGTGCTCGGTCTGTTTGCCGAGGGCAACATGCCGGTTCGCTGGGAAGGCCCGAAGGCCAGCCACTACGGCAATATCGAGAAGGAGCCGGTCGTCTGCCAGCCGAACGAGAAGCGCACGGCCGCAACCCCGACGCTGGCCCAGATGACGGCGAAGGCGATCGAACTGCTTCGGACGAATGAGAAGGGCTTCTTCCTGCAGGTCGAGGGCGCGTCGATCGACAAGCAGGACCATGCCGCCAACCCGTGCGGTCAGATCGGTGAGACGGTTGATCTCGACGAAGCCGTTCAGGAAGCGCTGAAATTTGCGCGGGAAGCTGGCGACACGCTCGTTATCGTCACCGCTGACCATGCCCATGCAAGTCAGATCATCGAGGCTGATACCAAGGCTCCCGGCCTGACGGAAGCGCTGATGACGAAGGATGGGGCTGTTATGGCCGTGAGCTACGGTAACTCCGAAGACGAGAATGACCAGGGCCACACGGGCTCGCAGCTGCGCATCGCGGCCTACGGGCCGCGTGCAGCAAATGTTGCCGGTCTGACGGACCAGACGGATCTGTTCTATACGATCCGTGACGCGCTCGGCCTGAAGACCGAGACGGCGAGCGCCAAGTAAGCTGCAACGGCTACGCCACCAGGGGCATTGATGGGCAAGGACGTGGAATTGTGATTGACATTCCAGCGACTTCGCCCTAAAGACCGCGCCAGCACCGGGCAGAGATGTCCGGTGTTTCATTTGACATGTCCCGTGGATTTGTCCTGTTCGCGTAATGGGATGATCCTGTCGGATCCTCGAGAGAAGATCAAAGGAGGGCGTGTTTCCTTCACGCGGTTTGGTAACAAGCCGTTCTAACTTTCTGAAAGGAAATACGATGAGCAAGCGCGAATCGTCCAAGTACAAGATTGACCGCCGTATGGGCGAAAACATCTGGGGCCGTCCGAAGTCCCCGGTGAACCGCCGCGAATACGGCCCGGGCCAGCATGGTCAGCGCCGCAAGGGCAAGCTCTCTGACTTCGGTGTGCAGCTGCGCGCCAAGCAGAAGCTGAAGGGTTACTACGGTGACCTGCGCGAAAAGCAGTTCCGTGCAATCTTCGCTGAAGCCGCGCGCCGCAAGGGTGACACCTCCGAAAACCTGATCGGTCTTCTGGAGTCCCGTCTGGACGCGATCGTTTATCGCGCCAAGTTCGTTCCGACCGTTTTCGCTGCCCGCCAGTTCGTGAACCACGGCCACGTGACCGTGAACGGCGTCCGCGTCAACATCGGTTCCTACCGTTGCAAGGCTGGCGACGTCATCGAAGTTCGTCAGAAGTCGAAGCAGCTCGTTTCCGTTCTGGAATCGGTTAGCCTGGCTGAACGTGACGTCCCGGACTACATCGAAGTCGACCATAACAAGATGGTTGCTACCTTCGCACGCGTTCCGGCGCTCGGCGACGTACCGTATCCGGTCGTCATGGAGCCGCATCTGGTGGTCGAATTCTATTCGCGTTAACGCATAGCCCCGACAATCGAATTTCGATTGTCGGAAAGGCTTATGCGTCTCTCTAAGGGACTACTGCGTCCTTTACGCGTCTTCGACGCGCGGCGCAGTAGGACGCGAGGCGTTTTCGCATACGGAAAAGCCGCCTCTTGGGGCGGCTTTTTTGTTATCTGGGGAGATAGGATGGTGGACTTGCAGGCAGTTCTCGACAGCATCCACAAGGAGCTGGCGCCCCGTATCGGCGAGGGCAAGGTTGCGGACTATATTCCGGAACTCGCCAAGGTCGACCCGAACCAGTTCGGTTTGAGCGTCGTGACCGTAGACGGCAAGGTCTACAACGTCGGCCATGCCGACGTGCCGTTCTCCATCCAGAGCATCTCGAAGGTTTTCATGCTGACGCTTGCGCTCGGCAAGATCGGCGAGGGCTTGTGGAAGCGCGTCGGCCGTGAACCATCCGGCTCTTCGTTCAACTCGATCGTCCAGCTCGAGCATGAGCAGGGTATTCCGCGCAATCCCTTCATCAATGCTGGCGCAATCGCGGTGACAGATGTCGTCATGGCCGGCCATGCGCCGCGCGAGGCGATCGGCGAGTTGCTGCGCTTCGTGCGCTATCTCGCGGATGACGAGTCGGTCACCATCGATGATCGCGTTGCAAAGTCCGAGACGCAGACGGGCTACCGCAACTTTGCGCTCGCCAATTTCATGCGCTCCTATCGCAACCTAGATCACCCCGTCGATCACGTGCTTGGCGTCTATTTCCACCAATGCGCCTTGTCGATGACCTGCGAGCAGCTTGCGAAGGCCGGGCTGTTTCTCGCGGCGCGCGGCAGTAATCCGATGACCGGTCACTCGGTAGTGTCGCCGAAGCGGGCACGGCGTATCAATGCGTTAATGCTGACCTGCGGCCACTATGACGGCTCGGGCGACTTCGCCTATCACGTAGGCCTTCCCGGCAAGAGCGGTGTCGGTGGCGGCATCTTTGCCGTGGCGCCCGGCATCGCCTCCATCGCCGTCTGGTCGCCGGGGCTCAACAAGGTCGGCAACTCGCAACTCGGCGCCGTCGCACTCGAAATGCTGGCGGCTCGCACCGGCTGGTCGGTTTTCGGCGATTGATGCTGTGTTGTCGTGACGCTTTCTGCTAAGGCGGAGGCAGACTCTGATTGGACGAGAGAATGAACATCGCAGCCAACATTGCCGATGAGCTGGAAACGCCGACCGCGGACGGCGCGATCGCGCACGCGCTCTTTGCAGAGGCTCCGAACTCGGTGTCGTTCAACAAGCTGCGCAAGCGGCTGCTGCGCAACGTCAGGCAGGCATTCGACGATTTTGCGATGCTGAAGGGCCAGAAGCGGTGGCTGATCGGTCTCTCTGGCGGCAAGGACTCTTACGGGTTGCTCGCCCTTCTGCTCGACCTGCAGTGGCGTGGTCTTCTGCCGGTGGAATTGATCGCCTGCAATCTCGACCAGGGGCAACCGAACTTCCCCAAGCATATCCTGCCTGACTACCTGACCAAGATCGGCGTCAAGCACCGCATCGAGTATCGCGATACCTATTCGATCGTGAAGGAGAAGGTTCCGGACGGAGCGACCTATTGCTCGCTCTGTTCGCGCCTGCGCCGCGGCAACCTCTACCGGATTGCCAAGGAGGAAGGCTGCGACGCATTGGTGCTCGGCCATCATCGCGAGGATATCCTCGAGACCTTCTTCATGAACTTCTTCCACGGTGGGCGGCTCGCGTCGATGCCTGCCAAGCTGCTCAATGACGAGGGCAACCTGATGGTTTTGCGGCCACTCGCCTACTGCGCCGAAGACGACATGGCGAAGTTTGCGGCTGCCATGCAATTCCCAATTATTCCGTGCGATCTCTGCGGCTCTCAGGATGGGCTGCAGCGCAATGCGATGAAGGACATGCTCGCAGATATCGAGCGGCGCATGCCAGGCCGCAAGGACACGATGCTCAGGGCGCTCGCGCATGTGAACCCGTCGCATCTTCTTGATCCCAAGCTTTTCGATTTCGCTGGCCTGATGGCCGGAGAGACCGCACCGAAGAGTGAATAATCGGCACTCACGCCAAAGAAGGAAAGTCCATGAGTTCCACGATAGATGTAGCGACGCTTGCCGATCTCCTGAGGCGGGCGGCGAAGGCAGAGATATTGCCGCGTTTCCGTCGGCTTGGGAGCGATGACGTGCGCGCCAAGAGCGAGGCAACCGATCTGGTCACGGAGGCCGACCTTCAGGCGGAGCGGATGATCAAGGCGGAAGCCGCCGCGCTTTGGCCAGATGCCGTGTTCATCGGCGAGGAGTCGGTCGCTGCCGATCCAGCGCTACTTGCCAAGCTCGAAGGAGCGGATCTTGCGATTGTCGTGGACCCCGTCGACGGGACCTTCAATTTCGCATCGGGCATTCCAGCCTTCGGCGTCATGGCATCCGTGGTATCCAAGGGCGAAACCGTTGCCGGTATCATCTACGACCCGATGGGCGACGATTGGGTGATCGGAGAGAAGGGCAGCGGCGCGTGGCTTCGACGTCCTGATGGGGAGGCACAACGGCTCTCCGTTGCAGTACCTGTCGCACTGGAAGAGATGGTCGGCATGGCATCGACCGGCTTCCTTCCGAAGCCCCAGCGCCGTGAGATCCTGGCCAACCTGGCCAAGGTCCGGTTTCTTGCCAACTACCGCTGCGCGGCCCACGAATACCGCGCCTTTGCCGGCGGTCATGTGCACTATCTCATGTATAACAAGCTCATGCCCTGGGATCATCTTGCAGGCACGCTTCTGAGTATCGAGGCCGGCGGTCATGCGACCCGCTTTGACGGCTCACCTTATCTGCCGCACCACACGACCGGTGGTCTGCTGATCGCGCCTGACAAGGAGAGTTGGGACATTCTGCGGCGTGAAGTCCTCACGATCTAACACGAAGTCGGTGCGCCTCACGCGGATCGCTGGCGAGGACGTGGCGTTTTAGGGGACGCAGATTTGCGTTCCAACGCGACTCCGACGTTTGCACAGACGTACAATACGATCAGGCACGCCGGCTGTAGAGCTTCTCCCGTCTTTAGAAATCCCGGGAGGGAATGATGGATACCGCTCAGGCGCTGGCTTTCCTGCTGTTTGCGTTTATCGCGGCGGTTACACCGGGACCCAGCAACGCGATGATCCTGTCCACCGGTGCGGCTGTCGGTGCCTTGAGAGGCATCGGCTGTCCGCTCGGCGCGTCGCTGGGCATGGGCGTGATGATCGTTCTAAGCGCCTTCGGCCTTGGAGAAATTGTCGCCGCAGCGCCAGCTGTTGTGACAGCGATGAAGATGGCCGGATCTCTGTTTTTGCTGTGGCTGGCCTGGAAGATTGCCAGTGCCGGCACGTTCGAATCGAACGGCCAGACGCGGGCGGTGGGATTTCGGCAGGCTTTTCTATTCCAGTGGTTGAACCCAAAAGGTTGGCTGGTCGCCCTTAGTGCCGGCGGCACCTATCTCGTGTCGCCGGAGTACGCTCAAACCAGCGGTGCGCTATGGATGGGGACGCTGTTTGCTGCCGCGGCATTTCCAGCCGGGCTGCTGTGGCTTGTCTTGGGTGCACTCGTAGCCCAGATTCTCCGGACGCAACGCTCGGCGAGGTTCTTCAATATCGCCATGGCGTCGGCGCTGGCTCTATCGGTTGTTCTGGTGTGGCGGTAGCTGTTTGAAAGCTTCGCCCGCAACGATCTGATGCGAGCGATATGGAACGCCATGCGTGCAGTTTTGTCAGACGGTTAGAAGTGCCCGGCACCGGCGTCGAGCTGCGGACTGTCGCCCGGATGCGTGAAGAGCTTGCCGCCTTCCGCCCAGAGCGTTGCCGCGATGCTGATCGCACCGAACACGGCAAAACCACCAAAGAGCGGCTGGACAGTGCCGTTGAAGAGCTGGCCAACGGAGCCGCCAAGGATCGCGCCGAAGGTCGTCGACACGAAGCCGGTGATGGCGGTCGCTGTGCCGGCGAGATTGCCCATCGGTTCCAGGCTGATTGCCGTAAAGTTCGTGGCAATGACCGCAAACATCATCAGTAGGATCGTGAATAGCGCATAGGCGAAGGCGAAATCGGGGCGGCCGCCGAGTGCCTTGACGTAGCCGATTGCCGAGACGATCGTGAACAGGATCATCGCGACGTGCGAGATGCGGCGCATGCCGAATTTACGCACGAAGAAGCCGTTGGCGAAATTTGCCACCGCGATTCCGCCCGCCGTCGCGGCAAAGGCGATCGGCAGCCAGTCGCCGAGGCCGTAGACTTCGCCGAAGACCTGCTGGACCGAGATGACATAGGCACTGATGACGCCCGTGAACATCGTGAGCCCAATCATGTAGCCGCAGGTGACTTTATTCGTCAGAACGGTCCTGAAGCCGTCGACGACCGAGCCCACCGATAGCGGGATCCGTTCTTCTCTCGGAAGCGATTCCTTGAGGCGCACCAGTGCCCAGATAAACAGGATGGCGCCGACGACGCCGAGCAGGATGAAGATCCAGTGCCAGTTGGCGTAAGTGATGATCAACTGACCGACAGACGGTGCCACGATCGGAACGATCATGAAGACGATCATCACGTAGGACATGACACGCGCCATCTCGCGGCCGCCGAAGCAGTCGCGAACGATCGCCATGGTGGTGATGCGAACGGCTGCGCCGCCAAGGCCTTGGACGAAGCGCATGACCAGCAGCATCTCGAAGCTGCCGGTGGCGGCCGCGGCGAACATGGCGAGCACATAAACCGCCAGGCCGCCAAGCAGGATATTCCGGCGGCCGAACGTATCTGAGAGGCTGCCGAAGATGATCTGCGATACGCCGAAGCCGAGGAAGAAGACGCCGATCACGAGCTGCGCGTCGTTGGCGTTTGTGACGCCGAACGAATGGCCGATCGCGGGCAGGGAAGGCAACATGCTATCGATCGCCATGGCGATGCTGGCGGTCATGATAGCGATGGTGATGACAAATTCGACGAAGCCCATGCCTATTCGGCTGGAGCCCTGATTTTCGACGTGTTGTTTATGTGGCGGCGTCATACTGGAAATCCTGAAATACGAGGCGGGCGACTCGATCAGACCGCGGGGTTATGCGGTTGGAAGAGGCGTCCTTTCTCTGCGATCAAAACGAAGATCAGACCGATGATCGAGACGGTGAAATAGCCTGCGACCATTGGTAATGCGGTGCCGTTGA
The DNA here is from genome assembly GCF_002211315.1 of Rhizobium sp. R693. Taxonomy (NCBI): domain Bacteria; kingdom Pseudomonadati; phylum Pseudomonadota; class Alphaproteobacteria; order Hyphomicrobiales; family Rhizobiaceae; genus Rhizobium; species Rhizobium sp. R693. The sequence continues at coordinate 61,047 of NZ_LOKY01000034.1, read as the reverse complement.
AGGCCTGACCGATGCCGGCGCCGATCAGCGCGCCGCCCACCGTGCTCATGAATCCGAGGACGGAGGAAGCCGTTCCCGCAACATGGCCTAGCGGTTCCATGGCAAGCGAATTGAAGTTCGAGCCGATCCAACCGAACTGGAACATCGCCAGACCGAAGAAGCCGATGAAAAGCGGGAAGGGCATCGGCTGTGGTCCCAGGACGAGGGCGACCAGCCAGATGGTGTTGACCGTGATGAAGCCCGCCAAGGCACCATGCGACAGCCGCCGCATGCCGAACTTGCCGACAAGCCGCGAGTTGAGGAATGACGACAGCGACATGAAGACGGCAACACCCGCGAAAGCGAAGGGGAAGTAGACCCCCAGACCGTAGATGCCGACATAGATCTGCTGCGCGGAATTGATGAAGCCGAACAGCGAGCCGAAGATGAAGGTGCTGGCAATCGTATAGCAGAGCGCGATCCGGTTGGTGAGGACCAGCTTGAAGCCGCCGATGATGGAGCGAGCGGTAAATGGGCGAACGTTGGACGGATGCAGAGTTTCGGGAAGGCGAAGATAGGCCCATGCCGAAATGAGAGCAGCCATAAGCGCGATGAATACGAAGATCAGGTGCCAGCTGCCGAAGAACATGATGATCTGGCCACTGCCCGGCGCGATAACAGGGACGATCATGAAGACCATCATGATCAGCGACATGACTTCTGCCATCTGGCGACCGCCGTAGATGTCGCGAACGATGGAGATTGTGATAACACGCGTTGCCGCCGAACCAATGCCCTGAATGAAACGAAGCAGGAGAAGGCCCTCAAAGGATGGCACCAGTGCGATCCCGAGCGCGGAACAGATATAGATGGCGAGGCCGATCAGCAGCGGCAGCCGGCGCCCGAAGCGGTCGGAGAGAGGGCCGTAGAAGAGCTGCGCCGCGCCGAAACCAAGCAGATAGGCAGAGACCACAAACTGACGATGGTTCTCACTTTCCACACCAAGGCTGGCGCCGATCTGCTGAAGCGCCGGGAGCATGATGTCGATCGCAAGCGAATTGACTGCCATCAGGAAGGCAGCGAGCGCAATGAATTCCCCTTTGCCCATGGGCAATCGGCCCGCGTGCACGGCTTGTGATGAATCTGTCACAATGAAATTCCCATAAACGGGCCAAGGCGCTGTTCAGCACAGCGCCTCGGACTCAAAATGCAAGATTTGGAAACCGGGCGGGATGCCCGGTGACCGAACAGGTCAGGCGGCGCCGCGAACGGTCACGCCGTGTTCCTGCAGGTGCTGCTGCAACTCACCGGCCTGGAACATTTCCCGGACGATGTCGCAACCGCCGATGAACTCGCCCTTCACGTAGAGCTGCGGGATCGTCGGCCAGTTGGAGTAATCCTTGATGCCCTGGCGGATTTCGGAGTCAGCGAGCACGTTGATGCCCTTGTAGTCGACGCCGATGTAATCGAGAATCTGCACGACCTGACCGGAGAATCCACACTGCGGAAACTGCGGCGTGCCCTTCATGAAGAGGACGACGTCGTTGCTCTTGATTTCGTTGTCGATGAATTCGTTGATACCGCTCATAGGGACCTAATCCTTTCCACAGGCGAGTTAAAGGCCCGCCGTTTCAATCGTTAAGCTTAGATAGCATGTGATTGACGGAATTCCAGCAGGCTCAGGCAAAAAAAGAGCGCCCTACCGGTTTGCTGAGTGCGGATTGTTGCGCTTGCGTTACTTCAACGCCTGAACCGCTGCTTCAGCAGGTTGGCCATGACCGTTTGCCGTGTCGATGCTCCGGATTTCGCCACAATTCTCGCCGATTGCGGCGCTGCAATTATCTGCCGCGCCCGCGGCCACGAAAGAAAATAATGACATTGATTTCGAAAAGGGTCGTTCTCCATTTTCCGGGGTTCGAGCCACTTGACGGGCTTGCTCACAGAGCGCGCTACGAACGTTCAGCAAAGCAAAGTGCAGCGGTCTGGGATTACTCGGTGCTGACGAGTGAATCAGAATACGGAGCGGATTCAACGCGCTTCGAAGTGAAGGCGACTGCGGATGGCTGGGAAACCAACAGCCAGATTCATGTGTTCGACCACAATGCGCTGGTCGAGAAGCTGAGAGTTGGCGGCCGTGCGACACAGATCGTCAGAGGCTTTGAGAGTGCCTTTCGGGTGGTCGCCTATGGTGGAATGGCCGGCTATTTCCGGCATGCTTGGCGGTTCGGGTTGTTCTTCATCTTTCCGTTTCTGATGATGGTTCTCGGCTTCGCGCTCAGTGCAACGATCGCCGTCATACCGATCGGAATGGAGTTGCCCGCACTTCATCTCCTGTGGAGCGTGGCCCTAGCGTTGTGTTTCTTCGTCTTTGCGTTTCTGCCCTTCGCCGAGCGTTTCTACACACTGCATCTCTTCGCGGACTGGCGTATGGCGATTGCTCTTGCCCGTATGAGCGACTCGGAGTTCAACCAGTGGCTCGATCGCTGTGCCGCAGCCGCACGGGCAGCGTTGTCAGACGCCGCGGACGAGTATGTGATCTCATCGCACAGCATGGGCTCCAGCGTAGCGGCTCATGTCATCGGCATGGTGCTTGAGCGCGATCCTAACATCCTGTCTGGCAAGAGGGTGATCTTTGCGACCCTCGGTTCGGCGATCCTGCAATGTGCTTTGCTGCGTCCCGCGGAATTGCTGCGATCACGGGTGGGCCTGATTGCGCGATGCGCGAGTGTCAGCTGGCTCGATGTCCAGTGTCTGACCGATGCCATCCACTTCTACAAAGTGCCGGTGGTAGCCGTTTGCGGACAGCGCGATGCCCGCCCTGCGAAAATGATCTTCATTCGCGTGAAGCAGATGCTGACCGTTGAACATTATAGGAAGATCAAGAAGGATTTTCTGCGCGTGCATCGGCAGTACGTCCTGGGGCCGGATTTGCAAGCATCCTTCGACTTCACGCTGCTAACCGCCGGTCCGCGCTCCGGCATGGTCTTTGCCGAAGGCGGCTATAGCAAAATGCCCGGCTTGTAACCGGGCATTTGCGTTCGACATTACTCAGGTGCCGAGGTCTGCAGCGCCAGGGCATGCAATATGCCGCCCATGTTCCCCTTGAGGGCCTCGTAGACCATCTGATGCTGCTGCACGCGGCTCTTGCCGCGAAAGGCTTCCGCTACCACCTCCGCCGCATAATGATCGCCGTCGCCAGCGAGATCGCGGATGGTCACCTTGGCGCCGGGGATGCCGGCCTTGATCATGTCTTCGATATCACCGGGGTTCATAGGCATGATCGTTACTCCTTGCGTATTATTCCGTGGCAGCCAGTGTGCCATGGCCTTCCATGTAATTAGGGAACCATGATTCATGGGCGTCGCGCAATTGCTGAATTGGCAGCGACATCAGATCGTCAATTACAAGCCTTTCACCTTCGACCGTGCCGAGACGGCGGAAGGGGACGCCTGCACCTTCGGCGTTAGCACAGACGAAATTGGCAACATCCGCTGGCACCGTCAGCACGTAACGGGCCTGATCTTCGCCGAACAGCAACGCGTGTGGAGCGCCCCGGCATTCGCTGAGGCCGATCTTCAGGCCCTTGCCTGAGGCCATTGCCATCTCGGCGAGAGCGAGGACGAGGCCGCCGGAAGAGATATCGTGGCAGCTCGTTGCCTGGCCGTTGCGAATAACCGAGCGCACGAAGTCGCCGTTGCGGCGCTCCGCAAAGAGGTCGACCTCGGGAGCAGGGCCCTCGGTGCTGCCGATGACATCGCGCAGGTAGGCCGACGAGCCGAGATGGCTGCCGTCTCTGCCGATCATGATCACCTTATCGCCATTCGATGCGCTGCCGATGCGTGCCATCCTCTTCCAGTCGGGCAGAAGGCCGACGCCGGCAATCGTCGGCGTCGGCAGGATCGCAACGCCATTGGTTTCATTGTAGAGTGAGACGTTGCCCGACACGATAGGGAAGTCAAGGACACGGCAGGCTTCGCCGATACCCTTCACGGCCAGGACGAACTGGCCCATGATCTCCGGCTTTTCAGGATTGCCGAAGTTGAGGTTGTCAGTCGCCGCCAGCGGCTCTGCACCGGTTGCCGTGATGTTGCGCCAGCATTCTGCGACCGCCTGCTTGCCGCCCTCGAACGGATCGGCCTCGACATAGCGAGGCGTCACGTCGGACGAAAAAGCGAGAGCCTTGGCCGGGTGGTTCTCGACGCGAACGACGCCCGCATCACCGCCGGGAAGCTGGAGCGAGTTGCCCTGGATCAGGGTGTCGTACTGTTCGTAGACCCACCGGCGGCTGGATTGATTGGGAGAACCGACGAGATCCAAGAGCGCCTGACCATAGTCTGCCGGAGCGGAGACGAGGTTCGCAGGCAGCGGCGCGCGCTTGTCCGACTCGCGCCACGGACGATCATATTCCGGCGCCTGGTCGCCGAGATCCTTGATCGGCAGGTTGGCGACTTCTTCTCCCTGATGGACAACGCGGAAGCGCAGGTCGTCGGTGGTCTTGCCGACGATTGCAAAATCGAGGCCCCACTTAACGAAGATCGCCTTTGCCACGGCTTCCTTTTCAGGCTCCAGAACCATGAGCATACGCTCCTGGCTTTCGGACAGCATCATTTCGTAGGCGGTCATCTGCTCTTCGCGTACCGGCACGGTATCGAGGTCGAGCAGAATGCCGAGATCGCCCTTGGCGCCCATTTCGACGGCCGAGCAGGTGAGGCCCGCAGCGCCCATATCCTGGATCGCGATGACCGCACCGGTCTGCATCAGCTCGAGGCAGGCTTCCAGCAGGCACTTTTCGGTGAAGGGGTCGCCGACCTGTACAGTCGGGCGCTTCTCTTCGATCGATTCATCGAATTCCGCAGAGGCCATGGTCGCACCACCGACGCCGTCGCGGCCGGTCTTCGCGCCGAGATAGACGACCGGCAAGCCGACGCCCTTGGCTTCCGAAAGGAAGATCGCATTCGACTTCGCCAGTCCAGCCGCGAAGGCGTTGACCAAGATATTGCCGTTGTAGCGCGCGTCGAATTCGACTTCGCCACCGACCGTCGGTACGCCGAAGGAGTTTCCGTAGCCGCCGACGCCCGAGACAACACCGGACACGAGGTGACGGGTCTTCGGATGATCCGGCTCGCCAAAACGCAGCGCGTTCATCGCTGCGATCGGGCGGGCGCCCATGGTGAAGACGTCACGCAGAATGCCGCCTACGCCGGTAGCCGCGCCCTGATACGGCTCGATGTAGGAAGGGTGATTGTGGCTCTCCATCTTGAAGACGACGCAGTCGCCGTCGTCGATATCGACGACACCGGCATTTTCGCCGGGCCCCTGGATGACGCGCGGGCCTTTGGTCGGCAACGTGCGCAACCACTTCTTGGAGGATTTGTAGGAGCAGTGCTCGTTCCACATGGCCGAGAAGATGCCGAGCTCCGTGAAGGTCGGTTCGCGGCCGATCAGGTCCAATATCCGCTGATACTCGTCTGGCTTCAGGCCATGGGCGGCGATGAGTTCGGGGGTGATCGGGCGGGTATTGGAAATGGTCATGAGCTCTCGGAAGTCCCTGCCGTTGCGCGATTGCGGTGTCTTTAGCCTAAGTGAATGAAACGCGCGACAGGAAAATGCCCGCTGTTAACAGACAGCAGACATTGAAATGCACCTGATCGAAAGGTCAGAACTTGTAACCAACCTGGATGCCGGCACGGGTCATGCCGTTGTTCGGCCCGTCGCAGAGATTGGCGTTGGACGAATGGGCGACTTGCGCGACCACGTTCCAGTGCTGATCGAACCGATAACCGGCGCCTAGATACTCGTGGAAGAGGAACCGACAGCCGAGGTTCGGGCCATCGGTATTGCCTTCGAGTTCCCCATCGTGCCAGACGCCACCAAAACCGGCTTCGGCAAAAAACTTCTCATTGAAGTTCGCCGTCCAGGAGAGACCCGCAAAGACTTGAGTGGCTTCCCCGGACGTGCCGATGGAGGTGCCGAGGTTGATGCGAGGGCGCGCAAGCTGTTGCTTCCAGCCGGTGGCAGCATCCTGGCCGAACGGATCAAAGAACACCGTTACCTCGGGAAAGATGCCGTCCTCGCGCTCGACGCCACCTTGTACCGAAGCGGACCCGCCGAAACGCAGTTCGTCAAAGATTTGTTGGCCAGCATGAGCCGGAGTGACCGAGATATTGGTAGCGATCGCCGCCAGGAGCGCTATTGAAGAACGCGGTACAATTGTCCGAAATTCGATCGCCATCCAGATTACCTCGTCCGACTCACGCCAGATTCGCTATCCGAATTTCGTAGCATCGATCAGGGTTAGGTAAAGTAGCTTCTGCTTGCTGTCGCTGCTTTATGGCTGATCGCCGCAGTTTTAGATCTCGCCGTCATAGCCCGCGCCGCCGCTTTCTAGCAGGCGTCGCAATGTCATAAGTCCCGCAACCAAATCTTCGCGGTTGCGGGGGGAGGAGAAGCCTATCCGCACACGATGATAGACCTTCTCGGCGCGCGCTGCCTTGAACTCATCCTCGTCATCAATCAGCACGCCGTCTCTGTAGGCGGCGTTCTTGAACGTTCCGGAGAGCCAGGGATCAGGCAGCTTGAGCCACAGGAAGGGCACATGCGGATGCGATACGAAGTCGTATCCTTGCAACTGTTCCCGAGCGAGCCGCTCGCGGAAAGCCAGTTCCGCGGTGCTTGCCTTGCGGATCTCGTGTGCCTGGCCGCTTTCAACGAGACGCGCGCAAGCCTCAGCCAGAATGAATGGCAGCCCGCCGGTGATCATCTTGTGCGTCACCTTGACTCGCTGCGCAAAATGCGGCGGGCAGGCGACCCAGCCGCCGCGCACTCCGGCAGCTACCGATTTCGAAAGACCGCTAATCAGGAAAGTGCGATCCGGGGCAAGCGATGCAAGCAGCGGGTTCTCGTCGCCGGTCATACCGCCATAGAGATCGTCTTCAATCAACCAGACCCCGTGACGGCGTGCAATTTCGGCAATTCGCGAGCGACGTTCGTGGGGCATGGTTGCCAGCGTCGGATTGTGCGCGGTTGGCATCAGGAACGCGAGCTTGGGATGCTGCTGAAGGCAGAGGCGCTCAAAGTCATCGGGAACCACACCATTCTCGTCGGACTCGACTGTGATGGTGCGCCGACCAAGAATGCGAGCGCTGCGGCTAACTTGCGTGTAGCTCAGGTCTTCGAATACGATCTTGTCACCAGGCGATGACACGGCCGAGATGACGGCGACAGCTGCTGCATGCGCCCCGAGGGTAGGGACGATGTTTTCCGTCTCTGGCATCCAATCGTTCCTGGCGAGCCAAAGCCGACCTGCTTCGTACCAATTCTTTGGAAAGACGCGGGAATAGGATGAGATCTCGGAAAGCTGTTCCTCACCGATCGCGGCGAGCACGCTGCCAATGATCTTACCTTGGCCGAGATCCGGCGCGGCCGTGGTGTCGAAGCGTATCTTGCCGGCTGGCGCATCGATCGCGCGCGTGCCCCCGAGCGCGATGGTCAGTGGATCCGGCTGATTGCCGGGGGCGGCGGTCCCGGCGCGATCGAGCACATAGGTCCCACGGCCGACCTCTCCCGCCACCAAGCCACGCTCGTGCACGAGTGCATATGCCCGGCCAATTGTCCCGATTGTCACGCCAATATCGTAGGCGAGGTTTCGCTGCGGCGGCAATTTGCTGCCAGCAGGCAATGTGCCGCTGGCAATGGCGGTTTCAATGCTGTCGGCAATCCGAAGGTAGACCGGACCGGAACCACGCGTAACGTCTGGGAGCCAAGTTGTCATGATGACAATTCTCTATATTGTCACCCATTGCTCGTCAAGTTTATCTGAGTGACAGATACAATTCTGCTCGGAGAATGACATGTCTGCCGTTCAAGAGAACGAGCCCCTGGTTGCACCTTTGTCTTCTCAGGTGCAATCGATGCAATACCGTGTTTCGCAACGCGCGGGCCATGCACCGCACACTTGGATCGTGTGGCAGTCCGTATGGAGACGGCTATCGTCGTGGCATCAAAAGCGGGAGAGCCGCAAGGCGCTGCTGGATCTGACGGATGACGAACTGTTGGACATCGGCGTTACGCGCGCGGATGCACGCAAGGAAGCCAGCAAGTCGTTCTTTTGGGATTGATCAGCCGCAAGCCTTGCCGCCAGAGGCCCAGCGGGTAACATCCTTGACGATCCGCGGTCCCGTGGCGCCTTCCATCATCGGACCAAAGGCATCAAGCTTGGATGGGTTGCCTTCCGCCTGAACGACAAGCAATGGGCGGCTTTCGGGGCTTCCCTTGTGCACGACGAGAATGCGAGGACGACCGGAGAAGGAGTTCAGCTCCGGCGCCAGCCTGTAGGCGGCAAAGGCCGCGTCGCCCGATTTGAACCAGCAGGCGTTCGCCCCAAGAGCAACGCGTTCCATGGTGGAAAGCGCGCTCCGATCAGGACCCTTCGCCGGCGTGTTCGATTGGCAGGACGCGACCAGCGCCGCCGTTGCGGCAATCGCGAAAATACGTGTCGTCGAAAGGCGAGGGCGCATCAACTTGCTCCAATGGACCGGATGGATGGCCTCTTACGTGCCGAAAGTTAAGCAGCAATTACCTCGAGGGCGGAAGCGAACAGACCACGGCCGTCGGAACCGCCGTGCGCTGCTTCGATGAGGTTTTCTGGATGCGGCATCATGCCGAGGACGTTGCCCTTGTCGTTCATGACGCCGGCAATATCGTTGATCGAGCCGTTCGGGTTGGTGCCCTCCGCATAACGGAAAACGACCTGGCCGTTGCCTTCGATCTTCGCCAGGGTCTCGGCGTCAGCGAAGTAGTTGCCGTCGTGATGGGCGACTGGGCTACGAATGATCTGACCCTTGGAATAAGCGCGGGTGAAATCGGTGTCGGCATTGACGACTTCGAGCTTGACCTCGCGGCAGACGAACTTAAGGGAGGCATTGCGCATCAACGCACCAGGTAGCAGACCTGCCTCAACAAGGATCTGGAAGCCGTTGCAAACACCGAGAACCTTGACGCCCTTGCTCGCCTTTTCGATGATCGCCTGCATAACCGGCATGCGCGCGGCGATGGCACCGCATCGGAGGTAGTCGCCGTAGGAAAAGCCGCCAGGGATAACGATGAGGTCGACGTCCGGAATATCCGTTTCCGTTTGCCAGATTGTCACCGGTGCGCGACCGGAGATTTTCGTCAGTGCAGCGATCATGTCGCGATCGCGATTGAGACCCGGAAGTTGAACGACGGCTGATTTCATGAGTGCGACTAAAACCTTGTTTGTGCTTCTGCAAGTTCTCTGAGTACGAGACGCTTTTCAATACGCTCCAGCCGACCTTCGTGCCGGCCAAGGACACCATAAATACTGTGTATTTCCTGCTGCATCGACGTCATCGTGTCGCGCATGCAATGCATTTCGCTCCTGATATCGTCAAGAGAGGCATCCAATGTGTCGATGTGCTCGTGCATTTTCGTCAACAACTCAAGCATGAGCTCTTGCGTCAATTCAGCCATCGAGTGCGCTCCACGACAAGATTAGTCGACGGAAATATTATAGTTCTCGATCACCGTATTTGCGAGGAGTTTCTCGCACATTGCCTTAAGGTCGCTCTCCGCTTTAGCCTTGTCGGCCCCTTCGAGTTCGACATCGAAAACCTTGCCCTGACGGACATGGCCGACACCATCGAATCCGAGCGCGCCGAGGGCGCCCTCGATGGCTTTGCCCTGCGGATCGAGAACGCCGTTCTTCAGCGTGACGGTTACACGAGCCTTGATCACTTTATCTTCCCTGTCTTGCTTGGCCTGAAAGTCTTACTTCACGAGTACCGGACCGGTGCCGCGCACGGGTTCGTTCTCGTTGATGATGCCGAGGCGGCGTGCAACTTCCGAATAGGCTTCCAGAAGTCCACCCATGTCGCGGCGGAAGCGGTCCTTGTCCATCTTCTCGCGGGTATCGATATCCCACAGACGGCAGGAGTCCGGCGAAATCTCATCGGCCAGGATGATGCGCATCATGTCGCCTTCATACAGGCGACCGCATTCGATCTTGAAATCGACAAGCTGAATGCCGACGCCGAGGAAAAGGCCGGTCATGAAGTCGTTGACGCGAATGGCGAGCGCCATGATGTCATCGAGCTCGGCGGGGTTTGCCCAGCCGAATGCCGTGATGTGCTCTTCCGAGACCATCGGATCGTCGAGCGCGTCGGACTTGTAATAGAACTCGATGATGGAGCGCGGCAGGACCACGCCTTCCTCGATGCCGAGGCGCTTGGACAGCGAGCCGGCGGCAACGTTGCGTACAACGATCTCGAGTGGGATCATTTCCACTTCGCGGATCAACTGCTCGCGCATGTTGAGGCGGCGAATAAAATGTGTCGGAATGCCGATCTTGTTCAGATGGCTGAAGATATATTCCGAAATGCGGTTGTTCAGAACGCCCTTGCCATCGATGACTTCGTGCTTTTTCTTGTTGAAGGCGGTGGCATCGTCTTTGAAGAACTGGATCAGCGTGCCCGGTTCCGGGCCCTCATACAGAATCTTTGCCTTGCCCTCGTAAATACGGCGGCGACGGTTCATTGCAATTGTTCTCTATCGTTGGCGCTCTTGGGATAGCGCGAGTGGATCGATCTCGTGGCGTCCCCTTAAAGGAAAAGCGAGGGTTTCACAATCCGCCTGTCACTCCTTCCCCGGAATCCGGGACTGCCGGAGTGCCGCTAAGAGAATCGAAGACTTTCTGTAAAGCAGTTTACAGGTTTTTTGCGATCAACGGAATGTGATGCGTCCCTGTCGAGCCAATCATGCAGGCCTTTATCTTTGGCCGGAACCGCTGACCGACTTACGAAGGTCCTGTTGCAAGCCACGGGCAGGGCCCTCTACGCCCCGCCAGGACGCGGCCCGGACGAAAGGCGCTATCTGCAGGGCGGGCAGCGGACGGGCTAGCGCATAACCCTGAAGCATATCGCAACCGAGATCGTAGAGAATGCGGACGTGGTCCATCGTCTCAACCCCTTCTGCTGTGACGAGGATATTCAGCGAACGGCCGATATCGATGATCGAGCGGACCAGTTTCCGCTGTTCCGCCGAATGTGGCAGCATGCGGATCAGTTCGCGGTCGATCTTCAAGGTTTTCGGGCTCAGCTTCAAAAGGCTGACAATGGACGCGTGGCCCGTACCGAAGTCATCGATCTCTATATCGATGCCGAGGCGGCGCAGGTGCCGGAGATTGGCGATCACGGCATCATCGCAATCGTCCAGCGAGATCGATTCAAGCAGTTCGAATGAAATCGTACGTGGCTCGATCTTCAAGCCGCGAAGCTTTTTCACCAGGTTCGGATCTCCCAGGCGACGCGACGACACGTTGACCGCGATCTTCGGGATGCGGAGCCCCTCATCCTCCCATCGCTTTCGGTCGGCCAGTGCTTGCTCGAGAATCAGACCGTCGATCGTCGAGACAACATCGAGATCCTCGGCAATCGCCAGGAAGCGATCGGGCGCAAGCAAACCGTGTTCCCGGTGCTGCCAGCGAGCCAGAGTCTCGACGCCTGCAACCTCGAGCGTTCGTGCATGGAACTGCAACTGGTAGAACGGAACAAACTCTCCCCGTTCCAGACCCAGCAGGATTTCGTCCGCCAGCCGCTTGCTGGCGATAATGCGGCGTCGCTCGTCGGTCGAGAAGAATTCGTGGCGATTGCGTCCGCCGCTTTTTGCGCGGTAGAGCGCTATATCTGCGTTGAGCAGAAGTTGCTTGGCATCTAGTGCCGGGCCACTATCCGTCGCAATGCCGATGCTTGCGCCGAAACGGCAATCGTGACCCTCGTAGCGGATAGGCTTGCAGAGCTCGCGGATGATGCGCTCGGCCAGATTGGAGATCTTTTTCGGGGTGACGTCGAGCGTACAAAGGACGACGAACTCGTCGCCACCAATACGAGCGACGAAATCGGTCGAACGGACATTCCTCTTCAAGACCTGCGCAGCATGCTTCAACATCGCGTCGCCGGCACGGTGGCCAAGCGTATCGTTGATCTGCTTGAACCGATCGAGATCGATATGGAGGATCGCGAGCGTCAGGCCGGTCTGGCGACATGCCGCGGAACGCTCGTCCAGCATACGATCCAGGTAACGGCGATTGGGCAAGCCGGTGAGATAGTCATGGAGCGCCAGATGCTCGATGCTTTCCTTGGCACCTTCGAGTTCCTTGTTTCGGGCTTCCGCGAGATCCTTGGCGCGCTGCAGCTCACTATTGAGCCGCACTTCGGCGGTGACATCCCAATTCGCACCAATCAGCTTGCGGCGCCCGTCGCTATCATGGAAGAAGGCCGCCTTTGCGCGAATGACGCGCTCCATACCGTCCTGCCTGATGATGCGGAATTCGTGCTGAAAATCGGCATTGTTGACGATGCTGTCATTGATGGTCGCCAGTACACGGTTCCTGTCGTCCGGATGCAACGAAGCTTCCCAGGCGCTTCCGGTGCTGGCCGGTGATGTGTCAGTAATGCCGTATATTGCCAGGAGTCGGTCGTCCCAATCGACCGTGCCCAGCTCGATGTCAGCCTCGAAGACGCCGATATTAGAAATATCAAGGGCGAGATCGAGGCGTCGCGACACGTGTGCAAGCCGCTCCTGAGCCTCCTTGCGCTCGGTGATGTCGGTATCGGTGCCGACTAGCCGGGCAGGCGCGCCGTCTTCCTCCCATTCGACGCAAGCGCCGCGGCACTCGATCCAGATCCAATGTCCGCCCCTGTGGCGCTCGCGATACTCGAAAATCTGATAGTCCGGGTCGCCGGCGTTCTGCCGAGCGACGGCCTTTATGACGAAGTCCCGATCATCGGGGTGGATGAGTTCGATCCACGTGTCGTAATCGCCGTCGGCATCCTCGTCGGGCCCCATGCCACGCATCATCTTCCAAGTATCGGAATAGTAGCGCTTGCCGAGACGAAGATTGTGGTCCCAGACACCGATTCCCGATCCGACAAGAGCGTAGTTCCAGCGACTCTCGCGCTCCAAGAGTTCGGCACCATTCGGTGGTGTCGTGTCGCCGTGAAACGCTGCGGCTTCGACTTTGGTCTTCGATTTGACCCGTGTATCGGGAATCGTGTGCTTCAATCTGTATACTCGCTCTTTTAGCGTGTATATATTTTGCATTCATTGAATTAAACAGCCATTAATGTCATAAAAATAATAAGCATTTAAAAACAAATAGATATGCGCTGTCGATCTATGCTGGCCGCTCTATATGCGTGTAACTTTTCCGTAACGCGCCTACACTTGGCCGGCGGCAGCCGACGTCGGACTGATTGGGGAGGGACTAACATGTCTCCAGAATGGCCAATGTTTATACTGCAATGCATTGTTCTTGTGGGCTTGGCGGGCGTCCTCTTCATTCGCGGTGAGGGTGACTGAACTGACTGTTGGAGCGGCACAAACTGTCAGCGGGTTCGCGGAAGTGCTCGCGTGAAGCCTTGAAATAGCCGGATCGCCGCAGCCTTGAAATTATGCGGCTATAAGTAAGGCGAGGGTCAAACGCGCCTCTAAGACGGCTTCAAGCGGCTTAGGAACTGCGCAAACACCATTGTTCCTTCCGGCCACGGGCCATGGCCGGACTCGCTGTTGATATGCCCGGACTCACCGGCGTCGATGAAGAGCGATCCCCAACTGGCAGCGATGTCGTCGGCTTGCTCATAGCTGCCGAAAGGATCGTTGCGGCTCGCGATCGTGATCGTCGGGAAAGGCAATGGATCTCGCGGATATGGGCCGAATGTCATCAGGTGCTTCGGCCGTATTGCCGGATTGGCAACATCGGGCGGCGCAACGAAGAATGCCCCCGCCACCTTGTTGCGGAAATGGGGAATGGCGTGGATGGCCGAGGGAATGCCAAGTGAATGCGCGACCAACACGACAGGTCGAGTTGCTGCGTTCACCTCCTCGGCGATGCGCCTCACCCAATCGTCGCGGACTGGCTTCGACCATTCGGCCTGCTCGACGCGACGCGCGGTGCTGAGCTTGGCTTCCCAGCGGCTTTGCCAGTGGTCGGGACCGGAATTGGTATAACCGGGGATGATGAGGATTTCGGCATCTGAAGCTTTCATGATGCCGCGGATGTGAGAAAGCTTGGCGGTGATGTCAAGGGAGGGTGGGACAAGGCCGGCGAAATTTGTTATGTTTTCGGCAGTGCCGGTTGCGTATCGGCGATGTCGCCGATCCCTTCGCTGCCGGCTATCTTGGCTGAGGAGGAGAAAGCCATGACGGCATTCCATGTTATGTCGGGTGCAAGCGATGTCTATACACGCCCGGTCGTCAACAAGATCAGCGTTGCGGATGTCATAGACGCGCTTCGGCGCGGGCTCGACGATTTTCGGGAAAAGCCATCCCACTATGTATTTTTGTGCATGATGTATCCGATCGCCGGCATTTTTCTTGCGCTCGCAACATCAAGTGCCAACCTTCTGCCGATGATTTTCCCGCTGATATCAGGCTTCGCGCTGATCGGCCCCATTGCCGCGATCGGGCTCTACGAAATCAGCAGCAGGCGTGAAGCCGGCATGGACACCTCGTGGAGGCATGCGCTTGAGGTGACGAGATCACCGGCCTTCCCATCGATCATTGCCGGCGGATTGCTGCTGTTTGGCTTCTTCATCGTCTGGCTCGTCGCAGCGCAGACGCTCTACTCCAATGTTTTCGGCGAGGTTTTCCCGCGCTCGATCTCCTTATTCTTCTCGGAGATCTTCGGCACGCCTGAGGGCTTGCAGCTGATCATATGGGGACATCTGCTCGGTCTCGGCTTCGCCGTTATCGTTCTGGCCACGACCGTCGTCACCTTCCCATTGCTGCTAGATCGGGACGTCGGTCTCGTCTGTGCCATGGAAACTTCGGTCAGGGCGACTGTCGCCAACCCGGTCCCCGTCTTCTTCTGGGGTTTGGTCATCGCCGTTTCCCTCATCGTCGGTACGATCCCGTTGTTTGTCGGGCTCGCCCTGGTGATGCCGGTGCTCGGCCACGCCAGCTGGCACCTCTACAGGAAGCTCGTCGCCCCGCCGGTCGTTTGACCGTCACAGAACTGGAACAGGACCACCTCCCTTGGAGTTTCGCTGAGGCGAATACCGAGGGAGGTTACGTATGGCTACGCCGCAACATCTGTTTACCCGCTTCGCCAGCAGGACGTCTGAATGGGCAGGGAGGCCGGTGACGTTTGTGCTTGCCGTCGTGCTTGTCGCTGTCTGGGCAGGGACAGGCCCACTCTTCGACTTCTCGGAGACTTGGCAGCTGGTTATCAACACAGGAACGACGATCATCACGTTCCTGATGGTGTTCGTGTTGCAGAACGCACAGACGAGGGACGCTCGCGCTGTTCAAGCAAAGCTCAATGAAATTATTCTGACGAGCCACGCTGAAAACAGGTTCATTGGAATCGAGCACCTCGATGACGAAGATCTTGAGCACTTGGATCGCCTTGTCGCCAAGGCCGCGAAGGGGGTGCGCGAAGAGCGAACGAAAGGCGTGCCGGAAGCCGCCAATGCAGGGGATGAGGTCAACGAAAAGAGGGCATCTGCAAAGCCCCGGAAGCCGAAACGGAAAACGGCGCCTCGAAGGCGCCGTCCCGGTAATCCAACTTAGGCAGCGCCGAAGACGCGCCGGAAGATCGTGTCAACGTGTTTGGTATGATATCCGAGGTCGAACTTTTCACGAATTTCTTCTTCAGACAGCGCGGCACGGACCTCTGCATCGGCCAGTAGTTCCTCGAGGAAGTCCTTGCCCTGTTCCCAAACCTTCATCGCGTGGCGCTGGACGAGCCGGTAGGCGTCCTCACGCGAAACACCAGCCTGCGTCAGCGCCAGAAGTACGCGCTGCGAATGCACGAGACCACGGAACTTGTCGAGATTCTTGATCATGTTGTCGGGATAGACCACGAGCTTCTCGATGACACCGGCCAAACGGTTGAGGGCGAAATCAAGCGTGATTGTCGTGTCCGGCCCGATGGCGCGCTCGACGCTGGAATGGCTGATGTCGCGCTCATGCCAGAGGGCGACGTTCTCCATGGCCGGAACGACCGACATGCGAACCAGGCGTGCCAGGCCAGTGAGATTCTCGGTCAGAACCGGATTGCGCTTATGCGGCATGGCCGAAGACCCCTTCTGGCCCGGCGAGAAGTATTCCTCGGCTTCCAGCACTTCCGTGCGCTGCATGTGGCGGATCTCGATCGCAACGTTTTCGATGGAGGAGGCTATGACGCCGAGCGTGGCAAAGAACATCGCATGGCGGTCGCGCGGAATGACCTGCGTCGAAACGGGCTCGGGTATCAGGCCGAGCTTGGCGCAGACGTGTTCCTCCACACGTGGATCGATATTGGCAAAGGTCCCGACGGCACCCGAAACCGCACCGGTTGCGATTTCAGCACGCGCGGCCAGGAGGCGCGCGCGGTTGCGGCTCATCTCAGCGTAGAAGCGCGCCAGCGTCAGTCCCATCGTCGTCGGCTCGGCGTGGATGCCATGGCTGCGACCGATGCGGACGGTGTCCTTGTGTTCGAAGGCGCGCGCCTTGAGTGCTGCAAGCAGGCGATCCATATCGGCGAGCAGAATGTCTGCTGCCCGGACAAGCTGGATGTTCAGCGTGGTGTCGAGAACATCCGACGAAGTCATACCCTGGTGGACAAAGCGGGCATCCGGTCCGACGATTTCCGAAAGGTGCGTCAGGAAGGCGATGACATCGTGCTTGGTAACGGCTTCGATTTCATCAATGCGCGCAACGTCGAACGTGGCGGCGCCACCTCGTTCCCAGATCGTCTTTGCAGCGGATTTCGGGATAACGCCCAGTTCGGCGAGCGCATCGCAGGCGTGAGCCTCGATCTCGAACCAGATGCGGAACTTGGTTTCGGGCGACCAGATGGCGACCATCTCTGGCCGGGAATAGCGCGGGATCATGGCTTCCTGCTTTCGTTCATAAAAGGAATGCTGGCGCCCCTGTAGCAAAGACAGGCGGCAATCTCAACGCATGCGTTTGGCAAGCGCAATACTGGTGCCGAAAAGGCAAAGGAGACCGACCGGAAGAAAAAGGCGAATTCCCAGCACGGCAAACTGATAGACCGCGCTGGCTCCGGTGAAGACGAATTGGAAAACCCATGTCAGGGATCCAAAAGACGCGTGCCACGCGGAGTAGAAGACCCGGTAGTCCATGGCAAAGAGAAAGGCCGTCATCAGGATGGTGCCGGCGGCAAGTGTCAGGAAAAACGCTGCAAACCGCGTTTCCAGCGACCGTCGATGCGCAAGGAAGCGAGCCAAAGGCAGCATGAACGGCCATGCCAGCAGGCCGCCTGCGAAATAGAGTATCGCGAGGTCGCGTACATGCGTCGTCTCCATCCCATTTCGGAGATAAAGCGCGGCCATCGCAGACGCCAGCATTTGCATGCCCCAGAGAATGGCGCCTGCGAAGAGATCGGAAAAGGGCGGGCGAGCCGCCTTGAGCCGCTCTGAGATCAAGGACGGCTCACTTTCGTCACGGCTTGGTCTTGCCTTCGGCGGCACTGCGCAGCGCACTGATCGCTGCCTTGTAGGTCTCGACCGAACCGCCCTTGAAGATCGCCGAACCGGCGACCAGAACGTTGCCTCCAGCCTTGCCGATAATCGGCGCGGTTTCGACCGTCACGCCGCCATCAACCTCAAGATCGATTGGCCTATCACCGATCAGTGACCGGGCGGCGGCAATCTTGTCCGCCATTGCGGGGATGAATTTCTGCCCGCCGAAGCCAGGGTTGACGGACATGATGAGGATCAGGTCGACGTCGTCGAGCACGTTCTCGATTGCCGAAAGCGGCGTGGCTGGATTGATCGTTACGCCAACCTTCTTGCCCAGGCCGCGCACCGTCTGAAGCGAGCGGTGGAGATGTGGCCCGGCTTCAGCATGAACGGTGATGCGATCGCAACCCGCCTTGGCGAAGGCCTCCAGGTAAGGGTCAACAGGGGCAATCATAAGATGGCAATCGAAAATCGCATTCGTGTAGGAACGCAACGACCTGATCGCATCTGGACCGAAGGAAATGTTGGGTACGAAATGACCGTCCATAACGTCGAGGTGGATCCAATCGGCTCCGGCTGCCGTCACGTCGCGGACTTCCTGGCCAAGTTTAGCAAAATCGGCAGCAAGGACGGACGGCGCGATGCGAATGGGCGTAGTCATTGAAGTCTCTCCGTAAAACTCGTGCCGTGTGACAGGTCCTATTCGATCGGCGCACTCGGCGGGACGAACGAACCGGCGTGCCACTGCAGCATGCGGTAGGGGTTATCGGCCAATTCGTGGCCGGCATTGAAGGCAACTTTTCCGATGACCGTCTCGAAGGACGTGCCGCCAATGTGCTGCGCGATGGGGCGGTCGTCCGCGCTGGCGTCCTGAGCGGCTTTCGCCGCAATCTCCACTGCTGTATAGGCAGGCAGCACATAGCCCTCGGGCTCGACGCCGCTCGCGCGAAACGCATCGACGACCGGCTTGGCTTCCGGTCGCGCGGCATAGTCGGGCAGAACTACGGCGAGAACGCCATCCGCGAGCGCAAGGGGCTGGTCGGCGGCGCGCATGGCGTCGCCACCAAGAATATCGAGGTGGATCTTTTCCGCCAGGGCATCACGCGCAATGACAGCAACGTCGCCGCGATCTCCGCCGACAAACACCTTTGTTGCCCCAGCTTTCTTCAGTCGCCTCACCAGCGCAACCTGTTGCTCCTGGCCAGGTCGATAGGTGTCGGTGAAGACGGGCTTAAGGCCTTTTTCCTCGAGGGCGTTGCGGATCGCTTCCGTAAGTTCCCGACCATGGATGGTGCCATCCTCGATCAGGGCGAGCGGCGAGGCCGCCCATTCGCGTAAGATCACCTCGGTGATCTTCTCCGCTTCGGCGCCATCGGCTGGCGCCAGCCGGTAGAGCGGCCAGCCATTTTTTAGAGCGTCTTCCATGAGGATGCGCGAGCGTACGGAGACGGTGATCGCCGGAATATCTGCTTCCTTCAGCTTCGGCAACGCCCCCTCGAGCGTCTCGCTGCAGAGAAAACCGATGGCGACCTGGACCTTGGCATTGATCAGCGCATCGGCGATGGCCGCACCGCTGTTTTCCTCGCAGGTCTCTCCGACCGTGACGATCGTGTTGCCGTCCTGCCGGATCTTGGCAGTGGCACCGGCGATAATCTGCGCTCCGATCGGCGCGAGGTTGCCACTCTGTGGCGCTACGACACCAATCGTAAGACCGGCGGCATGGCATTCTGCGGCCGCAAGGAGCAGCATCGGCAGAAGTGCTAGGCCACGCAAAGTATTCATAAAAGCCGCAGGTCCCTGTCGTTTGTCCTGCTCTTTTATCCGTCCGGCATCCATCGTCAAAGAAAAACGCACAATCGGGAAGCTTTTCGCCTGGCTTTTTGTAGAAAAGGTAACCGATCACCTTCATATTACAGGAAACAGCAAGCTGGCGAACGCCGGATGGAGAATGCATTTGTTGAATAAGCAACCGATCGATCCGCGCCTCTATCGGGATGCGATGAGCCGCTTTGGAGGCCACGTGCAGCTCGTGACGACCGCAATCGGCGAGGAGCGCCGGGGGGTTACCATCACCGCCGCTTGCTCGGTAACGGACAGCCCTGCGACCGTTCTGGTGTGCCTGAACAACAGCAATCCGAAGAACGACATCTTCTTCCGGAGCGGTATCTTCGCATTGAATACGCTTGCGGCGCACCATCAAGCGCTTGCCGATGCGTTTTCCGGCCGTACTCAGATCACAAATGACGAGCGTTTCGCGACCGGCGTCTTTGACAAGCTGGTGACCGGCGCGCCCATTCTTCACGACGCCCTTGCCTCCTTCGATTGCCGCGTCAGCGAAATCAAGGAAATGTCGACGCACCATATCATTTTTGGGGAGGTCGTGGCGGTCCGGTACAACGAGGCGAAGCCGGCGCTTGTCTATATGAACCGGGACTATCACACGCTATAACTTCCTGAAAAAAGGGAGGAAACATGCGGGATCAAGCGCATCCACCGCTGCCATCGTCGATCGACGAGACGATCGCGATGCTGGGCGATCAGGACTATTTGGCGGGGCGGGCGCTTGGAACGGTGCTTTTCCTGGCCGTAAAGATGAAGCGGCCTCTCTTTCTTGAAGGGGAGGCGGGCGTCGGGAAGACGGAGATTGCCAAAGTTCTGTCGAAGGCTTTGGGGCGACCGCTGATCCGCCTGCAATGCTACGAAGGGCTAGATATCTCATCGGCTGTCTACGAATGGAACTATCCAGCACAGATGCTGGAAATCCGGTTGGCCGAAGCGTCCGGCCTGACGGACCGGGACAGAATAGAATCCGACATCTTCTCCGAGAGATACCTGATCCGCCGGCCCGTGCTGCAGGCTTTATCCAGTGCCGATGGTCGGGCACCTGTGTTCCTTATCGATGAGCTCGATCGTACCGATGAGGCGTTCGAGGCCTTTCTGTTGGAGGTTCTTTCCGACTTTCAGGTGACGATCCCCGAGCTTGGCACCATCCGCGCCGCCGAACCGCCGATCGTGATCATCACCACGAACCGGACGCGCGAGGTCCACGACGCTCTAAAGAGGCGTTGCCTCTACCATTGGGTCGATTATCCCGATGCGCAGCAGGAGCTGGAGATCATTCGCCGAAAGGTGCCGGGTTGCAATGCCGCGTTGTCCGCGCAGATCGTTGCCTATGTGCAGAAGCTTCGGACATTGGATCTTTTCAAAAACCCCGGCGTTGCCGAGACGATTGACTGGGCGACGGCGCTAACGGAACTCGACCGCCTGGCGCTCGATCCGGAAACGATCTCCGATACGATCGGAACGCTGCTCAAATACCAGGACGATATCGCGCGCATTCAAGGCAGCGACGGCGCGAAAGTCTTGGACGACATAAAGAACGAACTGCAGGCGGCAGGATAACGGATGGATCCGACAAGCGGACAGGATGGGATCGTCGTTCCGCCCCCTCCGGTCGGCGACGGTCGATTTGCCGACAACATCGTCTTCTTTGCCAGAGCATTG
The DNA here is from genome assembly GCF_002211315.1 of Rhizobium sp. R693. Taxonomy (NCBI): domain Bacteria; kingdom Pseudomonadati; phylum Pseudomonadota; class Alphaproteobacteria; order Hyphomicrobiales; family Rhizobiaceae; genus Rhizobium; species Rhizobium sp. R693. The sequence continues at coordinate 40,084 of NZ_LOKY01000034.1, read as the reverse complement.
CGGAAGGCCGGCATGAAGATCGGGCCGGCGGCGATCGTTGATGCCATCGAAGCGGTAGAGGCAATCGGCATGGGGTCGCGCGAGGAATTTCACGCAGCACTCTCGTCCGTCTTCGTTAAGCGGCGCGAAGACAAACCGGTCTTCGACGAGGCGTTTCGCCTTTTCTGGCGCTCACGCGATCTTGTCGAGAAGATGATTGCGATGATGTCACCACGGGCGCCAGACACTCGCGCGAAGGAGAAAGCAAAGCCCGGCGAAACCCGCGCCGCCGACGCCTTGCTCGGCGAACGTCGAGACAACAAGCCGCCACGCGACGAGCCCGACATCGAGATCGACGCGCGCTTCACCATGTCGGGCAACGAGGTTTTCCGGCGGATGGACTTTGCGCAAATGTCAGCGACGGAGATTGCCGCCGCCAAGAAAGCGCTCACGAAGCTGCAACTGCCACTGGATAAGGTGCCCACTCGGCGCTTTCGGCCATCGCATGTCCACACGCGTGTCGATCCGCGTGCGACCATGCGGGCGGCACTGCGCAGCGGGGCAGGGCTCATTCTTCCGCGATATCGTGAGATCCGCGAGGTCCAGCCGCCCTTGGTGGTTCTTGCCGACATCTCCGGCTCCATGAGCCAGTACACGCGCATCTTTCTCCACTTTCTCCATGTGCTGACGGAGAAGCGCCGGCGGGTTCATACCTTCCTATTCGGGACACGCCTCACGAATGTCACCCGCCAGATGCGACACAAGGATCCCGATCAAGCGATGGATGAATGCGCGGCGGCCGTAAAGGATTGGTCCGGAGGAACTCGGATCGGGGAAACACTAAAGGAGTTCAATCGGCTGTGGGCTCGGCGGGTACTCGGGCAAGGCCCGATCGTGCTGCTTATCACCGATGGGCTGGAGCGCGAGGGAACGGATCTGCTCGCGGCCGAGATGGACAGGCTGCATCGCTCCTGCCGGCGTCTCATCTGGCTCAATCCACTGCTGCGCTTCGATGGCTTCGAGCCGCGGGCGCGTGGCGTGCGGGCGATGCTTCCGCATGTTGACGAATTCCGACCGGTTCACAATCTATCATCCTTGAGCGATCTCGCGGAGGCACTCGGCGCGACCAGATCGACCACGTACGATCCGCGCCGGTATCTTGAAACCTTGAAAGGCATCGCATGACAGGGACATCCTTTGACCTTGATCCACTGATGATGGCGGAAGCCTGGCGAAAGGGCGGGCGGGACGTTGCTATTGCCACGGTGATCGAAACGTGGGGATCGGCGCCACGTCCGGCGGGGAGCCATCTGGTGATCGACCGGGATGGGAATTTTGAGGGATCTGTATCGGGCGGTTGCGTCGAGGGTTCCGTTATTGCCGAGGCTTTGGACGTGATCGCCGACGGCAAAGCAAAGATGCTCGAATTTGGCGTGGCCGATGAAACCGCATGGCGGGTCGGCCTTTCCTGTGGTGGCCGCATTCGCGTTTATGTTGAAAGGCTCGATTGATGGACGCCGCAAATCTTGCGCGGCTCAATGACGCTCGCCGGGCTCGCCGGGCTGCCATACTGCTGACCGATCTCGAGAGCGGTAGCGACAGCGTCGTCATCGAGGGAGATTCCGTAGAGCCTTCGCTACAGGATGCCGTCGAGGCTGCCTTGCGCTCCGGCAAATCGACGGCAATCGACATCGAGGGACATCGCTATTTTCTGAACGTGCATTTGCCGCCGGCCCATATCGTGATCATCGGCGCCGTTCACATCAGTCAGGTCCTCGCGCAGATGGCATCTCTCGCCGGCTTCGATGTGCGGATCATCGATCCGCGAACGGCTTTCGCCACGCCAGAACGGTTCCTCGGCATCGACCTGACTGCGGATTGGCCGGTTGATGTCCTCAAGGATCGTCCGCTGGACGCCTATACCGCGCTCGTCGCAGTGACGCATGACCCGAAGATCGACGATTTCCCGATTGCCGAGGCATTGCGGATCGGCTGTTTCTACGTCGGTGCCCTCGGGAGCCGCAAGACGCATGCGGCGCGACTGGAACGGCTGCGCGCCGATCGCGTGGACGAGGCGGCACTTGGCAGGATCAGCGCGCCGATCGGGCTGCATATCGGCGCGGCGAGCCCCGCCGAAATCGCGGTCGCCATTCTCGCCGAGATCGTCCAGACGCTGCGGACACGGGCCATATCGCCGATTGGTGACAAGAAATGAAATTCGGTTCGTTTTCCCTCGATGTCGCCGACGGCGTGATTCTCGCGCATGCGGTCAAACTTGCAGGCGGCAGCTTGCCAAAAGGTCACAGGATCGACGCCAGTGATATCGTGAGGCTGCGCGGCGAAGGCATAGAGCATGTGATCGCGGCGCGCATGGAGTCGGGCGACATCGGCGAGGACGAGGCGGCGAAACGACTTGCGCAGGCCGTCGCGCCCGACCACCTGCGCTTCTCGGAGGCCTCCACCGGGCGGGTGAACGTGTATTCGACCGTTGACGGTCTGTTTGTCGCAAGTCGCGGCACCGTTGACCGGCTGAACAGGATCGACCCCGCCATAACGCTTGCCTGCTTGAACGACCATGTGCCCGTTCGGAAGGGCGATATGGTTGCAACATTCAAGATCATTCCGCTCGCCGTTTCTGGCGCAAAACTCGACATTGCGTGCGAGGTTCTGCGGGTCACATCCGCGTTCGAGGTGAAGCCCTTTGCCAGCCGATCGGTCTCTCTGATCGCAACTGAGCTGCCATCGCTGAAGCCAGCGGTGATGGATAAGACCGCCCGCGTGCTTTCCCGCCGGCTGATTGCATCAGGCAGTCATCTCGTGAGGGAAACCCGGGTTGCTCATCGGGCGGAGCCGGTTGCAAAGGCACTGCGAGAGGTTGCGAGCGCGCCCGACGAGGCGCCAAAACTGCTCATCCTTTTCGGCGCGTCCGCCGTCATCGACGACGAGGATGTGATCCCCGAGGCGATCCGACAGGCAGGCGGCGAAGTGGTGCAGGTCGGCATGCCTGTGGATCCGGGTAACCTCCTCGTTCTCGGACACATCGGCGACATTCCCGTGATTGGGGCGCCGGGATGCGCGCGCAGCCCGAAAGAGAATGGCTTCGACTGGGTACTCGATCGGGTCCTAGCCGGTGAACAGCCAAGCGCAATCGACATCAGCGGGATGGGCGTGGGAGGTCTTCTGATGGAAATTCAGACGCGGCCAAGCATTCGTGAAGCGGAGGCGCGCTTTGTCCCCGCCGGCAATGTTGCGACCGTCCTTCTCGCCGCAGGCAAGGCCAGCCGGATGGGCGAGGGCGGTCCACACAAGCTGCTCGCAGAGTTTGACGGTGTGCCGCTTATTCGGCGATCGGTGATGACCGCGATCGGCAGTCGGTCGTCGTCGGTCATCGTCGTGACCGGGCATCGCAAGAACGACATCGAAGCAGCACTGTCCGGGCTGAAAGCGACGACAATTCACAATCCGGACTATGCCTCTGGCATGGCCTCGTCGCTCGCCACTGGATTTTCCGTTGAGCAGGCGCAGGAGGCGGATGGAATCCTGGTGATGTTGGCCGATATGCCGGGCGTTTCCAGTGGCGATCTCGATGCACTGATCGCAGCGTTCGGGCAATCGAGCGGCCAGTCGATCATCCGTGCCGTGTCCCGCGGCAAGCGGGGCAATCCCGTAATCATCCCGAAGTCGCTATTCGATGAGGTCGTGAGGCTGGAAGGTGACGTTGGGGCGCGGCATATCATCGAAACCTCAGGCGTGCCTGTGGTAGACATCGACATCGGCGATGCGGCACATCTGGATGTGGACACGCCGGAGGCCGTCGTCGCGGCGGGTGGTATTTTGAAGGGTTGAGGGATGGATGCGGCAGCGATCGAAGAAATGTTTCAGGGGCTTGGGCCCGTCATTATCAAACGGATGTTCGGCGGCAAGGGAATCTACCATATGGGGCGGATCGTTGCGGTCGAGGTGCGCGGTGAGATGTTGCTGAAAGCCGATGAGCAGAGCGCGCCCGAATTTGCCGCGGCGGGGGCGACGCAATGGGCGTATGAAGGCAAGAAGGGAAACCCGGTGAAGATGCCATATTGGTCGATCCCGGACGATGCCTATGATGACCCCGACGTTATGGCGCGGTGGGTACGGCTTGCCTATGAGGCAGCGCTCCGGGCGGAATGAAGCCTAGAGAAGTTCGTCGGCTTTCAGCCTGGCCATCGCGGCCGCCGCGAATGCGGAGAGAGGCTGCGGGAGGTCGGAACGGCTGAACCAACCGAAGTCAGAGAGCTTTTCCGGCTCAGTGAGCTTCGGTTCGCCGTCGAATTCTGACGCAAGATAGAGCAGGGAGACCCAGTGCTGTTCATCCGCCTTGCTAATGACTTCCGCGGGACCGAGGAGATTGACGCGGCCAATCGATAGGCCGGTCTCTTCTTCCGCTTCACGACGCGCCGCCTGCTCGGCCGGCTCCATGTGATCGACCTTGCCGCCCACGATGCTCCAGTGGCCGGCCTCGGGCGCGCGGATACGCTTATAAAGCAGGATCTTGCGGTCACGCAAAATCACCAGGCCAACACCAACGCCCGGAAAATCGATACCCGGCGCGCCCATGGCTCGTTAGATCTTGGCGTTGGCTGTGATCAACATGAAGGCGGGAATTTCATCGCCGAAGCCGACCGGCGTCGGGCCGTCGTCGTGGTCCCGGTAGCGGCGGCGATCGCGATTGTCATCATTTGCCGGATAGGGACGAGCGGCGCGCGTGTTGTGCTGCGGCTTCTGTTGTTCTGCTTTGCGCTCTTGCTTCACGCTCTCGACCTTTGCTGGTGCTGCTGTTTCCATCGTCTCGACGTCATTATCTGCGACGGCGATATCAGATTTATGACCTCCACGGCCCTTGCCGCGGCCGCGGTCCTTGTCTCGACCCTTGCGACGCGAGCGATCGTCGTCACGGCTAGGTTCGGCAGGGGGCAAGGCGGAAAGGTCGCCGTTCAACCACTCGACCTTCTCGCCGATCAGCTTTTCGATTGCGTCGGCGTGCTTCTGGTCGTGGCGGGTGACGATAGTGAATGCAGCGCCGGAACGGCCTGCGCGGCCGGTACGGCCGATGCGATGAACATAATCCTCGGAATGGATTGGAACATCGAAGTTGAAAACGTGGCTGACGTCGGGAATGTCAAGACCGCGAGCGGCGACATCGGAAGCCACGAGAAGCTGGAGGTTGCCGTCCTTGAAGTTCTGCAGCATGGTCATGCGCGAACGCTGATCCATGTCACCGTGCAGAGCGCCGGCGGAAAAGCCATGGCGGTCCAGAGAACGGAAGAGATCGGATACGTCCTTCTTGCGGTTGCAGAAGATGATCGCGTTCTTCAAATCGGTCTGCGCCTTGATAAGGTCACGCAGAACGGCACGCTTCTCGTAGTCCTTGCCATGCGAGGCAACGAAGCGCTGCGTTACGGTCTTCGCCGTCGATGCCGGCTTAGCGACTTCGACACGTTCCGGATTCTGCAGGAAGCGATCGGCGAGCTTCTGGATCTCAGGCGGCATAGTCGCCGAGAAAAAGAGCGTCTGACGGGTAAACGGAATAAGCTTTGCGATCCGTTCGATATCCGGGATGAAACCCATGTCGAGCATGCGGTCGGCTTCGTCGATGACGAAGATTTCGACAGCGCTCATCAGGAGCTTGCCGCGCTCGAAGTGGTCGAGTAGGCGGCCAGGTGTGCAGATCAATACGTCGGCGCCGCGCTCAAGCTTGCGATCCTGATCTTCAAAGGAAACGCCGCCAATCAGCAGTGCGACATTCAACCGGTGATTCTTGCCGTACTTTTCAAAGTTCTCCGCGACCTGCGCAGCCAACTCGCGGGTCGGTTCAAGAATGAGGGTGCGTGGCATACGGGCGCGGGCGCGCCCCTTCTCCAGCAGCGAAAGCATCGGCAGAACGAAGGACGCGGTCTTGCCGGTTCCCGTCTGCGCAATCCCGCAAATGTCGCGACGTTCAAGCGCAAAAGGAATCGCGCCAGCCTGGATTGGAGTTGGCGTCGTGTAGCCCGCGTCTGTCACAGCGGAAAGCACTTTTTGGCTCAAGCCAAGATCAGCAAATGTCGTCAAAGGGAAAACTGTTTCCGTTCCGGTTCGGCCGTACTCTGATTGAGTCGGCGTGATTGCGTGCCGCAATGCAGCGCGACATAAGCCGAAACTGTCCTTAAGTCAAGGAATACAGGCCTTGCAGCCAGTGCAGAGGTAAAGACGTGGTTAGCGCGCGTATTTACTGTATGTAACTCGCAAGCTTCAAGCCCGCATTCATGAAGTAAATGGGGTCGACGGCACGACCATCTTGGCGGACCTCGTAGTGGAGATGCGTACCGGTGGACCGGCCGGTGCTGCCCGCAAGACCAACCACATCATTGCGGTCAACCTTGTCGCCAAGTTTCACCAGAATTTCCGACATATGGCCGTAGCGCGTGGAAATGCCGTTGCCATGATCCACTTCGACCATGTTGCCGTAGCCGCCGGTCCAGCCGGCCGCGATCACCTTGCCGGGTGCTGTCGGGCGAACCTTCTCGCCGGGCGCAAAGCGAAAGTCGATACCAGAGTGCAGCGCCAGGCGCCCGAGGAATGGATCGCGCCTGTTCCCGAACGAGCTGGTGATCTCCTTGCCGACAGCCGGGTTCTGGAACGGCAGCGATTCCGCTGTGCTCCGTACGGTCTCCAGTCGGGTCAAGGCATCGTCGAGCTGCGAGATCGAGGTATCGAAATCATCCGCGCTTTCGGGCTCGATGTAAGGGCCGCCGACTGCGCTGTCCTCCTGCTTCATGAGCTCGACCGGTACAGGAATTCGGAACCGCGTCAGGACCTTCGATATGGCATTGGCCGCGCCACCGGCATCGCTCGTCAGTTGTGCGATGCGGCTGCGTTGCGTCTGCTCGACGTCCTTGAGAGACAGCGTCACCTTGGAGAAAACACGGTCCGCGCGATCGCCAACAGTCTCCTTTGCCGGCACGTCGGCCAACGTAGCGTTATCAGGCGTCGCTTCAGCCGGCCCGTCGGCGCCGGAAAGCGAGGCATGCTTGTCATTTGCTTCGGGTGCATAGGATTGGAGCGGTGTGGTCGCTTTGCCGCCGAGACCGGAATTTTCGGCGCGGTCGAGCAGGGAGCCCAGCTTGCCATGGCGCGAGTTGAGCGCCAGTTGCTGCTCCATGAGTTTGTCGACCTTGTCTTCGACAACTTGCTGATCGAGCAATTGACGCGAGGTGACGCGGTCCACCTGGGCACGCAGAGCGGCGATTCGGTCTTCATAGTCATGCTGCATGCGTGCCTGCCTGGCCATCGTGGCGCCGATCAGATCGTCGCGCAGCACGAGATAGGAAGTCGCCAGGAGATAGCCGATTGCAAAGACTCCGACGAAACAGAAGGCGACTGCCGCCATCCATGGCCGGATCGTCAGGTGGCGAACCCGATCGCCGCTCGCCAGGATCAGTATATGCTCTTGTTTTTTCTGACCGAATACGCGGCTGTGGTGTGCATGCGTCACGGAGACTCTCCCAATTGACGGCCAATGCCTCAATTGCCTTAATTACGCACGATTATGGTTAATATTTAATTAGGTCAGCATGCCTGCCGCTATGAGATCAGGCGTTACTGGTCGATGTCAGCGACCGGTAGAAGGACGGCGTCAGGCCCGCTTCGGCCCGTGCGATGTCGTTGAAGGGAGGCTTCAACGGACCACGAAAATTGGCACGCACCAGTTCGTGGAATGCCCGTGCGGGATCACGCCTTTCGCGCGCACAGAGGAAGCGGAACCATTTGGCGCCGATCGCAACGTGACCTTTCTCGTCGTTGTAAATGACATCGAGCACGGCCGCGCTCTCCAGATCGCCGGTTTCGCGCATCTTGGCCTGTAGCGATGGCGTGACGTCGAGCCCACGCGCCTCGAGGATGAGTGGGACGACGGCAAGGCGGGCCGTCAGGTCATTCCTCGTCGAGTGTGCCGCCTGCCACAAGCCGTCGTGGGCGGGCAGGTCACCATAGTCCGCGTCGAGGTCATTCAGGCGGGCGCGCACCATACGGAAATGCTTCGCTTCCTCGAAGGCAACCTGCATCCATCCATCGAAGAAGGAATTAGGGACAGGTTCGGTGGCGAATCGCGCAACGATATCAAGCGCCAGGTCGACTGCGTTCAGCTCGATGTGCGCGATCGCATGCAGCAGTGCGATGCGTCCCTTGACGGTATGCAGGGAGCGTTTTTCGACCTGCGTCGGTGGTATCAGGTCTGGCTTGTCCGGACGGCCTGGCCTCTCGGGCAGCGGCGCGTCGAGCGGCGAACGCAGTGATAGCGTACGACCGAACCAACGTGTGGCGGTTTCCTGGGCAAGCGTGGTCTTCTCATCGAGATCTGTCGCGCGGATCGCAGCGATCGCTCCACCACGCAAGGATGTGATGTTGGACCGAGGCGTCATCGAGACAAGTTCTGCAGTGCGGCTAGCACGATTTCAGCGTGGCCGGGCACCTTCACCTTCTGCCAGATCGTTCCGATTGTCCCGTCCTCGCGCACGAGAAAAGTCGTGCGCTCCACGCCCATGAAATTGCGGCCATACATGCTCTTCTGCTTCCACACGCCGTAGGCCGCGAGCGTCGTCTTCTCTTCATCTGACGCCAAGACGACCGAAAGGTTGTGCTTCTTGATGAAGCGATCATGGCATTTCACGGAATCAGGAGACATACCGATGACGGCGGCACCAGCCTTCTCGAACTCATCGGCCAGCGCCGTGAAAGCAAGTGATTCCGCCGTGCAGCCCGATGTGTCATCCTTGGGATAGAAGAAAATTACCAATGGTTTGCCGCGGAAATCACCAAGCGAGACGCGGCCTCCACCGTCACGCGGAAGATCGAAGTCGGGCGCCGCGGTGCCGATGCTGATATCCGCCATGGAGAGACCTTTCTTTTGCCGAGTTTATGGATAACAGGTGATTTGCCAGATATATACTGAACGAATAATCGTCCAGCCAGTCTGGTCCAGACCACAAATTGAGGCGTTAGGCGAGGCGCATGTCGGCGATCCGCGGCGAGAAAATTACATTCCGCAAGAAAGATATCGTCGCACTGCATGAGCTTCCCTCGGCGCAGGCCGAAGATCCCATCATCGTCAGCTGCCCGCCAACGCGTTCGCGGATGCGCAGAACTGCCGGTGCTACGGGCGGCTGCGTTGCCGTCATTCTGTTCGTGCTCGCAGCAATTGTCTTCACAGTGGAAAGCGGCATGTTTGACGCGCCGCTGTCGCGGCAGGCGCAGGCTGCGCTCAACTCAGCCATCGGGCCGCGCTATCGGGCCGAGGTCGGTTCTACGGTCATCCGCTTCACATCGAATATGCGTCTTGCCCTCGAGGCGCGCGACGTCAACATGATCGATGAAGAGAGCGGCCAGCACCTTTCGACGACGCATGCTATGCGCATAGCGCTCGATCCGCTGCAACTCTTTCGCGGTCGCATAGCGATTGCGCAGATCGAGGCGGAAGATATCGCGCTCGATACAGCCCTGCTGCCGTCAGGGAAACCGCTCAAGCTTGATGATGTCAGGATCGACGAAATCCCGGCTGCGATGGGCGCTGCATTTGCCCAGCTCGACATGATCGACAGCTTCGTGGAGCGTGGGGGAACGCGGTCGGTGAAGCTCTCGGGCATCGACATCAAGCTGGCCGATACGGCAAACGGTCCGCTTTCCATCGTCGTTGACAGTCTGGCCTTCTCGAGGACACGCCAGGGCGCGCTGGCGCTGGATGGCGAGGTCGCGATTAATGGTAAGCCGGCAACATTCGGCGTCGTCACGGAAAGTGCCGAAGGACGCACTTCGAAGTTGACAGGGCAGGTGGTCGGCGTCGACCTGGGGCCGTTCACACTCAAGCGGAACGTCCAGGGTCAAATCCGGCAAGGCATCGACGGCTTTGGTGACTTGGCGATCTCTGCGGTTCGTACGGGCGACCAAGCGTCACCTGCGCTCGGTGCCTCAATCGAGCTGAAGCCGGGGCACTTTTATATGGATGGCGACGAGCAGGAGTTGAGCGGCGGTCGCATCAACCTTGCTTATGATTTTTCCAAGCAAACGCTCGAGATCGCGAAATCCCGCGTTCAGTTCGGCGCAACCTCCGTACCGGTTACCGGTGCGCTTATCGATCTGGACAAGATCGATGCCTCAGCCGGAAAGGGCTTCGGAATCGACCTGCTTGTCAGCGGCGGTACGGCAGCGCCAGTTGCGTCAGGCGAGCAACCGCTCGCTTTCGATATCCAGGCAACCGGCCGATACCTCGTTGCCGGTCGTGAGTTGCAATTCGAGAATATGCGGGTTTCGAGCCCGGCTGGCGGCCTCTTCGGCTCACTGCATGTCCGCTTCGGCGATGTTTCACCCGAGATCAGCTTTGCCGGTCAGTCGGAGCAGCTGCAAACGACGGCAGTCAAGCAGCTGTGGCCGTTCTGGATGGCGTCGAAGGGCCGCGAGTGGGTTCAACACAACCTCTTCGGGGGGACAGTTACCGACGCATCGATCTCTGTCTTCATTCCGTTTGGACGCCTGGACGAAGCCGTTGGCAAGGGTCTGAAACTCGATGCGAACCAGATCCGCATTGCGTTCGACATCGCCGATACACGGATGAACGTGGCCGGCGATATCCCGCCGATCCGCGATACGGATGCCCACTTTGATCTGAGTGGTCCGCGCGCGACAATTTCGATCAAGGGAGGAACGGCGTTCTTTCCCTCGGGACGATCGGTGACCGTCGGCGAGGGGACCTTTGTCCTGCCGTCGACTTACGAGAAGCCGCTCATGGCCGAACTCGATCTTCCCATCTCCGGCGCGGCGGACGCGGTCGGCGAATTGCTGACCTATAAGCCCATCCAAGTATTACAGCGCGCGGGCTTTGTGCCCGAAGATTTCAAAGGCAAGGTGTCGGCAAAAGTGCAGGCCCGGCTCGGGCTGATCTCGTCGCAGAATCCCCCGCCGGCCGAATGGAAAGCGGTGCTACAGCTACAGGATCTCGATGTCGCCAAGCCGATGTCCGGCCGTAAGATCACTGATCTCGACGGGGTGCTGAACGCGGATCCTAAGCAGGTAACCCTCGACGGAAAGGGCCTGATCGACGGCATTCCTGCCGGTATCGAGCTTGTCGAGCCAACGGATAAATCTTCCGACGTTCAACCGCAGCAGACCATCACCGCTACCCTCAACAACGACCAGCGGGAAAAGGTGTTGCCCGGTCTCAACGATATCATCGATGGGAGCATAGACGTCGAGCTCAACCGTATCGATAAGGACCGGCAGGCGGTCACCGTCGACCTTGGAAGGGCCCGGCTGTCTCTCCCATGGATCGGCTGGTCAAAAGGTAGCGGCATCGGCGCGACCGCCACGTTCGAATCCTCAGGCCCAGCCGACAACACGGAGTTGAAGAATTTCGTCCTCAAGGGGGATGGATTCGGAGCAAACGGCTCGCTTGTCATCGGCAAGGGCAGCCTTGTGAAGGCGGATTTCGACAGTGTCAAACTGTCTTCGCTGGACGACTTTGCCGTGTCGGTGAAGCGCGGCAAAGGAGGGCTTGATCTCTCTGTGTCAGGCAATAGCGCCGATGCTCGCCCGATCATCGCCAGACTGAAGTCTGGCGGCGGAGGCGACAATCCCGATCGCAATGGCAGCGTATCCGTCCGAGCCAAGCTCGGTCGCATCGTCGGTTTCAATGACGAGAAGATGCGAAATGTCGACATGCTTTACGTGTCTGCGGACGGCAGGCTGCAGTCGCTGAATTTTACCGGCGTCACCGACAGCGGCGAGGCGTTCGTAGCCCAGACGAAGAGCAATGGCGTCATTAATGTCACCAGCGGCGACGCGGGCTCCGTCTCGCGCTTTGCCGATCTCTATCGGCACATGATGAGCGGCCTGCTCAACCTACAGATTCGCCTCGGGGCGGGTGACAATTGGGATGGCTCGATCGACATCAGGCGCTTCTCTCTCGTCAACGAGCAGCGTCTGCACTCGATCGTTTCGACGCCGGTCGGTCAGGAGCAACGAAGCCTGAATTCTGCGGTCAAGCGGAACATCGACACCTCGGCACAACGCTTCCAGCGCGGCTTTGCGCGGATCGTTTCGAGGAACGGCGTGATCAGCATCGAGAACGGCGTCGTGCGTGGCGATCAGGTCGGCGCGGTGTTCCAAGGCATGCTGCGCGACCAACGCGGCAATATGGACATGACGGGCACCTTCATGCCTGCCTACGGCCTGAATCGGCTCTTTGCCGAATTGCCTCTGATCGGCATCATCCTCGGCAATGGCACGGACCGCGGCCTGATCGGCATCACGTTCAAGCTGACAGGAAAATTGGAATCGCCCGACATGATCATCAATCCGTTGTCGATCATCGCGCCCGGTGTCTTCCGGAACATTTTCGAGTTTCAATAGGCACAAGAAAGCCGGCGCGAGGCCGGCTTTCTGCTTGAGATCTCGACCGCGCTTAGGCAGCGCGACGGATCAGGATGTGCTTCTTCTTGCCGAGCGAGAGCTTGATGACGCCATCGGCAGTGATCTCCCCGCTGCCAACGATCTTGCGCTCGTCGCTGACAGCCTGGTCGTTGATGCGCACGGCACCGCCCTGAACGTGACGGCGTGCCTCGCCGTTCGAGGCTGCCAGGCCGGCGCGGACGATCAGCGACAGAAGGCCAATGCCGCCGTCAAGCTCGGCAGCCGGGACGTCGACCGACGGAAGGTTCTCGGCAAGACCGCCTTCCTCAAAGGTCTTGCGGGCGGTTTCGGCTGCCTGTTCGGCGGCCGCGCGGCCATGCAGGATCGCCGTGACCTCCGTCGCCAGTATCTTCTTGACTTCATTGATCTCGGAACCGGCAAGCGCCGAGAGGCGTGCAACTTCGTCCATCGGCAGCGTTGTGTAGAGCTTCAAGAAGCGCGAGACGTCGGCGTCTTCCGTATTGCGCCAGTACTGCCAGAAGTCGTAGGCAGACAGCATATCCGAGTTGAGCCAGACAGCGCCGGTCGCAGACTTGCCCATCTTGGCACCAGAAGCGGTCGTCAGCAGCGGCGAGGTCAGCGCGTAGAGCTGTTTCGTCCCCATACGGTGACCGAGGTCGATGCCGTTGACGATATTGCCCCACTGGTCCGAACCACCCATCTGCAGACGGCAATCATAGCGCTTGGCAAGCTCGACGAAGTCGTAGGCCTGCAGGATCATGTAGTTGAATTCGAGGAACGACAGCGACTGCTCGCGGTCAAGCCGCGTTTTGACGCTGTCGAAGGACAACATCCGGTTGACTGAGAAATGCCGGCCGACGTCCCGCAAAAACTCCAGGTAGTTGATCGAACGGAGCCACTCGGCGTTGTTGATCATCAACGCATCCTTAGGGCCTTCGCCGTAGGTCAGGTAATTGGAGAAGACCCGCTTGATCGAAGCAATGTTGCTCTCGATGGTGTCAATCGTCATCAACTGGCGTGCTTCGTCCTTGAACGAAGGGTCACCGACCATGCCGGTGCCGCCACCCATCAGCGATATGGCGCGATGGCCGGTCGCCTGCATCCAATGTAGCATCATGATCTGGATCAGCGAACCCGCATGCAGGCTCGGCGCAGTCGGGTCGAAGCCGATATAGGCCGTTACCGTTTCCTTGGCGAAGAGTTCGTCGAGGCCGGATTCATCAGAGATCTGATGAATGAAGCCGCGCTCTTTCAGCGTGCGGAGGAAATCGGATTTGAACTCGGACATGACCTTTTGCTCTCAGGTGCGGATTTTCGGATTGTCTATTGTTGAAGTGACGCGGCGCGTTTAGCACTGTTTTGCCGAACAGTCACCATTTTGCAGAAATCTTCCAGCGAGGGGCAATGGAGAAGATCAGGACCGCGATCGGCTTGATGAGCGGAACATCGATGGATGGCATCGATGTGGCGCTGCTGCGTACCGACGGCCGCGCCGTCGTCGAGCGCGGGCCCTTTCTCGGAGTTCCCTATGAGCCAACCTTCCGCGATCGATTGAAGCTCGCGCTGGAACAGGCAAAGGCCATTACGCAACGTGCGCAACGGCCGGACGATCTGGCGTCGATCGAGCGCGAACTGACGTTACGTCATGCAATTGCCGTTAGGGAATTTCTCGCCGCGAACGCGATCGACGCGGCCACGATAGACGTCATCGGCTTTCATGGGCAGACAGTGCTGCACCGGCCGGATGAGGCACTGACCGTCCAGATCGGCGATGGGGCGCTCCTGGCTCAGGAGACAGGGATACCGGTCGCGTACGACCTCCGCGCCAACGACATGGTTCACGGCGGCCAGGGCGCACCGCTGGTACCTATCTATCATGCAGCGCTCGCCGCCAACGTGCCTGATGCGACCTTGCCAGTCTGTTTCGTCAATATCGGTGGGATCTCCAACCTGACCTATATCGGCGCAGACGGCGTGCTCGTCGGCTATGATAGCGGGCCAGGCAATACACTGATCGACCAGTGGGTCGAGACCCATGCGGGTGTACCGTTCGATCAGGGGGGCATGATCGCCTCGGAGGGGCGGATCATCGCGGAACTGGCAGATCGCTACTTGAACAGCCCGTTCTTTACCGGGGAGAAGCGGCGATCGCTCGACCGCAACGACTTTCCGCCGCCATCGGGTGCAGACGCAGAGCTTGCCGATGGCGCTCGCACGCTCGCCCATGTCGCGGCCGCCTCGATCATCAAGTCCGCCGGTCACTTGCCGGTGACGCCGACCCTTTATGTCGTCTGCGGTGGTGGTCGGCTCAATCGCGTGCTGATGCAGGATTTGAAAGATATCGCCCATCGCCAGGGCGCCGAGGTGATAACCGCAGAACTGGCGGGATTCAATGGCGATTCAATGGAGGCTGAAGCCTGGGCCTACCTCGCGGTGAGGTCGTTGGACGGCTTGCCATTGACGTTTCCCGGCACGACCGGTGTGCGCGCTCCGGTCAGCGGCGGTGTCGTGGTGAAGCCGTGATGCGACAGGTGATTCTGGAGACGCGGCGCCTGGTCGCAGTTATGTGGGAACCCGACGACGCTGGCTTGATCCAGGAGCTTCACTCGACGATCGAGACGACGCGATATCTCTCTGGTGCGGCGCCATGGTCGCGAGAGAAGGCTGAGGAGCGGCTGCGCAACTGGTTTGGCGAGCAGGCGCGGGACGGAACAACGAAATACAAAATCCTCAGTCGTGAGGATGGTCGCTTCATCGGCCGCGCGGGTTTCTCACTGTTCGGCGGTGACCGGCAGGATTTCGAGCTCGGTTACTCACTTCGGCACCGCGAATGGGGCCAGGGCTATGCTACGGAGATTGTGAACGGGCTGGCGGACTGGTTTTTCGGACGGAACTTCGCGCCGCAGTTCATCGCTTTCACGCATCCGGACAATACCGCATCACAGCATGTCCTAACGAAAATCGGCATGCGAAGCCGCATGCCGATCACCATTGACGGATTGTCCTACCCGACGTTCGAACTGACCGCCGGGATGCGGTCGGCCTAGCGGATGCGCTTGGCGGCCGGCTCCGGCACCAGTTCGCCATTCAGGCGGCGATCGAGGTAATCCTCGCATTCGCTCATCAAGGTCTCGACCTGGCCGTTAAAGAAGTGGTTGGCGCCCGGCACCGTGCGGTGCGTGATCAGGATACCCTTCTGCGTCTTCAGCTTCTCGACGAGGCCGTTGACGTCCTTCTCGGGCGCGACCTTGTCGGCTTCGCCGTTGATGATCAGGCCGGAAGACGGGCAGGGCGCGAGGAAGGAGAAGTCATAGGTGTTCGGCTGCGGCGCGATCGACATGAAACCTTCGATCTCCGGGCGGCGCATCAGGAGCTGCATGCCGATCCACGAGCCGAAGGAATAGCCGGCAACCCAGCAAGTCTTCGAATCAGGATGCAGGCTCTGAACCCAGTCGAGCGCGGACGCTGCGTCCGAAAGCTCGCCCGCGCCGTGATCGAACTCACCCTGGCTGCGACCGATTCCCCGGAAGTTGAAGCGCAATGTCGTGAACCCGCGCTTCTGGAACATGTAGAAGAGCTGGTAGACGATCTGGTTGTTCATCGTGCCGCCGAACTGGGGGTGCGGGTGCAGAATGAGGGCAATCGGCGCGCTCTTTTCCTTGGAGGGCTGGTAGCGGCCTTCAAGGCGGCCTGCGGGGCCGTTGAAAATGACTTCGGGCATCGGTACTCCGGCGTTTTATTTCTTCGCGTTCGCGCTGCGCAGACTTGACGAATGTTGTCAGCTTTTCTAAAACGCAGTTTAGAACAATTCGAAACTTGCATGGCGCTCCACGCATTGTGGATGTGTCATAAGGCAAGCGCGGCCGAAATTTCAAGGAAAATGAGCCGAGCCGCCTAGCAAGGATTTAGCGCAGGACGAAAGATCATGGCGCCGCCACGCCTTTATCTCGATTGGAACGCGACTTCGCCGCTGCATCCGCATGCGCGCCACGCGGTTCTGCGCGCGATGGACCTGTTCGGCAACCCGAACTCGGTGCATGGCGAAGGCCGCGCTGTGCGAGCTGCAATCGAGCAGGCACGTCGGCAGGTGGCGGCGCTTGCGGGTGCTGATCCCGCGCATGTGATCTTTACCAGTGGCGCCACGGAAGCAGCCAACACGGTGCTGACGCCAGATTTCAAGATGGGTCGGACGCCGCTTACAGTCAGCCGGCTTTACTATTCGGCGGTCGAGCATCCCGCGGTGCGCGAAGGAGGCCGGTTCCCGAAGGAACAGACGACAGAGATTCCGGTTACCGAGGCTGGCGTTGTCGATCTTGATGCGCTTGGCACCCTGCTTGCGGCTCACGACAAGTCGACCGGATTGCCGATGATCGCGGTCATGCTTGTTAACAACGAGACCGGCATTGTTCAGCCAATGGCCGAAGTCGCGAAGATCGTACAGGCCTATGGCGGTCTGCTCGTTGTCGATGCCGTGCAGGCGGCAGGGCGCTTGAAATTGGATATCAACGCACTCGGCGCCGATTTCATGATCGTGTCAGCGCACAAGATCGGCGGTCCGAAAGGTGCGGGTGCGCTTGTCACGCGCGGCGAAGTGTTGATGCCACGGCCGCTGATCCATGGCGGTGGGCAGGAGAAAGGTCACCGTTCGGGGACAGAGAATTCGCTTGCGGTGATCGGTTTCGGTGCTGCGGCCGAGGCTGCTGTCGCGGAACTTGAGACGCGCACCGAGGCCATTTCGGCGCTGCGCGATCGACTGGAAACCGGAATGCGCGGCGCGGCGCCCGACGTCGTCATCTACGGCTCCGAGGGCCAACGCGTTTCGAACACGACTTTCTTCACGCTTCCGGGGCTGAAGGCCGAAACTGGCCAGATCGCCTTCGATCTCGAAGGTGTCGCGCTCTCTGCAGGGTCTGCGTGCTCGTCCGGCAAGGTCGGCGAGAGCCATGTTCTCGTTGCCATGGGGCGTGATCCCAAGCTCGGTGCTTTGCGCATTTCGTTGGGCTTTGCCACGACCGAAGAAGAGATCGACAAGGCGATTTCCGTCTTTGCGAAAATATCCGCTCGGCGCAAGCCGGCCGGGGAGGCGGCGTGACCGCTTCATAAATTTGCGGAAACGCAATTTTCCGCTTGCCATTCGGGCTGAAAAGTCCCTTTTGGCCACCTACATACGGGGCAAACGATACCGCCCGAACGACAAGCTGCCGGACCTTTTCTCCGGCGAGATTGGAGAATGACATGCCCGCCGTCCAGGAAACGGTTGATCGCGTCCGCCAGATTGACGTTGATCAGTACAAATACGGTTTCGAGACCATCATCGAAATGGACAAGGCGCCCAAGGGCCTGTCCGAAGACATCATCCGTTTCATCTCCGCCAAGAAGCAGGAGCCGGAATGGATGCTCGAATGGCGGCTTGAGGCCTACAAGCGCTGGCTGACACTCGAAGAACCGACCTGGGCGCGCGTCGATTATCCGAAGATCGATTTCAACGACATCTACTACTACGCCGCGCCGAAAAGCACGCCTGGTCCGAAGTCGCTTGATGAGGTCGATCCGGAGATCCTCAAGGTCTACGAAAAGCTTGGCATTCCGCTAAAGGAGCAGGAAATCCTGGCGGGTGTCGAGAAGCCGAAGATCGCGGTCGATGCCGTTTTTGACTCCGTCTCCGTCGTTACGACCTTCAAGGAAGAGCTGAAGAAAGCCGGCGTGATCTTCATGTCGATCTCGGAAGCCATCCGCGAGCACCCGGAACTGGTGCGGAAGTACCTCGGTTCCGTCGTTCCCACGTCCGACAACTATTATGCGACCCTCAACTCCGCCGTCTTCACCGATGGCTCGTTTGTGTTCGTCCCGAAGGGCGTTCGTTGCCCGATGGAGCTGTCCACCTACTTCCGCATCAACGAAAAAAACACCGGCCAGTTCGAGCGCACGCTGATCATCGCTGAGGAAGGTGCATACGTGTCTTACCTCGAAGGTTGCACCGCGCCGCAGCGCGACGAAAATCAGTTGCATGCCGCCGTCGTTGAGCTCGTTGCGCTCGATGATGCGGAGATCAAGTACTCGACGGTTCAGAACTGGTATCCGGGCGATGCCCAGGGCAAGGGTGGTATCTACAACTTCGTCACCAAGCGCGGCGATTGCCGTGGCGACCGCTCGAAGATCTCCTGGACGCAGGTCGAAACCGGCTCCGCGATCACCTGGAAGTATCCGTCCTGCATCCTGCGCGGCGACGATAGCCGCGGCGAGTTCTATTCGATCGCCGTCTCGAACGGTCATCAGCAGGTCGATAGCGGTACCAAGATGATCCATCTCGGCAAGAACACCTCGAGCCGCATCATCTCCAAGGGTATTGCGGCCGGCGTTTCGCAGAACACCTATCGCGGCCAGGTATCGGCGCACAGGAAGGCGAGCAACGCGCGCAACTTCACGCAGTGCGATTCGCTGCTGATCGGCGACAAGTGCGGCGCCCATACAGTTCCGTATATCGAGGCAAAGAACTCCACGGCGCAGTTCGAACACGAGGCAACCACCTCGAAGATCTCGGAAGACCAGCTCTTCTACTGCCTGCAGCGCGGCATTCCGGAGGAAGCGGCGATCGCCCTGATCGTCAACGGCTTCGTCAAGGAAGTCCTGCAGGAGCTGCCGATGGAATTCGCCGTCGAGGCGCAGAAGCTTATCAGCATCTCGCTCGAAGGCAGCGTCGGCTGACGCAACATGACATGAATGCGCGAGGGCGCGTGGATCGCGCCTTTCTCCGATTGCTTTTTATGGGACAAAACCATGCTTGAAATTAAGAACCTGCACGCCCGCATCGCCGAAGACGGCACCGAGATCATCCGCGGCCTGAACCTCACCGTGAAGGCTGGCGAAGTCGCCGCCATCATGGGCCCGAACGGCTCCGGCAAGTCGACGCTCTCCTACGTCCTGTCGGGCCGCGAAGACTATGAAGTCACCGAAGGTGACATCCTTTACAACGGCGAGAGCATCCTGGAACTCGACGCCGCCGAGCGCGCTGCCAAGGGCATCTTCCTGGCTTTCCAGTATCCGGTCGAAATTCCGGGCGTTGCCACGATGCAGTTCCTGAAGGTTGCGATGAACGAGCAGCGCAAGGCGCGGGGCGAAGAGGAGCTGAAGACGCCTGACTTCATGCGCCTCGTCAAGGACGCAGCCGGCAAGCTCCAGATCAATACCGAAATGCTGAAGCGCCCGCTGAATGTCGGCTTCTCCGGCGGTGAGAAAAAGCGCGCCGAAATCCTGCAGATGGCACTGCTGCAGCCGCAGCTTTGCGTACTCGACGAAACCGACTCCGGTCTCGACATCGATGCTCTCAAGATCGTTGCCGATGGCGTCAACGCGCTGCGTTCGCCGGATCGCGCTGTCGTCGTCATCACGCACTACCAGCGCCTGCTCGACTACATCGTTCCGGATACCGTTCACGTTCTCTACAAGGGGCAGGTGATCAAGTCGGGCGACAAGACGCTAGCGCACGAGTTGGAAGCCAATGGCTACGCCGACATCATCGGGGCGGCAGCCTGATCGAGGCGGAAAGGACGAGTCTCATGAACATGCAGACGACGAGCCGCCAGACCGCCGCGGAAGCGGCGCTCATCGAGGCTTTCAACAACCAGATCGGCGAACTGCCGGGCGACGGTTCGGTCATCGCCATCCGGGACAGGCTGCTTGACGACCTGAAGAAGGCGGGTTTGCCGACGCGCCGCATCGAGGCCTGGCACTATACCGATCTCAAGACCCTGCTGCGCGCCATTCCGGACCAGGCTGGCGACGCCGGCTCCGAAGCACGCGACCCGCTGGTCGAAGAGTCCTCGGTTCTGTCGGTTATTCAGGGCGTTCCCGATCTCAGGGCTTCGGTCGATGGCCTCGATATCTCCGACTACGCGGCTCTGCTCTCGAACGGCACAGCTGCCACCAGCCTCGGCGCACTCGGCAACGACGACGCAATCGGCCGCATCAATGGCAGCTTCGTTCGCGATGGCTATGTCATTGACGTAGCGCCCGAAACCGATCTTGAGGCGCCGCTTGAGATCCAGTTCGTTCACGCTGGCGGCCAGACGCATACTCGCCTGCCCGTCAACTTCGGCGCCAACGTCAAGGCAACTGTCATCGAACGTCACCTCGGAGTGACGTCGGATGCGGCTTTTGTGTCGCATGTCAGCGACATCACGGTCGGAGAGGGCACGGAGCTTACCTGGATCATCATCCAGCAGCAGGGTGCAGACGATACGCACCTCGGCCAGATCCGCGTTGATCTTGGCGCCGATGCCAAGCTGAAGCTTTTCGTCATCAATGCTGGCGGCAAGCTGGTTCGCCAGGAACTGCACATCAAGGTGACGGGCGAGGGCGCCGATCTGACGCTGCGTGGCATCAATCTGCTTGGTGCTGAGACGCATACCGACGTGACGATGATGCTCGGCCATAACGTCCCGCATACCGGTTCCACCGAAGTGATCCGCAACGTCGTCTTCGACCGCGCGAAGGGGGTCTTCCAGGGCATGATCCGCGTTGCGCCTGACGCGCAGAAGACCGACGCGAAGATGGCGTGCAACACTCTGCTGATGTCTGACGACGCCGAATTTTCGGTAAAGCCGGAACTTGAGATCTTCGCTGACGACGTTCAGTGCGGTCACGGCGCCACCGTTGCGGACATCGACGACAATCATCTGTACTACATGATGGCGCGCGGCATTCCCCGGGCGAAGGCACGCGCTATGCTCGTCAACGCCTTCGTTGCCGAGATCGTCGAAGAACTTGAAGACGAAGCCCTGGTCGAATCGCTGGAAGGCGTCATCTCGGCCTGGCTCGAGAAGCACGCCTGATCGGATAGCGTCATGGACAAGATAGTTCCGGCCACAGCATACGACGTCGAAGCCATTCGCAAGGATTTCCCGATCCTTGCGCGGGAAGTCTATGGCAAGCCGCTGGTCTATCTCGACAACGGCGCCTCCGCTCAGAAGCCGCAGGCGGTGATTGATGCGATTTCGTACGCCTATTCGAACGAGTATGCGAACGTTCACCGTGGTCTGCATTTCCTCTCGAATGCAGCAACCGATGCCTATGAGGGCGCGCGCGAGAAGGTCAGGCGCTTCCTGAATGCGCCTGATGTCAACGACATCATCTTCACGAAGTCCTCGACCGAAGCGATCAACACCGTCGCCTACGGCTGGGGCATGCCAAAGCTCGGCGAGGGCGATGAGATCGTCATCTCGATAATGGAGCATCACTCCAACATCGTGCCGTGGCATTTCATCCGCGAGAGGCAGGGCGCCAAGCTGGTCTGGGTACCCGTCGACGACGAGGGCGCTTTCCACATCGAGGATTTCGAGAAGAGCCTGACGGAACGGACGAAGCTCGTCGCCATCACGCATATGTCGAATGCGCTTGGCACAGTGGTTCCGGTCAAGGAAATCTGCCGTATCGCGCATGAGCGCGGCATTCCTGTACTGGTCGATGGTTCGCAGGGCGCCGTCCACATGCCTGTTGACGTGCAGGACATCGATTGCGACTGGTACGTGATGACCGGCCACAAGCTCTATGGGCCGTCGGGCATCGGCGTGCTCTATGGCAAAAAGGAGCGGCTCCGCGAGATGCGGCCCTTCCAGGGCGGCGGTGAGATGATCTTCGAGGTGACGGAGGATGCCGTGACCTACAACGATCCGCCGCATCGCTTTGAAGCCGGGACGCCACCGATCGTCCAAGCGATCGGGCTCGGCTATGCGCTCGATTACATGGAGAAGGTTGGCCGCGAGGCGATCGCCCGCCATGAGGCAGATCTCGCTGCCTATGCCGCAGAGCGATTGCAAGCGGTCAATTCGTTGCGAGTGTTCGGCACGGCGCCGGGCAAGGGCGGTATCTTCTCCTTCGAGTTGGCCGGTCTGCACGCGCATGACGTGTCGATGGTGATCGACCGTCAGGGCGTTGCGGTTCGCGCAGGCACCCATTGCGCCATGCCCCTCTTGAAACGCTTCGGTGTCACCTCCACGTGCCGCGCGTCCTTCGGGATGTATAATACACGGGCCGAGGTCGATGCCTTGGCCGATGCGCTGGAATATGCGCGCAAGTTCTTTGCCTAAGGAGTGTCCATATGAGCCTGGACGAAAGCGAACAGAAGATCGACGTGCGCGAAGGCATCGTGCATTCCAGCATTCCGGCCGATGAACTGGCGCGTCTCAGCGACGATGTGATCTCGGCGCTCAAGACAGTCTATGATCCTGAAATTCCGGCCGACATCTTCGAGCTCGGGCTGGTCTACAAGATCGATATTGAAGACGACCGCATGGTGAAGATCATGATGACGCTGACGGCGCCGGGCTGCCCGGTCGCCGGCGAGATGCCGGGCTGGGTCGAGAATGCCGTCGGCGCGGTCGAGGGCGTGTCCGGCGTCGAGGTGGAAATGACCTTCGATCCGCCGTGGACGCCGGACCGCATGTCGGAAGAGGCGCAGGTCGCCGTCGGTTGGTATTGAGCATGATCCGAAGAGTCGCAGACTTTTCGGATCAGATCATGCGGTCCGGTTGGTATTGATCGGTTAAGCTGCTGGCACTACATTTGAATCGTGAAACGCCGGACCTTTAATCCGTGCGCGGAAGGAGAAGAGGCCGATGGGCTTTGCAATCATGAGCATGACGGAAGCCGCCGCGAACCGCGTGAAGGCTATCGTCGAAAACTCTGGGCCGGAGGCCAAGGGCATTCGCGTCGGGATCAAGAAGGGTGGCTGCGCGGGGATGGAGTATACCATCGACCTCGTGACCGATCCGAATGCTAAGGACGATCTGATCGAGCGCGATGGCGCCAAGGTCTGGGTCGAACCATCAGCCGTGCTCTACCTCCTCGGCACGGAAATGGGCTTCGAGAGCACGACGTTGCGGTCCGGTTTTACCTTTACCAATCCGAACCAGACGTCTGCCTGCGGCTGTGGCGAATCCGTCGAGCTGAAGCCGGCGGATCTCGCGGCGCTCGCCGCTCAGGGCAACGCTGTCGTTCCCGCGCACTGATTGTCACAATCGTCGAATTATCGATGAGGCTGCCGGTTTCGGTGGCCTTTTTTATTCTACCTCATCGCGATGGCGCTCTAAGGGCTCTCTTTCGAAAAGTCCGCAGGATTGTCTCCTACGGAAAGGAACCGACTGAACAATGCTACTGCTGTTTGCGAAGGGCGCTCTGCTGGGTGTCATCATCACCGCGCCACTGGGGCCGATTGGAATGCTCTGTATCAAACGTACCCTGGAGCGCGGCTTTTCCGCCGGTTTTTCCTGTGGCCTCGGAACTGCGCTCGGTGATGCCAGTTATGCGCTGGTAGCTGTAACCGGCATCGCGGTCTTCGAGCAGACCATGTCGGCAGCAACGCTGCCTCTGGCGATTGGTGGAGGCATATTGCTCCTCGCGCTGGGCTATCGTGGGCTCACGCACGATCCGGTCCGGGCGGCAAATGTGAGGGCGGCGGGTCTGATGGGCACAACGCTTGCAACGTTCTTGCTGACGGTCTCTAATCCCGCCACCATTCTCTCCTTCGGCGCGCTGTTTGCCGGTTTCGGGTTGACAGAGGAGACACGACGATTCAGCTCGGCTGTCATCGTCGGTGGTGTTTTCAGCGGGTCGCTGGCCTGGTGGTTCTTTTTGAGCGGTACGGTTAGCTTTGCCAGGGACAAATTGCCAAGGGATTTCACAGCAAAGGTCGTGCGGGGAACAAGCTACCTGCTGATACTCTTCGGCCTCGCTGCGCTCGCCTCTGCGGCCTACTCGCTTCTCTAGCGTGCGGCCTTGTCTCCTCCCTTGAAGGCAGATCCAATTCGCGATAGGCGTGCAACGTCACAAACAAGCGCAAGCCATTATGAGTCAACGCATCCTTGTTACCGGCGGCGCCGGCTTCGTGGGCACACATCTTTGCGAAAAGTTGCTCCAGAGAGGGCATCAGGTTGTCTGCATGGACAATTTCGCGACCGGTTCCATGCACAATATCGCGGAATTGCTCAATAACCCCGCCTTCAGACTGCTGACCCACGACGTGAACGAGGCCGTGAGCCTCGAGGTTGACCAAATCTACAACCTGGCGTGCCCAGCCTCACCGGTCCATTATCAGGCCGACCCGATCGTGACGCTGAAGACGAGCGTCGTCGGAGCGCTCAATGTGCTCGAGCTGGCTCGACTCAGGAATATCCCAGTGCTGCAGGCGTCGACATCGGAGGTTTACGGCGATCCGCATGTCCATCCGCAATCGGAAACCTACTGGGGCAACGTCAATCCGATTGGCCCGCGAGCCTGCTACGACGAGGGAAAGCGGAGCGCCGAGACATTATTTTTCGACTATTGCCGCCAGTTCGGCCTGCCGATCAAGGTCGTACGCATTTTCAATACCTATGGTCCCCACATGCATCCCGCCGATGGGAGAGTTGTCGCAAATTTCATCATTCAGGCATTGTCGGGCGACGACATCACCATCTATGGCGACGGAACACAGACGCGGTCATTTTGCTACGTGGATGATCTGGTGGCGGGTCTGATGGCCATGATGAGCAGTCTTCCGGACATTACCGGCCCCATCAATCTTGGAAATCCCGAAGAGCTCACGATCCGCCAGTTGGCGGACCTTGTCCTCGAATTGACCGACTCCAATTCGAGGATCGTCCATCGTCCGCTTCCCGCTGACGATCCGCGTCAGCGGTTGCCGGATGTCGACAAGGCGAGGCGGCTTTTGAACTGGACGCCAAGTGTCCCGCTCCGCGAAGGCCTGATGCGCACGATTGCCCACTTCAAATCCGTTCGTACGATGCCGGTACTGGCGGTCGTTTAGGCGGATTATCTCCATCCCAGTGTTCTTCAATAAGGTCGGCAGCGCGCCGAGCCTGGGTTGCGAAAGTGAGCGTACGCGCCAGCGCCTGACCGCGCTCCGCGATGGCCTCGGCCTCCATTTGGTTGCTGCGTACCCAGTCGATCTTCTCGCGGAAGTCCGACATATCGGCAGCCACCGGCACATAGTGTTCGAATGGCCTGAGTTCGTCATAGTACCACTGGCGAAAGCCGAATTGTGACTCGACCTTGAGAACGCAGCATCCATAGAGCATGCGAACCAGGAGGTTCGACCATGTGTTGGTGAACCCGTCGATATCGATCGCGAACTTGCGCCCAAGCCAGCTCTGTGCCGGAATTGGCTGACCCAGGAACTTTTGCCTGTGCACCAGTGTCTCATACTCGTCCGCACTCGGATGGAGATCGACGAATCGGACGTCTAATCCCGCCATGTCCCTAAGCTGCATGACCATGCGAATCCTCTGCAGGACGGTGGGATTGTTGATGTCTTCCCGGGCAAAGCTCGCCCAGCCACATCCATTCATGCCCCCACGCCAGACGATGTCGTTCGAGCGGTCCTCCCAGCGCGGCGCGGTCCTCCCGCGTTCCATTTCGGCAGCAAAGCCGTCATGCTGAAATAAATGCGGATCTGGCAAGCCCACATGATGAGGAAATCGCACCGACGCAGCAAACCGTGCGTTGGAGACCGCCTGGCCATCAGTGGCATTGACGGTGATCTGCCTCACCTCTGGCGGGCACAGGCTAAGCCAATAGGCAAAGCTGCAAACCTTGTACTGCATGTGTCCCGAAAACCACCGTGTCGCGGCGCTTTCGAGAACAAGCGTGAACTGTTGCCCATGCCGCTCGATCCGAACATCTCGGGGCGGATTGCCAGCATCGGCATAGCCAATGCGAACCCTTGGCGGTCGGGCGCCGACCCGTTCGAACTCACGCCTGAAATAGGTGCCAACTCGTCGCGTGCTGTAGAGGCGAAGCGGATTGAGAGCGGTAGAGTAGGTCATCATGCTCCTAAGCTGAGGCGACGATCTTCACGCGATTGCTGACACTGTCACGCGCCAATCAATAAGACGGGTCGAGGTCAAAAAACAGATCACGCGCGCGCTCGCCACGGGGCATGGCGAACGAATCCTCAGGCTGGGGGAGGCTGCGCTGGTGCGGCGACTTAGTCAGCTCTTGATGTCGATGCCTGCTTCGACGGCCGCTTCGATGAAGGCACGTCGCGCATCCTCGTTGGTGCGCTTGCCCTTGATGACGTTGGCGCAGACCAGGAGTGCCTTGTCGAGTGCCGCACCGTCTTCGGTCGGCCAGTCCTCGATCATCGCCCAGGAGGCTGCCTGCGTGGTTGCGATGGTCACGTATTTTCCGGGCTCTTCAAGAGCGAGCAGAACCGGCTTCGGCCACGGAGCCTGCATCACAGAATCGCTGTCGTCCTTTGGCATCCGCGCCTACCTCATTTCCGGTGTATGTGGGAAACGGCCCTCCCTGAAAAGGGAAGGCCGTTCGGATGTTACTCCGCAGCTTCGGCGTAACTCTCAACCGGCGGGCAGGTGCACACCAGGTTGCGGTCGCCGAAGACGTTGTCGACGCGGTTGACCGGCGACCAGTACTTGTCGACGCGGAAGGCGCCGGGCGGGAAGCAGGCCTGTTCGCGGGAATAGGGACGATCCCATTCGCCGACGAGGTCTTCGACCGTGTGCGGGGCGTTCTTCAGCGGATTGTTCGCCTTGTCGGAACGGCCTTCCTCAATGTCGCGCGCTTCCTGGCGGATCGCCAGCATCGCCTCGCAGAAGCGGTCGAGCTCGGCCTTGGTTTCCGATTCCGTCGGCTCGATCATCAGCGTGCCTGCGACAGGCCAGCTCATGGTCGGCGCGTGGAAGCCGCAGTCGATCAGACGCTTGGCGACGTCGTCGACGGTGACGCCCGCGCTGTCGACCAGCGGGCGAGTGTCGATGATACATTCGTGCGCCACGCGGCCGGCCTCGGACTTGTAGAGCACGTCATAGGCGCCCTTCAGGCGGGCGGCGATGTAGTTGGCGTTAAGGATCGCAACCTTCGTCGCTTGCGTCAGGCCTTCGCCGCCCATCATCAGGCAGTAGCTCCAGGAGATAGGCAGGATAGAAGCCGAGCCGAAAGCGGCCGCCGAAACGGCGCCAGAACGGCCGTCGGTTTCCGGGTGGCCGGGGAGGTATGGCGCCAGATGCGACTTGACGCCGATCGGGCCCATACCGGGACCGCCGCCGCCGTGCGGGATGCAGAAGGTCTTGTGCAGGTTGAGGTGGGAGACGTCGGAGCCGATGTCACCGGGGCGAGACAAGCCGACCATGGCGTTCATGTTGGCACCGTCGAGATAGACCTGGCCGCCCTTGCTGTGCACGAGGTCGCAGATTTCCTTGACGGTTTCCTCGAAGACGCCGTGCGTCGAGGGGTAGGTGATCATGCAGCAGGAGAGGCTTTCCGCATACTGCTCCGCCTTGGCGCGGAAATCATCCATGTCGATATCGCCGTTTTCGCAAACCTTGACCACGACGACCTTCATGCCGGCCATCTGTGCTGAGGCAGGGTTGGTGCCGTGCGCGGAAGTCGGGATGAGGCAGACATCGCGGTGACCGTTGCCATTGGCGATATGATAGTCGCGGATCGTCAGCAGGCCGGCATATTCGCCCTGCGCACCGGAATTCGGCTGCATGGAGAAGGCATCATAGCCAGTTACGGCGCAGAGCTTCTCTGTCAGGTCATCGATCATCTCGCGATAGCCGAGCGCCTGGTCGGCTGGAACGTATGGATGAATATCCGAGAACTCAGGCCATGTGATCGGCAGCATTTCCGCTGTCGCGTTCAGCTTCATCGTGCAGGAGCCGAGTGGGATCATCGCGCGGTCAAGCGCCAGATCGCGGTCGGACAGCCGGCGGATGTAGCGGGTCATCTCGCTTTCGGCGCGGTTCATGTGGAAGATTGGATGCGTCAGGTACTCGCTGGTACGGGCGAGGCCCTTCGGCAGACGATAGCTCGGCTCGAACTCGGCGACGGCGAAGTTGCCGCCGAAGGCGCGCCAGACGGCTTCCAGTGTCGCCGGGCGCGTACGCTCGTCGAGGCTCATGCCGATCTTAGTGGCGCCGACCTTGCGCAGGTTGACGCCCTCGGCGACTGCCGCGCGCAGGATAACGCCCTGCATGTGGCCGACATCGACGGTAATGGTGTCGAAGAAGGTTTCGGGCTCGATGGTATAGCCGAGCTTTTCCAGGCCCTTGGCCATCAGCACGGCCTTCTGGTGAACCTGCTGTGCGATCGCCTTGATGCCCTTCGGGCCATGGAAGACGGCGTACATCGAAGCCATGACGGCAAGCAGCACCTGCGCGGTGCAGATGTTCGACGTCGCCTTTTCGCGGCGGATATGCTGTTCGCGGGTCTGCAGCGACAGGCGATAGGCGCGGTTGCCGCGGGCATCGACGGAAACGCCGACGAGACGGCCGGGCATGGAGCGCTTATGCGCGTCCTTGACGGACATGTAGGCCGCATGCGGGCCGCCGTAGCCGACGGGAACGCCGAAGCGCTGCGACGAGCCGATGGCAATGTCGGCGCCCATCTCGCCGGGCGACTTCAGCAGCGTCAGAGCCAGAATGTCAGCAGCGACGATGGCGATGGCGCCGGTCTGGTGCAGGCGTGAAATCAGGCCGGTGAAATCATGCACATGGCCGTGCGTGCCCGGATACTGGAAGATCGCGCCAAAGACATCGACCGGATCGAGATCGGTGAAGGGGTTGCCGACGATGACACTCCAGCCGAGCGGTTCCGCGCGGGTCTTGATCAACTCGATCGTCTGTGGATGGCAGGCAGCATCAACGAAGAAGGCCTTCGACTTCGACTTCGAGACGCGCTCGGCCATGGCCATGCCTTCGGCAGCGGCAGTCGCTTCGTCGAGCAGCGAGGCGTTGGCGACGTCGAGACCGGTCAGGTCGCAGATCATCGTCTGGTAGTTCAGGAGCGCCTCGAGGCGACCCTGGCTGATTTCGGGCTGGTAGGGCGTGTAGGCCGTGTACCAGGCCGGGTTTTCCAGGATCGTGCGCTGGATAACAGGCGGCGTAATCGTGCCGTAGTAGCCCTGACCGATCAGCGAGACGAGAACCTTGTTCTTGTTGGCGGTCTCACGCAGCTTGTCGAGCGCCTCGCGCTCCGTCATCGGCGCGCCCCAGACGAGCGGTGCCTTCTGGCGGATGGAGGGCGGGACGGTCGCGTCGATCAGGTTGTCGAGGCTGCCGTAGCCGATCACCTTCAGCATATCCGTCATTTCGGCCGGCGACGGGCCGATGTGGCGACGGTTGGCGAAGTCGTAGGGCTGGTAGTCGGTAAACTGGAATTCGGTCGGCGTCGTCATTACGCAGTGAGCTCCTTGTAGGCCGCCTCGTCGAGCAGGCCATCGACGTCAGCGGCATTTGCAAGCTTCAGCTTGAAGAACCAGCCGGCGCCCTGAGGATCGGAATTGACCAACGATGGATCGGCGACGATAGCGGGGTTCACTTCGGTGATTTCGCCGTCCAGCGGACAATAGACGTCGGAAGCGGCCTTCACGGATTCGACGGTCGCGGCATTGCCATTCTTGGAGAAGGTGGCTCCGACTTCCGGCAATTCGACGAAGACGAGGTCGCCGAGCTGTTCAACGGCGTAGGTGGTAATCCCGACCGTCGCAACGCCGCCTTCAATCTTCAGCCACTCGTGTTCTTCGGTAAACTTCAGCATGATTGTTCTCTCCGGAAAAATGTTTCAGCGTTTGTAGGTTGGCGTAATAAAGGGGAGGGTACTGACGGTGACGGGCAGGAACTTACCGCGCACTTCAGCGTAGATCTGTGTGCCAACGGCTGCCTGGGCGACCGTGACATAGCCCATTGCGACGGGGTGTTCGACGGATGGGCCGAAGCCGCCCGAAGTCACTTCGCCGATCTCGGTCTTGCCCTCGGAATCCGCAAAAAGCTTGGAATGGCCGCGAACCGGGGCCTTGCCTTCGGGCTTCAAGCCGACGCGGCGGCGGGCTGCACCCCTTTCAAGTTCGGTTAGGATGCGGTCTGCGCCGGGGAAACCGCCGGCACGGGCGCCGCCGCTCTTGCGGGCCTTCTGCATGCCCCATTCGAGCGCTGCTTCCACAGGAGTCGTGGTGGTGTCGATGTCGTTGCCGTAGAGGCAAAGGCCGGCTTCGAGGCGCAGGCTGTCACGCGCGCCAAGGCCAATCGGCTCGACATCCGGATGCTCAAGCAACCGCCTAGCGACATCCTCGGCTTTGTCCGCCGGAATCGAGATTTCGAAACCGTCCTCGCCGCTGTAGCCGGAGCGCGAGACAAGACAGGAAACGTCGTGCAGTCGGCAATGGCGAACGTCCATGAACTTCATCGCGGCGACATCGGCCCAGAGTTCGGCAAGCACTTCAACGGCGCGCGGTCCCTGCAGCGCAATGAGTGCGCGGTCGAGCAGCGTGATATCGCAGGTATCACCAAGATGCTTTTGAAGGTGAGCAAGGTCGGCCTCCTTGCAGGCGGCGTTGACGACAACGAACAGGTGATCGTCGAGATGGGTGATCATCAGGTCATCAAGGATGCCGCCATTCTCGTCGGTGAAGAAACCGTAGCGTTGGCGACCTTCCGCGAGGCCGAGAATATCCACCGGAACGAGGCTTTCGAGCGCAAGGGCCGCGTCTTCGTACTTGCCCGACTTCGCCTTGATGACGACTTGGCCCATATGGGACACGTCGAATAGACCGGCAGACGTACGGGTCTGGATGTGCTCCTTCATCACACCGGCCGGATATTGCACGGGCATGTCATAGCCTGCAAAGGGAACCATGCGGGCGCCAAGCGACAGATGCAGCGCGTGAAGCGAAGTTTTCTTGAGGGCAGCAGTATCGTCCAACGACGCCTCCGGGGTTTGCGCCTGGATTTCCATGCGCGGGCTCAAATCTTCAGGCGCAGTTGCGCCTTGCATTTCGAGCCCCCTCTGTCCCTTCGCCTGAGATTGTTATCCCTTCGGCGAGCGTTTCGAGAACGCTTCTCTCCAGAGTTCCGTCTGCCCCTTGCTGGTCCTTTGGCCTGAGAGTTTCCGGGGCGGTTGCTCCTTCGGCACTGATCGCAGATGACCAGCTTCTCCCAACAAGGTCGAGGGCAATTATCTGGCCATGGCTATACTTGGCAAGGGGGAATGTCGCCGCCAAACAAATTTTTGTCGCGCTTTTAAGGATCGGCGGCTACGGAGATGGGAGGCGGGCGATGCTCAGCTGTCGCTGTAGAGCTCCAAAGCCTGTTTTAATCCAGCCTGCGGCTGCTTTTGCCCCATTGTCATGAGATCCAACGCCACTTCGGTCGATTGAATGATGTTGGACGGTTCCTCGACATCTTGGCCGCTGGCCGCCCTGGTCTGGCGGTCGGCAGCGCGGCGAGCTTCCTTGGCTGCCGTGCTTGCAGACACGCGCTGCGGAATCCGGAGCGTTTCAAACGCCGCGGCTGCGGTGCTCGCGGCTATGGTGCCTACCAAGACTGTCATACGCCAACACTAAGGCGCCCCACGTTCTTAACTGGCTAAATTAACCGCTGGCATTTTATGCATCTTGATCTTCTCCGGAGATAATCGGAATTTCCGGCACGGAAAAACAGAGACGACTCATGATTCAGGCCATACTTGTCGCCGTCGGCGGCGCGATCGGTTCCGTCCTTAGATACTACGTCGGCCGTTGGGCTCTCAGGCTCGCAGGCCCGGCCTTTCCGTGGGGAACCTTGACCGTCAATGTTGTCGGCTGCTTCGTCATTGGCGTATTCGCGGAAATGATCATCAGACGCTTCGACGCATCGCCGGAATTGCGCTTGCTGCTGATCACCGGCTTCCTCGGCGGTCTGACGACCTTCTCCTCATTCTCGCTCGATACAATTACGCTCTTTGAGCGTGGCGCGGCGCTATCCGGCGCCCTCTACATCGTCGCGAGCGTCGGCCTGTCGATGGCCGGTGTGATCGGGGGACTGGCACTTATGCGCGCGATCTTGTGAGATTACGGTTTCCGTTTTCAGCGAAAATGCTCTAAAGCCAGCCGCAAAGTCCGCGCGGCGCGCGGAAGACCATTTTCCGAAAGATGACGTATGGCGGGTATCGAACACATAAAGGTGGAGCCGGATGAGGCGGGCATGCGGCTCGATCGCTGGTTCAAGGTGCACTTCCCGGGTCTCGGTTTCGGCCCACTTCAGAAGCTTCTCCGATCCGGGCAGGTCCGCGTTGACGGCGGGCGTGTGAAGAGTGACACCCGGGTGCAGCCTGGACAGATGGTGCGCGTACCGCCGCTTGATGTTGACGCTAAAGCGAAGACCGGACCCATCGCTGGCCGCGATCTGAAGCACTCCGGCGATTTCGAACTGTTGTCGCGGATGGTGCTGCACGAAGACGACAAGGTCATCATCCTCAACAAGCCCGCGGGCCTTGCGGTGCAGGGCGGCTCGGGCGTGACGCGTCACATCGACAAGATGCTTGAAGCCTGGACCAGTCCGAAGGGCGAGAAGCCACGTCTGGTGCACCGTCTGGACCGAGACACATCGGGTGTGCTCGTCGTGGCACGGACCCGCGGCGCTGCACAAAAACTCACAGCCGCCTTTCGTGAGCGCGATACCAAGAAGACCTACTGGTCGCTGGTTAAGGGCGTCCCGCGCAAGCACGAGGACAAGATCTCCACCTGGCTTGTCAAGGAAGCAACGCCGGACGGCGACCGCATGCGGATCGCCAAGCACGGGGAGGAGGGTGCCGACCACGCCGTTTCGTACTACCGTGTCATTGAGACGGCGGCGCAGCGCCTCGCCTGGCTCGAAATGGAGCCCTATACCGGCCGTACGCATCAGCTTCGCGTCCATGCCCTTCATATTGGTCACCCGATCATTGGCGACCCCAAGTATTTCGACGATGATCCTAACTGGGATTTTCCCGGCGGCGTTCAAAAGCGACTGCACCTGCACGCACGCCATATCGATATCCCGCATCCATCCGGCGGACGGCTGCGCATAACGGCACCGCTGCCTCCGCATATGGTCCAGACCTGGAACCTGTTGGGATTTGATGAAAACTCCGCCGACGGAGCCGACCACGAATGAAACTGGCACTTTTCGATTGCGACGGAACGCTGGTGGACAGCGCCGCGCTGATCCACGAGGTGATGGCGAGGACGTTCGCGCATTTCGGCTATGACAGACCCGATGTCTCGCTGACGAAGTCGATCATCGGACTGACGCTGGATATCGCGATTACGCGGATGCGCGGAAAGCCACATGTCGACGATGAAGCGATCGCGATGACGGCCCACTACAGGGCGATCTATACCGGTGTCCGCGACGAACCTGAAATGGACGTGCCGCTCTTTAACGGCATCAAGCCGCTGGTCGATGAATTGGCGCGAAACGATGACATTCTGGTCGGCGCGGTAACCGGCAAATCGCGTCGCGGTCTTATCCATGTTCTCGAAAAACATGGTCTTGCACCACATTTTGTCGTTTCACGCACCGCAGACGACTGCCCATCGAAGCCGCATCCAGCTATGGTAATGGAGTGCTGCAGCGAGACCGGCATGAAGCCCGCCGATGCCATTGTCATCGGCGATGCCGTCTACGATATGCAGATGGCGAAAGCCGCCGGCGCGAAAGCCGTGGGTGTGAGTTGGGGCTATGCCAGCGTGGACGACCTGGTGACTGCGGGTGCCGATAGCATTGTTCGCCACCCGAGCGATATTCTGAAGCACTTTTCCTGAGGTGACGCATGCGTGATCTGTTGAACGACCTAACAGAAGGATTGAGTCATCCGGATCCAATCCGTCGCGCCCAGATCCAGATGAAGAAGCCTTTGCCGAAACGCTTCTACAAGACGGTCACCATCAGGGAGCTCGACGAGGGTTTTTCTATCGAACTGGACGGCAAGGCAATCCGAACGCCGGCCCGCAACCTGCTTGTTGTCGCGACGAAAGCCGTTGCGGAACTTCTCATGCGGGAGTGGGAGGCGCAGGCCGAACTCATCGACCCCGCGACAATGCCGGCGACACGGCTCGTCAATACGGCGATCGATGGTGTTGCAACCGACACGCAGGCAGTCTTTGAAGACATTCTACGTTTCTCCTCGAGCGATCTTCTCTGCTATCGCGCCGATGCACCGCAGGAGCTCGTCGAGCGTCAGAGGGAACTTTGGGATCCGGTGCTCGACTGGGCCGCCAATTCGCTCGGCGCGCGCTTCATTCTGATCGAAGGCGTGATGCATCACGATCAGCCACCGGAAGCCATTGCGGCATTTTCGGCGGCATTGAGGCCGCACGACAACGCTACGGTCCTCGCCGCCCTGCATACCATCACGACATTGACAGGCTCGGCGCTGCTGGCGCTTGCCTTTGCCGAACGCGTGCTATCGGCCAAGGAAGTTTGGTCGCTCGCCCATCTCGACGAAGACTGGACGATCGAGCATTGGGGAAGCGATGAAGAAGCGGAGGAGCGCCGAGAAAAGCGTTTCGAAGATTTCAAGGCCGCTACTGACGTTTTTTTGGCCCTGAAGGCCTGAAACATATTGCGTTGATGCCGGTTATCGCGAAAATCTGCGACTCTGTTGGGGGCGGATGCGGATTTTCTTGAATGAACTGGCTCAAGTCGTGCATTTTTCCGGTTGTTTTTACCTGCATCGTCTTGGCGTCATGCTCGCTCTACACGAAGGAGCAACCGGCTCCTGTCTATGACGTGCGAAGCGCCGTTGTTGTCAGCCCGCAGAAGATACCGCCGGCAATCCTTGCCGGTGTTGGCGATCGGGTAAATTCCGCGATCAACGCCACGGTGCGGACTGACGTTTACCCACGCGTCGTGCTGACGATACGGATCCTTTCCGTCGAAAAGGGCCAGGGTATCGAAAAGAGCCGGAATGTCGCGAAGGTCAGCATCGATGCCGCTTCGGTCGAAGACGGATCGGTCATTGCCGTTAGCTCGTTCGAGGTCACAAGCTTCTCCAACAGTCCCACGGCTGCCGACGAAATCCTTGCCGAAGACATCGCCGCCCGCATTCGTTCCGCTTTCTCGCTAAGCGCCGGACGCGCTTGAACCGGCCGCGATATCCGCGGCGAGGAGTATCTATGAAGGAAATTCTTGAAGAACTCGAACGTCGCCGGGGAATTGCAAGGCTCGGTGGCGGCAAGGCGCGTATCGACGCGCAGCACCAGCGCGGCAAGCTGACGGCACGTGAGCGCATCGATCTTTTCCTGGACGAGGACTCCTTCGAGGAGTTCGACATGTTCGTCGAACATCGATCGAGCGACTTCGGCATGGACAAGACGCGGATTGCCGGCGACGGCGTGGTCACCGGCTGGGGAACCGTGAATGGACGAACGGTCTTCGTCTTCGCCAAGGACTTCACGGTGTTCGGCGGTTCGCTCTCTGAGGCACATGCCGAGAAGATCATGAAGGTGCAGGATATGGCGCTCAAGAACAGGGCGCCGATCATCGGCATTTATGATGCGGGCGGCGCCCGTATCCAGGAAGGCGTTGCCGCGCTTGGTGGCTACGCCGAGGTGTTTCAGCGCAATGTGCTCGCCTCCGGCGTCATTCCACAGATCTCCGTCATCATGGGACCGTGCGCTGGCGGCGACGTCTATTCACCGGCAATGACTGATTTCATCTTCATGGTCCGCGACACGTCCTACATGTTCGTGACCGGCCCGGATGTGGTGAAGACAGTCACCAACGAGACGGTCACCGCCGAAGAACTCGGCGGCGCCTCGGTGCATACGACCAAATCCTCGATTGCCGACGGCGCCTACGACAATGATGTCGAGGCGTTGCTGCAGGTTCGCAGACTGATTGACCTCCTGCCGCAGTCGAACACTTCGCCAGTTCCGGAAATCGAATGTTACCAGTCGGTGACAGATATCGATGCATCGCTAGATACGCTGGTGCCTGCAAATGCGAATAAGCCATACGACATCAAGGAATTGATCCTTAAGACAGTGGATGAGGGGGATTTCTTCGAGATCCAGGCGAGCTTCGCCAAGAACATCGTCTGCGGCTTCGGTCGAATCGAGGGCTCGACCGTCGGTTTCGTGGCAAACCAGCCAATGGTGCTCGCCGGCGTACTCGATAGCGATGCGTCGCGAAAGGCGGCACGGTTCGTCCGCTTCTGCGACTGCTTCAGCATTCCGATCGTTACGTTCGTGGACGTGCCCGGCTTCCTGCCGGGAACCGCCCAGGAGTATGGCGGACTGATCAAGCACGGTGCGAAGCTGTTATTTGCCTACGCCGAGGCGACGGTGCCGAAGCTCACCGTGATTACGCGCAAGGCATTCGGCGGCGCATATGACGTCATGGCGTCCAAGCATCTGAGGGGCGATTTGAATTATGCCTGGCCGACGGCCCAGATCGCGGTCATGGGCGCCAAGGGTGCAGTCGAGATCATCTTCCGGAAGGACGTTGCCGCTCCCGAAAAGATCGCTGCGCACACAAAGATGTATGAGGACCGGTTCCTTTCACCATTCGTGGCCGCCGAGCGAGGCTACGTGGATGAAGTGATCATGCCGCACTCTACGCGCAGGCGGCTGGCACGCGGCCTCAAGATGCTTCGCAACAAAGACCTGAGCAATCCCTGGAAGAAGCACGACAATATTCCGCTTTGAGGAGATTAGTTTGGGGAAAGCTGAGGAAAATCAAGAAGAAGTGATCGCCCGTCAGCGATCCGTGTCTTCTTTCCTTTTGGCGAAGCAGCTAACGCTCCGCTGTCTTTACTCAAAAGGAGAGTTTACATGGAACGACTGAGCGCATATCAGCCCTACGCGCTTGCCGCCCTGCGGGTCATTGCAGCGCTGCTGTTTATCGAACACGGGACGATGAAGCTTTTCGCGTTCCCGGCCGCGCAGATGGAGGGGCCCTTGCCGCCCTTGCTGCTGGTCGCCGCTTTGCTCGAAGTGGTCGGTGGCCTTCTCGTGCTGATCGGCCTGTTTACACGACCAGTCGCCTTCATCCTCTCGGGCCAGATGGCCGTCGCCTACTTCATGGCGCACGGATCAAAGGCATTTTGGCCGGCACTGAACGGTGGCGAAGCGGCAATTCTGTTCAGCTTCATTTTCCTGTTCATCTTCTTCGCCGGACCTGGCGCACTGTCGATCGACCAGCGCAAGGCGACCGCCTAATAGACACAGTGCCGTGGTCGGCTTTGCCGGCCACGGCTGCGGCTCACGCAGTAGCCTTCAAGCCGGCGATCCCGGCGACAATCATTGAAATGCAGAGCAGACGTGGGGCAGTGGCGGCGTCACCGAGCAGCCAGATGCCGAGCAACACGGTGCCAACACTGCCGATACCGGTCCAAACCGCGTAGGCCGTCCCGATCGGCAGCGTCTTGACGGCGATGCCCAGCAGCAGAACGCTGATGACCATGGAAACGGCGGTCAAAGCCGTTGGTATCGCGCGCGTAAAGCCATCGGTGTATTTCAAACCGATCGCCCAGCCGCATTCGAAAAGTCCGGCACGAACAAGCAGGAGCCATGTCATCGAAATCTCCATCCTGAGAGCGAGAACGTTCCAACGCACCAGGCGCAAATCAGATGCCCAGGACTTCGAAACGGTTCAACTCAGGTAGGAAACGTCATAGCGCAGCTACCACCCGTTTCTTGCGGCCTTAAACAAGTCGCTCGGCGTGCCACCTCAGGTGATCATCCATGAAGGTTGAGATGAAGTAGTAGGAATGGTCATAACGCTCATGTATGCGCAGCGTGACCTTGATATCAGTATCTTTCACAGCGTCTTCGAACAGCCAGGGACGCAGCCCGTTCTCCAGGAAACCATCGGCCTTCCCCTGGTCGATCAGGAACTCAGGAAAACGTGCGCCGTCACTTACCAAGGCACAGGCATCGTATTTGCGCCACGCAGCGCGGTCGGGGCCCAAGTACTTCTCAAACGCCGGTGCCGACCAGTCCGCGGTGGAGGGCTCCACGATCGGCGCAAAGGCCGAGCAGCTCCTGAAACGGTCCGGGTTCCTGAGCGCGGTGGTCATGGCGCCATGACCACCCATCGAGTGACCAAAGATGCCCTGGCGAGTCATATCCATGCGGAAATGTTGGCTGACATAGGCCGGAAGCTCTTCGGTGATGTAGGTGTACATCTGGTAATTTTCCGACCAAGGCTCTTCGGTCGCATCAAGATAGAAGCCGGCGCCCTTGCCCATCTGCCAGTTGGTGAGTTCATCCGGTACGTCATTACCGCGCGGGCTTGTGTCCGGGCAGACGATAATCAGGCCGAGCTCGGCAGCCATACGCCGATACTCTCCCTTTTCCATGACGTTCGCATGCGTGCAGGTTAAGCCTGAGAGATACCAGACAACCGGGCAGGGCTCCTTGATTGCTTTTGGCGGAACGAAAACAGCAAAAGTCATATCGCACTTGCAGGCGTCGGATTCGTGCGTGAAAACGCCCTGCATGCCGCCGAAGGCGGTTGTCTGTGAAATGATGTTCATTCTCTTTCGTCCATTCTTGGAGTAAGCGCCTTGGCCCGGCGGCACAGGCGATCGAAGGTTTCGAGAAAGCGGGAGCGATCCTTCGGGCCGAAGGCTGCATTGTAGCCCTTGCTTTCGCCGGTCTGTCTCAGGTGAGCGCCGAGATCGCGCATCGCGCTCGCCATGCCGATATTGGTATCATCGAAGACCCGACCAGTCGGACCGCTGACAAGTGCACCCGTCGCCACGCAACGGACCGCGAGGGGGACATCGGCGGTGACGACCACGTCACCGACACTGGCATGCTCGGCAATCCAGTTATCGGCAGCATCGAACGAGGCCGAGACGATGACATTGTACACCATCGGATCGCGGGAAGGACGCAAGCCCGAATTCGCCACGAAAGTCACTTCCATGCCGTGGCGCTCGGCGACCTTGAGGATTTCCGGCTTCACGGGGCAGGCGTCTGCATCGACATAAATCATGAATTTCAATCTGCTTTGATGGAAACGCTACGCGGCCCTGAGGGCGCGTAGCGGCGGTTCGTTCGGGTCTCATAGTCCGACGGCTGTAATGCGTTCAAGATGTCAGGCCTCTTTCAGCGTGCCTGCCTTCTTCGCCACCCAGGTTGCGATGACATCCATCAGCGTCGGGTTCAGGCAATCATAGGGCGTGAGACCAAGTTCGTTCAGGCGACCGCGGACGCCTTCCATCGCCGAAGGCGGGGTGCCCGATTCGATGATCGACGACACGAAGGCCGCAAATGTTGGTTCCGGCCACCCACCTTCCTGAAAGCGCTCCGGATGGATGAAGTCGAGCCCTTTGAATGCATGTTCGCGCTCCACCGGCCCGTACATGTGAACGCCGCAGGCCTTGCAGGCGTGGCGCCGGATCAGTGCATCCGGATCGACGACCTGGAGCTTGTCGCCATTCTCCAGCACCGCGACGTTTTCGTGCGGGGTCACGGCGACGATTGAAAAAGCCGCTCCGTTTGGCTTCCAGCATTTCGTGCAGCCGCAGGCGTGATTGTGAGCGATGGCGCCCTTGATCGCGACTTTCACCGGACGGTCAGCGCAGGCACAGACGAGCGTGCCGCCGTTGAAACTGGTTTGGCCTTTCTTCACCCCGCCGTCGAGGGCGGGGTGTATCGATACTTGACTTGGCATGTTCAGCTCCTCCTCCTCAGCTGCCCACGGCTCCCAAATCAGGATCAATTTGCGAAAAAGCCGCAGGCCATTTCAAAGTCGCGCCGCATTCCGTCGTCTTTTCCTCAATACAGTACCACGCTTCTGATGCTTTCGCCGGAATGCATGAGTTCGAAGCCCTTGTTGATGTCTTCGAGGGCCAGGGTGTGGGTGATCATCGGATCGATCTCGATCTTGCCCTGCATGTACCAGTC
>NZ_LOKY01000033.1:0-13267 GCF_002211315.1 Rhizobium sp. R693 | reverse complement strand
GGAACGGAACTCATCGCCAGAACTACTTGACCATAAGTCGATTGAATGGCCGCCTTAGCGGCGGCGAGCCTTTTTTTGCCTTCCTCTGAAAGATCGGAAGTCGATCCTGCCGTGTTATTCATTCACCCTACGCCTGAAAATTGATTTGTATTTCACCCACTGGGGAAGGATTGATCTCGGTGTTGCGATCGCTGAGACCTGGCGACACTCTCATCGTATGGAGGCTCGACAGGCTGGGCCGATCGATTCGGGAACTTATTCAAATCATTGAAAAGCTCGGCCGGCGAAAAATCGATTTTATAAGCCTATTCCAGCTCGTAATGATTGCAGAGCAATTGCCATGACGGGCCCAAGGCAGCGGAAGCTGCAGCGCGAAAAATCTTCGCCATTTCACCCCCCACCATTTCCATCTTGATCTGCCAATTCAGATGCTTGCCGGAAGACTTCCGCCAACTCGCGCTTCCGCGCGTCAAAGGCATCCATCTTTGCCTTCAGTGACGACAGGTCTATCTCGGAGTTTGCGATCTGTTCGGCGATCAAGGCGAGCAACTTGTACTGATCGGCAATGAGAGGGTTGATGATATTGTCTTTCTCGTCGGCCAGCCTTAGCGCTTGCTCGTCTTCCTCTTCATCCACCAGCGAGGCAATCATCTGATTGATTGAGAAGTCGAGCTTGAGAATTTCCCTGTAGTACTCGCTGTGGAGTTTTAGCTCGATCTCTTTGAGCTTGGTCAGGGCAAAGGCCTTATGGCCCAATTCTATCAGGCAGGCCGCGTTCAACAGCGCGATTATGTATCGCTGGAGAAGAAC
The DNA here is from genome assembly GCF_002211315.1 of Rhizobium sp. R693. Taxonomy (NCBI): domain Bacteria; kingdom Pseudomonadati; phylum Pseudomonadota; class Alphaproteobacteria; order Hyphomicrobiales; family Rhizobiaceae; genus Rhizobium; species Rhizobium sp. R693. The sequence goes on along the minus strand of NZ_LOKY01000033.1, from coordinate 12,457 downwards.
TGTTTTCCAAGTGTCTTTAGGGAAAGCCTGGAAAAACTCCAAATCGGCGACGAGGTGCGCCCATGCATCCGTCGAGTCGATCCCGTTAGTGCACGCGAACACATCGCACCAGCCATTCTCCGTCAGAACTGCTCTCAAGAGCTTCGAGCGCTGGAGCTGCCAAGTCGGTTGAGCGGCCACCTCGCCGAGCTGCACGGAAAATCCATCACGCCAGTAGTCCAGCAGCGACACACCTCGCTTTCCAACTAATCCCGCGGCCGCCTCATACATCTTCGGAGGGAGCGGCGGCTTGGCGATGTTGTGAGCTGCCAGGTTAAGAAGGTCTGCGGACGAAAAGGGGCGTTTGAGCAGGCGTTTCAGAATTGTCATGCCGCATCCGATGGTAGAACGGTTGTCGCCACTACCCTTGGATCAACTACGACCGAATGTCTATTCCCAACGGTGTGGGGCTGCCCGTTGTGGCTGAGACCTACCGCGTGGCTGATCGGACGTGCTGGGACCGCAAGACACTTCCCCTAATTCGGACCCGACGATACGTGAATGCTGCATCTGACGCCAGGAAACAAGGTCGAAAGGTCTTTTCGGCCTCTTTAGTATCAATGTGCTTGATAACCGCCTTGAGCGTGTTTGTCCCCGCGATCGGCGCGGTGGCCTTCTCCTCGTCTGAAACATGATAGCGGCACGAAGCGCTGACGGCATAGAGGTCGCCGCCCAGTTCTTCCAGCATTTGCTCGTTCGTCGAGCCGTCCGCGAAGCTATTCCGAGCGGTCGGAGTGTGGGCTTCAGATATTACGATTTCGATCATACGATTGTACTGCGGTATACTCGGCAACATGCGGTCGCACCAGCGCCCGATCGTGATTTCTGCTGGCATTGCAGGCGCGGCAATCAGCGCGGCTAGCACCAGGCCGGTCACGTTTATCGTCTTCATCTTTCCCCTTACCTTCCTCGCCAAAAGGCCGGGCTGCGAGCGGCCGGAGTACCCCGCACGCTGCTCGCGCCGCGACCTGCATGCGCGACGAAGCTGTGCCGAGACGCCAGCAAGCCTTGGAAGCGAGTAGAACCACTCAACTCCCCCGTGATTGCCCGCACGTCATGGGGACAGACCGCTTTCAACCCATCAATCTGAATGTTCTGGATCAAGAAGTGCTTCTGGAGACAAACCGCGCCGCCGAAATAGCGCTGGATAGCACAGCAGGCGGCACCCGTTGATGCCATTCCGTGTGGCCGGCTCCGCAATCAATTCCGGGCCAATCTTGAACCAGCGTTCTTTCCCGGCAATCGTCGGGGTATACAGGTATTCGCCCCGTATCCATGCCCCAGGCAGAAAGAAGGCATTGGAATGCGCTGGACTCGATATCTCCGAAGGGGCCGCCGCAAGCGCCTCCCGAACATCCCCGTTCGCAGCAGACGTTTTGGGCGGCCTCGATCGCGGCGGCGCGCACGCCCTCAAGCATTCGAGACCACCCCAAGAGATCGGTGCCGGTGGCCGGAGGCGCGGGTCGGATATCCCCAGCTGTCTCAAGGTGTACCTGTCTTTTCCGTAGTTGCAAAGCGCGCAGCTGATTACGACATTGTCCTCGGTCGACGAGCCGCCATGGCTGTGCGGCACCACGTGGTCATATTGGAGCCAGAGGCATTGAAAGGCTGCGTGCTGTTTACGCGGGTCGCTCGCTTGCCAGGGGACGGCGTCTGGATAAAGCGCGTTGGCTATCTTGCGGACATCGGCATGGATCACCGGAATGCCGCAGTAACGGCACCGATACCCATCGCGCGAAAGCACAGCCGCCTTGACGTGCAACGGCGGGTGCCGAAGTGGATCGCGCTCGATTTTTGGAATTTCTTGCGTGTCACCCCCGGGCTTATGAAGCCTCACGTTCCGATGAGGCGTCTCCCAGTCCGGATTGACCCAGTTCCAGATTTCCCGCATGTCAGCTTGACAAAACAGGGCCCTGGCAACCTCGCGGTCGCCGTTCAGATGAGCCTCCGCCGCAGCCGAAAGAAGCTCGCAGGCCTCGAATATGGCTGGAATTGGCTCCTTGATGAAGTTACGCAAACGCTCTAACGCAGCTGTCATCGTGTCATCCGCCAGCTCTCGGTGTTGTCTGGTGTCGACAATACTATCGCACCCATTTCTACGCCCCTCCTGGCGCTAGCCCTCTGCTTCACCTTCCGCAGGTACGCCATTCCATTTTAGGATCACGCCGCGCACACAAGGAACGCTTGCGGGCAGAAACCACTCATCCGCCCGATCCAGCTCGAGACGTTGTCGATCCGCTCAAATGAAAATCCGCGATCTTCTTGCTCTTGGCCATCGCCGAACCCCAAGACAAGTCCGACTACAATAAATATAAACACCTGAATCCCCAGAAATGATCACCAACGACCAAGAATTCTTAGCAAGCTTTCTTTCGGTTACAAGATAATCGCGAGCTGGGAATGAGTCCCATTGACAATTTTACTGGCCCGTTTACCTTCAGCTCGGACGGAGGCAAGACGATTAGCTTGCTTGGGGCTGGTCAAAGGCCCGTCAGCGTTAGGCAGTTCTAGCCGCTCGTACCGTTCAAAGACTGCGGAGTGACGCTTTTAGGCGTCGTCTTGTGCGAGGTTTTCCTCCCAACTGAGGGGCGGCTCTTAGGTCGCTGCACGTCCGCTTCAGCAATGAAGCAACGGACGTGGACTCATGGGATCAAACAGCCGAATAAGAATTCTCAGACGCGCCGCCGCCGAGCGCCAAGAGTGGCGATGCTACTACTGCTCCTTTCCCATGTGGGAAGGCGACCCGGAGGTTTTCAAAAAACGCTACTCCTTAATCTCTCGGGAAGTCCGGCGCTTCCGATGCACCGCCGAGCACTTGACGGCTCAGTGTGATGGAGGCCGCGACATCGAGGAGAACATCGTCGCCGCCTGCCACTATTGCAACAGGACTCGTCATAGCAGGAAGCGGCCGAAGGATGCAGAATCCTACGCCAGCTTTGTTCGGTCCAGGATCGAAAAAGGACGATGGCATCCTGTCTGGTTAAGGCATCGGAAGTCTGCGGCTGACTTATCGCGACATTAGGAGGGCGGGGGTTTCGCATCAATAGTCGACCAAAGGCTGTGGGGTCACATCTTTGACGACGAGAGGAATTCGATATTGTATCCGCACGACGGAGCCCCAATGCCGACTTCAACTCCGGCCTGTGAAGCTCGTTTCGACCGACATCGTCCATGCGGCTCTCGCCGGATGGCTAACCCGTGAATCCGCCGAGGTGCACAGAACAATAGTCGAGTACGTTCCATAGCACGGAGACCTCAATGGACATGACCACCCCTATTGGCCGCCTTCTTGGGCTGTCCTTCTTGGTGCTTTGGGTGTTGCTGGTGATCCTGATCTTTAGCGGTGTGCGTCATGGGTTGAATGCAGAGCCGAGCGACGATGATCGGTCCCGCGCGCAGGATCGGTCAGGTGGACGCATAGTCCGGCATCTCCTCGAAGGCGACAGGCGGAATAGGGCCATGGCCCAGGCTGTCGAGGCTAAGGCCAAATCCTATTTCACGCGCCGCATCGGCAGAATCCATCTGGCAGCGCTGGCATTCTTTGCTATGACGACATTGGTTCTGACGAACTGGAATTTGCATGGGGCCAAGATGCAACGGACATCTCAAACCCAAGTTACATCGCCTTCGCAGCCTTCTTCACCGCCACCGCCTTGATTTCCGTTGCATTCTGGCCAGAATCTCGTCATCAGGGCGTCCTGCCGTCGGCCATCATCGCAACAAGACCGATCCAGCTCAGGGCGCTCCGATACGAGATCGTAGAGCGCCCACTCCTTTCCTTGGGCATACCTTCACGACCGGTCACGCCAGGTAACCAATCGTCAATTACGAATTTGGAATATACGTGTACGGTGCCCCTTGGGGATTACGATCCCTGCCCTGAGGTCGATGATAATGGACTGGGAAGCAACATCTGCATTCACACCCGTCGGACTGGCTCTCCGCGGTCAGCCAGCTCACAGGATCGTACGCACGCTTGGCGACGCAGCATATCTCCTGCTCAAGGACTGGCCTTCCGACGACGGCGAAGAATATGTCACTGCGGTGAAGGCGTGCGTGGATGCGATCAGCGGTCAGATCGATCTGGAGCAATTTCGGGCCGCATTCCTGCGTGCGGCCGATGAGGCCGGTATCGCCGCGCTAACTCTCGTTCAGCGATGACAACGGGGAAAGGAGGCGGCTGGTGCAAGTCGCTCCTTTCGATCTGATGATCTATTATGCCAGATGACTATTGGTTACGCTTTCTCAGCGACTTTCGCCCATTCTCAACCCAATGAGGAAAGTCGCCAACCAAGACCCGACAGATAACTGGAAGCAAACGCGCCGCATTGTCCTGCAACGTGATGGCTTTCAATGCGTGTCCTGTTCAACGAAGGTCCGATCCGCCAACGCCGACGTGCATCATCTATTGCCTCGGTCCATGGGCGGGTCCGACGAGCCCTCAAATCTCGTCACCCTTTGCGATGGTTGCCACGCCGCCCATCACCCAAACCTGGCGGGAGGTCTGGCGCGGCGGGTAATCGAGCGCTGGGCGATGCGCCTGGCACGATGGCTGGACAAAGAGGCGCGAGCCCTTGAAGCCGATATGAATTTCGGTCCCATCCTCCGGCTTTTTGGTGCATCTCATTTTCGCGATGGTCAGCTGCCAATTGTTTTGGCTGCGCTCACAGGCAAATCCATTCTGGTCGTGAGCCCGACGGGGTCCGGCAAGTCGCTATGTTTCCAGCTCCCTGCCATGCTGCGAAAGGGGATGACCATTGTCGTCAGCCCCCTGAAGACGTTGATGGCCGACCAGGTTTCGGGGCTGCTCCGCAAGAAGATACCGGCCACCTTCGTCAACAGCGGCATAAGCCATGACGAGAAGGAAATCCGTTACTCCATGGTCGAGGAGCAGGCCGTGAAGTTCCTCTATCTCGCGCCGGAGCGCTTCTTCGTTCGGCGACAAGAGGAGCGAAATGCCCTGACACGAAGCCAGCCAGAATACATGGTCGTTGACGAAGCTCATTGCGTCGATCAATGGGGCCGTGATTTTCGCCCCGAATACGGGCGTTTGCGGGAGGTGCGCCAGAACTTAGGTTCGCCGCCGATTTTGGCTTTCACCGCGACTGCCGGATTGGCGATGCAGAAACGCATCTTGGCATCCTTGGGGATCGAGGATGCCACAGTGTTCGTTCGTGGCGTTGACCGGCCGAACATCGCATTGATCCGCTGGCGCTGCGCTCCTTCCTCTCGTCACCTGGAGATCGCGAAGTTGCTGCGCATGCCGTTTATCGCGGAACGAAAGGCCATGATCTTCGTTCCGACGGCTCGTATAGGTCAGGAACTGCAATCGAACCTGCGGAACAGTGGCCTTGACGTCCCGTTTTACCACTCGAAACTCGGAACGGAGTGGGACCGCCAGGAGCTGCTAAAGCGCTTCCAAGGGGAAAGCCGACCAGTTGTCGACCATATAATCTGTACGAACGCCTTCGGCATGGGTTTGGATGTTCCCGACGTTCGCCTCGTTATCCACTGGCAGCAGCCATCGTCTGTCGAAGATTACCTTCAGGAGTTCGGCAGAGCCGGGCGCGATGGGAAACAATCGGCAGCGATCATTTTCACCGAAGGCAATCGTGCCGGGCGCGATATCGGCCTCCTTCGCTTTATGGCCGAAAGGACGTCCGACAGCTCCGAACTCGATGAAGTCACAGCTCGGTCAATGCTCCAACAGCGGTACTCACAGATTGATGACCTAAGTGTGCTGCTCAATGCCAGGGGTTGTCTGCGAACTGGGCTCGTCGAATATTTCGAGGGGCCAAAAGTCCCGGCCCGGCAAGGACTCGGACGCATGATCCTAAACTGGGTCTTCAGCAGCCATAACAAGGCGCGGCGCTTCCGATACTGTTGCGACGCCTGTGCGCGACAAGGCCGCCAGTCCAAGGCACTCTCAGATCATGTCATGTCGGTGTTCACACGTTTCTGAAGCTTGCGCCCCGATGTGGAAGTTACGAGGCGGAAGTTGCAATCTCGTCATCTGGAGGCCCCTTCCTCCATTCAGCAACACAGGTCGACGCAGCCCCGCGAAGTGGTTGAGGTGATTTGTCCGGGGTCGGCCATTGCAGTCAAGGGTCGGCTATACTATCCGTCACCTATGAGCACCCTGCGTTCGAAATTCAATGTGAAGGCTCTCGGCCTTCATTGGCGAGAACGGTCGCCTCCTCGCCGCGGAAGTCTATGATAGCCACGGGCGCGTCGCTGGCGTTCGTCCGCTCGGGGGAACGGTAGAGTTTGGCGCGACACTGCGGCTTCCCAATAGTGCTTTCCGGTTACGGCCTCGTAGAAGGCGATCGCCTCATCGGCCTGCGAGGTCGAGCCGATATAGCCGGCACCGATCGTCCAACCATTCCAAAGTCTTGGGCACTGAGGTTCAGCACATCTGGGAGAGTAACATCGTTCGTGCCGCGATCGGAGATGACGGTCTGCCCCTCGCCGACGTAGGATACAGCAAAAAAACCAGAATCCGTTTGAGGCGGGAGGCTGCTGGCGTCCAGTGTATATGCGCCGATCCGGCTACCTTTATCTCCCGTCAATGCCAGCCTCCTGACCCCTATTGTACGCATCCATCGCCAAGATTGCGGTCATTAGATTGGAACCGGCCATTAATTTCTCCTCGTGCGAAAGAAGCCCGCGACCAATGAGTTGGCGAGGCGATTAGGTGCCTTGATGGTTTCAATGGTTCTGCCGTCGAAAGCCTTGGCCTGATACTCGTCAAGCCAAGGCAGAATGCGGTCGACAATTCCGTTCGTGACCTCGTCGTCGACAATACTGAGGGTTATCGATCGAATTGAAATTCCGGGGCCCAAGGTCTTTGCTGCATCTAATGGGTCAACAGCCACTACGCTCATTGGATTGGACAAATCCCCGAAGCTTACGAGGAGCGGATAGTACTCGATGGGAAGCACCACGGTTTCCCGGGAAGCTACCATCTGGTCGATGCGCCGGTAATATTCCCGCTCTTCCATTCCGCCGGGCCGGCCGCCCATTACAAACATTTTCAGAGCTGTAGAGCCCTTGTAGTCTTTTAGTAGTGCAAAAAGGGTTTTGCCGGGTGATACCTCAACCGCCACCGCCTCGCCCGTCATTGTCTCCTTGGCTGCATCGATAAGGCTTGACCACCTGGGACCCACGCCCAATTCAATGGCGACAACAGAACTTCCTGTCTTAGGTCCCTCTGGAGTATCGACTGTCACGGTAAGCTTTTGGTGCCACTCCCAATGATGAAATCCGAGCATGTCGCACGACGACAACATTGTGAAAGCGAGGGTAAGGCACAGTCCCTTGAAAACCTTCAGAACCATTCGGCTTGTCCTGTGTGAAAACAGCCTGTGTCCCGCGAGGCCGCAATCGGCATCATCATTATTGCTATGTCGGTCGCCAACCCCGAGCCATATCCGTGGTTACATCCACCAATGGACTGTATCGCAAGAAACAATTCGTCGGTCATTTCAGTCTCTCTTAAAATTTGTGCTGTTAAGGGAGTTTGCAAAACGGTGGCTCGACCCGATATCGGTATAGCGACTGCCATCAAGTTGCTTGTCGTTCTGGTAACTTCGCCACCAGGGGAGTATCTGGGCAAAGTTGATTTCGATTGGCTCCTCGTCTGTGATCGACAGCGTCACGGACACGAGACTCGTTCCCTTGCCGAACTCCTTTTCGAAGTCTTCAGGAGAAACGGGTACAACCGAGGCCGGATCGGTGATGTCGCGGAACGTCACAAAGTTTGGATAGTAATTCGCCGACAGCGAATGCTGGTGAGAAGCCTGCTCCAAGGTGTTAAGGGACTTCTCCGTCAATTGATCACCCCAACCGCCCCTTGGGAAGAAAACATTCAACACCGTCCCAGCCTCATAGCGGTCGTCAAATAGTGAGAACAAATATTTCGACGGGGCAATCTCAAGCACGACAACCTCACCTGTGAGCTTGCCTGAATATCCTCCGCCGCCTAACCCCATGAGAAATGATGGGGTCTTCTCCCAGCGCACGAGGGAAACACTCGATGCCGTCTTTTTTCCTGTCGGCGTATTAACCGTCACCGCTAGCCTCTGAGACCAGTTCCAGTCATGGAAACCAAGGATGTCGCAACTCGACAAAAACAGCGAAATCACAGCGACGACAAGAGCTCTCGAATAGGGATTCGCTGCAGCCGCCTCCAAAACATTCCTGGGCGGAGACACGATCATCTAGCTCCTCCTCCTGCGAAAAGAGCCTGCGGCCAGCGAATTCGCAAGCCGATTGGTTGCTTTGATTGTGTGGATTGTATTTCCGTCGAACAGCTTATCTCGATATTGCTCAAGCCAAGGCAATATTGAACCAACGACGTCGTAGGTAATTTCGTCGTCAACAATGCTTAGCGTGATGTCGCGGATGGAGTATCCGGGTCCGAAAATCTCAGAAGGGTCGCGCGGATTCGTGGAAACGGGGATGGCTAAGTCTTTGAAACGAAGCGGCACAGCAGCGACCACGCTCATTGGATTGGACAAGTCTCGAAAACTGACAAGCAGCGGATATTCGTCGGTCGCCAACGTTTCATATGTCGACGAAGGCAATCATGCTGCTCGTCTGGAACTGCCAGGTTACTATCAGTGATAGCGATGGCTTCATCGGCACTTGGTTGGACACCGGGGGAAGACGGCACAAGGGTCTTCACCATCTGTAGCAACCGAGCGGAACGCTCCGCAGACATCGTCAGAAGCCGCGTCGCGGCCGCCAGCCGCTGTTGCGCCGCTGCTTTCGAAAGGCCGATCGTGTCCGGTGAGACGGCCATCCGGTTCAGGGCTTCAATCATCCCCATTTCGTCGACCAGCGTTTGCAATTGAACGCTCATGTTATCTCCTGCTGATTACGGCGATCGGTGGCTGATCGGCGAAGTCCTCGGGCACCACGGTGAAGCATTGCCAGGCCGTCATTCCGATCGACGTGGTGGGGATACCCAAAAGGATGCCGAGCCTCAAGATGGTTGGCCAGCATCGCAAGGCAGGCTGTGTCTACGCAGACAACCATAAGGGCGCAGAAAGACGCGGCGATCATCAGGAGCGGCCTTATCTTTGATTGTCTTTCTCGAACCCGAGTGCAGGGCGTGGCGCATCCGTCTGCGCTTCTGGACTGACATCAGGCGCGGTCATTACCGCGGTTAGATCGGCAGCGGCTTTCTTGATGAACTTGTCGCCATCGGACGCATCCCGATGTTTCTTTCTTGGCTTTTTGTCCCACTCGGAAGGGACGTAAGGCTTGGTCATCGCCGTGGTCAGGTCGGCTGCGGCCTTCTTCATGAATTTATAGCTATCCGGCATAGAGCTGTTCCTCGATTGACACGGAAGAGCCCGTAAAACCCCTCCGTCCTCGATATGCGGTGCAAGCAGGACGTTGTGGCCCAACTGCTTCGGCAACCTTGCTCGTCAGGAAGCGACCGAGAGCGGCACTCCGTCGTTCCTCTGAAACCGCGCTATTATCGATAGCGCCAGTTCCTGCCGAGCGGACCGGGTCCTAATCCGCTTCTCAGCGCAGGCGTTGTAAAAGGCCCGCTGGCAGATATCGATTTCTTCACGGCTGAATGTCATTCCTGCCTGGGCGATTTGTCTTCTGATCATCTTGTTCTCCAATTGGGTGCCCCTTGCCCGGATTGCCGCTGCGACAACAGTCAGCCAATCCCGCGACAAGGACGCAGACAGCATCATGCTGCCCGCTGCCAGAACTAGGAATCGCGGCTTACGCGGAGATGGAAAGCGCAACCTTTGAGTGTCCATAAAGCGCAAGCTTCATCCGGTTTTCGCAACAAAACTGGAAACCGGGACGGAAGAGGTGGCTCGGGAAAATTGAACGGTTGAGGTATGTGGCTTTCGGCTCAACCGGTGGCAGGCTGTTGTAACGTCTTCGGCGCAGTATTGCGTATCCGCGAAACCAGCGACGGAACAAAACATGGGTGATCAAAACCCAAGGAGCAGAAACTCGTTCTTTACCGATCTCGGATCGGTATTAAGGGCGATGGACACGCCGGAACACGATTGGCATGTCGCTGTGCTGAAGCTGGCCGCCTCCATCCTCATAGTTGCTATTAGCCGTATTTCCCGCGCTTTATGTGGATTAATATGCTGGTTCTGGAAGATTTGCATACATAGGTCCTCCCGCCCCAGGGCGATGGTGACCGCACATTGCGCAATTCCAGACGAGGCGTCGGCCCGAAGCGCCCAGGGCATGCGTCTCTGGTTGTTATAAGCCGGAATGGGAAGTCGGTAGGGAATGATCAAAATGACCGGTGCGGAAATGCGGGCTACACAACCCTCAGCAACCAGAAAAACTGCCCGATTGTCCCTGCACCCGCCCGAATCCCCCGACATCGATTTCATTGTCGATATGTTCTCAAGACGCGACCTTGTCGCGCACCGTCCCGATCCTCGTCCAGACACACCGGAAGAGAGCGCCGCTCGCCTGGCGCGAGACATGGCTCACTGGAAGGATCATGGATTCGGACGATGGGCAGCCTTAGCTGGTGAAAATCTCGTTGGTTTCGGCGGCGTCACGGTCTCAAAGGAATTTGAGGGCCTTAACCTTTCGTACCATCTTCACCCGGATTATTGGGGGCATGGATTCGCCACAGAGTTGGTGACGGAAACCATCCGATTTGCATTCGAGGATGTCGGAGCTTGCCGTATCGTCGGGCTGGTAAGACCAATAAATCCGACCTCTCGGCGGGTTTTGGAAAGATGTGGCTTCTCATTCGAACAAGAGGTCATGCTGCACGACTCTCCAACTCATTTGTACGCGCTCGGACGATAAACGGTCTTGGCTCGATCCGCCCGAGGGCGTCAACGTTTGTCGGCCGAAAGCGCGCGTTCGCCCCACCCCAGGATGGCAGCGAGTGCGACTGACAAGAACCTCAACCCGCAGATTTACCCGACCGTCGAGACAGCATGCACCTTCATGTCGTCGCGGACCTCGTAGAATTTGTCCCCTTCGATATAAATGGAGTGGCAACTTGGCTTCTCGCCTTTTCCGTTCGAGCAAGCTTTGCCGTCCTTGAAGGTGAGCTTGACGTTCACGTCCATCATTTTGCCGTCCACGTTGGCCTTGCCGGTGATCGTGCCTTTCCTCCAACTCCATACCAGATCAGCGGTCACAGGCTTCTCCAGGTCGAAAATCTCGACCTTCACGTGCTTGCCGTCAGCAAAGGCTTTGAACTCGTCCATCGTGACCTTCTTGGCACCTGCTGGAAGGTCGACGGCGTATGCGTTTATACCTGATAGAAAGAACGCCAGTGCACCAATGCTTGAAAGAATCTTTCTCATAGCAAGCTCCCCCACCGAAACATTCCGGTCGGCTAAATTATCATCCCATGGGTTGACGCCACAACGCCGGGCACCACCATCATTTTGATGGAGGCGAAGTCTTCATGTCTGCTGCGACACAGCGGCCAGGCCCAACACCCACTCGATAAGATACGATCAGTTGCATACATGAAATTTTAGCTCGCCGCGCGATAGCTTGAGAAAGCTACACTCCGCATGGGGATGCATAACATGAACGCCCATACCGGGATATTGGTTTTGGTCTTGTTTGCCGCGGCCTCGGTCGGATGCTCATCAGAAACCGAAAGTCCTGATATTGTGAGGTTCGCAAGCAGCGAACTCCATGCCTTGGGTTCGTCGTGCAGCGGGGACTATCTGGCGGTGGACAAGGGCGACTTCATTCTCGTTGAAAAGAGTGGAACCAGTGTTCTTCAGAAAGATATCAAGCTATCCGATCTCGGTTCCCATCGCCTTGCGATAGCTACGCGTCACGGCTCTATCGATCTGGTAACGACCTTCACCCTCAAACACGACAATACCGTTGCGGTATTCGAAGACGTCAATTTTGTTCCCCAGCTTACACCGGAACAGTTAGACGAACTCAAGCTTCCTCGTGATTTTAAGGCTAAGATGACAAGAATCTTCAAGGATGCGTTCCCGACGTTGGTGCTCTGCCCGCTCTCGGGTGCCACTTGAACCGTTGAACTGGTTCCCACATCGCCCGAAGCCGCAAAGCGGCTGGATTGAGCTTGTTGCGTTCTCGATCCGATCATCTACGTTGCAACTATGACCAGCCATTTACTGTTGATTGCAGCAGCCATAACGTTTGGCGCGACTATGTGTGTTATGTTGCCCGAGATCGGCAAACGAACCGACTTCATGAAAGCGCCTCCGTCATTCCACGCAAGACAAGCCAAGTTGATTCGCTTATGGGGCGGGAACGGTCGTCGGCATCCTGATCTTCCTGACACTGGCAGCTTTCGGCCTGTCGATCATCGCCGCCGAAATGGGGATCGTGATGACGATCCTGCGCTATGCCGGCGCGGCTTATCTGATCTGGATGGGTATCAAGCTTTGGACGGCCGAGCCTGTCGTGC
>NZ_LOKY01000032.1:0-13965 GCF_002211315.1 Rhizobium sp. R693 | reverse complement strand
GATCCTTCGGAACCAGGCTATCGAGCGTCACCATCTCGAGCGCAGTCTGTTCGGCAGCGGGTTTCTTCAACATAACCCAGTGAATCAAAAACCCCCGGCAAACGCCAGGGGTTTGTCAGCAGTCTGAGCCGGGCTGAAGCCCGGCTTTTTCCGTATTCGATATCCGGCTTAGAACTTCACGCCGATACCAACCTTGACGCTGTGCTCGTCGTAGCCACGCGAAATGTTTGCGCCACCGACATGGAAGTCGCTGTCAGCGTAGTTCGTGTAGCGGTACTCGACACGGGCCGTGATGTTGTTGGTCACGAAGGTTTCTGCACCCGCGCCGACCGTGTAGCCGAGCGACGTGTCGGTGTCAGAGCCGGCGGCGTTGCTGAACTTGTTCTTGGTAGCAGCGAGACCGGCCGTGCCGTACAGCAGGAACGGATTCAGGTCGTAGCCGATACGGCCGCGGATCGAGCCGTTGACTTCATTCTTGCCCTCGCCGCCGCCAGCAGCGCCGTCAGCGCCGGAATAGCCGATGTCGGCTTCGGCACCGTAAACGATCTGGCCAGCCTGCCAGTTGTAGCCGGTGTAGATCTGACCGCCGAGAGCGCGCGCGTTGTACTTGTTGCCAAAGCCGCCCATGTTGTAGGTGCCGGCGCCGCCGAGGTAGAAGCCCTGCCAGTTGGCAGCGGGAGCCGGCTCATTCTGTGCAACCGGAGCTTCCGGGATCTGATCAACGGCATCGGCTGCATAAGCGGCGGAAAACCCACCAAGGGCAACGGTCGAAACCAACAGGCTAGCAATAAACGTACGCATACTCGTCTCCTTTCAGACCCGCGTCCTTCGTCAACTGTCTTACAGCGAAGCATTCGCGGGCTATTACAAATGTCCCTTGCGGTTCGGAAGGGAAATTGATGCCCAATTGAGGATTTGAAAGAGCCAAATTGTGATTTGATTGTGGCGCCTGGATGGCTGAAATTCGATGTTGCTTTGCCGCAACAGAATATTTGTTAACCATAATGAATGGTTAAATCATGAATACTTATTTTAGTGAATTATATTCTTAAATAATACATACAGTAATTCCGATATCGCCGCAATCAAAACGGCTATTTATCTCACCTTCTCTCGCGCCTATATAAGCAGCAAACAGAGTTTCGCGGCGAAAAGGCATGATTTTGAACGGGAAAAGACTTCGGACGGCGCTCGTCACCGGGGCGGCCAAAAGAATAGGCAGGGCGATAGCCGAGGATCTGGCTGCGAATGGCTTTGCGGTCGCGATTCATGCCAGCCGTTCGATTGAGGCGGCCGAGAATTTCGCGGCGGAATTGCGGCAAAGCGATTCCCGGGCGGTTGCGGTGCAAGCTGATCTCCAGAAAATTGACGAGACACGCGATCTCATAAGAAGAGTATCGGAGGCGATCGGGCCGATCGACCTGCTCGTCAACAATGCCTCCGTTTTCCACGAAGATTCGGTCCGGCATATCGATGCCGAGGCATGGGACGAGCATTTCGCCGTCCATGTCCGCGCACCGTCGATTCTCGCGGCGGACTTTGCCGCGCAACTGCCCGAGCAGGCGGATGGTCTGGTGGTCAACATCATCGACCAGCGTGTTTGGGCGCTGCGACCGAGCTTCTATTCCTATACGCTGTCGAAGTCGGCCTTGTGGACCGCGACGCAGACCATGGCCCAGGCGCTTGCGCCGCGCATCCGCGTCAATGCGATCGGCCCCGGCCCCTCGATGCCGAGTGAACGGCAATCGCAAGAAGACTTCCAAGCGCAGGTCTCAGCGCTTATCCTCAAGCGAGGGCCGCAACTTGAGGAGTTCGGCAAAACGATTCGTTTCCTCTACGAAACGCCCTCGATCACCGGTCAAATGATTGCCCTCGACGGCGGCCAGCACCTTGCCTGGCAGACGCCCGATGTGGCGGAGATTACGGAATGAATTCAAGGAAGCTGCCTGATGGCGGCATTCTTTACGACGAAACGGACGAAGCTGACGACGATATCGACGTGGAGAGCGACACTTCCCCGGCGCCGATTTCGACTGCGATCGATTGGAACGAGGGCGGCGTCAACGAGACTGGCCTTATCGGAGCGGATCTCATCGCCGAATTCGTCAAGCACCTGCCGAACAGTCCAGGTGTCTACCGCATGTTCAACGAGGCCGGTGACGTCCTCTATGTAGGCAAGGCCCGCAGCCTAAAGAAGCGCGTCAGCAACTACGCGCTCGGGCGCGTCCACTCCAACCGTATCGCACAAATGGTGCGCTTGACCGCGAACATGGAGTTCGTGACGACGCGCACCGAAACCGAAGCGCTGCTCCTCGAAGCGAATCTGATCAAACGCTTGCGGCCACGCTTTAATGTGCTGCTGCGCGACGACAAGTCGTTCCCCTACATTCTGATAACGGGCGACCATCGCGCTCCGGCAATCTTCAAGCATCGCGGTGCTCGCGCTCGCAAGGGCGACTATTTCGGGCCCTTTGCGTCAGCTGGGGCCGTCGGTCGCACGATCAACTCGCTGCAACGCGCCTTTCTCATCCGGACCTGTACCGACAGCGTCTTCGAGACGCGTACCCGCCCCTGTCTTCTCTATCAGATCAAGCGCTGTTCTGGGCCATGCACGCATGAGATCAGCGACGAGGGCTATGCCGAGCTCGTGCAGGAGGCCAAGGATTTCCTTTCCGGCAAAAGCCAGAAGGTCAAAGAGCATATGGCCATGGCGATGAACCTTGCTGCCGAGGATCTCGACTTCGAACGGGCAGCCGTCTATCGCGACCGTCTCGCGTCGCTCTCGCATGTCTCCAGCCACCAGGGCATCAACCCGGCAGGCGTGGAAGAGGCGGATGTCTTCGCGATCCATCACGAAGGCGGCATTTCCTGCATTCAGGTGTTCTTCTTCCGCACGGGGCAGAACTGGGGCAACCGCGCCTATTTCCCGAAGGCTGACCCTCAGCTCTCGGCCGCCGAGGTGTTGAATGCCTTCCTCGCTCAGTTCTACGACGACAAGCCAGTGCCGAAGCAGATCCTGCTGTCGGAGACCGTCGAGGAACTCGAACTTCTTGCCGCCGCACTCGGAGAAAAGGCTGGACATAAAGTGTCCATACTCGTGCCGCAGCGCGGAGAGAAACGCGATCTGGTCGAGCATGTGATTGCCAATGCACGCGAGGCGCATGGCCGCAAACTCGCGGAAACGGCGTCGCAATCGCGGCTGCTCGAGGGCTTTAAGGAGACCTTCAAGCTCCCCTATGTGCCGCAGCGGGTCGAGATCTACGACAACTCGCACATCATGGGCACTAACGCGGTTGGCGGCATGGTCGTGGCGGGGCCGGACGGTTTCGTGAAGAACCACTACCGAAAGTTCAATATCAAATCGACCGATATCACGCCGGGCGACGACTTCGGGATGATGCGCGAAGTGATGACGCGCCGCTTCTCAAGGTTGCTCAAGGAAGAAGGCCTTCCCGACCGTAGCCAGCCGACATCGCCGGCGGATGCCGCGGACATGCCCTTCCCCGCCTGGCCCGACGTCATCCTGATCGACGGCGGACAGGGACAGATGACGGCCGTGCGCGCGATCCTTGAGGAACTGGGGATCACCGACAGCGTCACCGCCATCGGCGTGGCCAAGGGTGTCGACCGCGACGCCGGGCGCGAGCGCTTCTTCCCGCCGGGACGCGAGAGCTTCACCCTGCCACCGCGCGACCCCGTCCTCTATTTCATCCAGCGCATGCGCGACGAGGCGCACCGCTTCGCAATCGGCTCGCATCGCGCCCGGCGCAAGAAAGAGATGGTGAAGAATCCGCTCGACGAGATCGGCGGGATCGGGCCGTCGCGCAAGCGCGCCCTGCTGCAGCATTTCGGAACCGCGAAGGCGGTTTCCCGCGCCGCCTTGTCCGATTTGATGGCGGTCGAAGGCATTTCTGAGACAGTTGCTAGGCAGGTTTACAATCATTTTCACGACGACGCCGCGAAATAGGCGACGTCAGTCGCAAATTCCACGCAAAGGCAGCGAAAAAATAGAAAGAATGTTGACGCTTTACGGTCAAAGCCGTCATCTACGGGCACATCACTTCAGAGACATGTTTCATGGCATCGCGCGCTTATAATATACCGAACCTGCTGACCTACGGCCGCATTCTGGCAGTGCCGCTGATCGTGCTGTGCTTCTTCCTCGAAGGAAAGCTGGCGATCAGCAACACGGCACGATGGGTGGCGCTGTGGATCTTCATCATCGCGTCGATCACCGACTTTCTCGACGGCTATCTCGCCCGCATCTGGAACCAGACGTCGAACATAGGCCGGATGCTCGATCCAATCGCCGACAAGCTGCTTGTCGCGTCCATTCTTCTGCTGGTCGCAGCCGACCAAACGATTGCCGGCTGGTCAATCTGGGCGGCGATCACCATTCTCTGCCGCGAGATCCTGGTCTCGGGTCTGCGCGAATATCTGGCCGCCCTGAAGGTCAGCGTCCCCGTGACGCGGATCGCCAAGTGGAAGACGACGGTGCAACTCGTTGCGATTGCGTTTCTGCTCGCCGGTCCCGCTGGCGACGAAATTTTCCCTTATACGACGAAGGCCGGCATCGCACTTCTCTGGGTCGCGGCACTGCTGACGATCTACACCGGCTACGACTATTTCCGGGCTGGCCTGAAGCACATCGTGGATGATGAAGAATGACAAAGCTCGTTTATTTCGCCTGGGTGCGCGAACGGATCGGCAAGGCCGAAGAAGAGATGGCCCTGCCCTCGTCCGTCGTTACCGTTGCCGATCTTCTGAATCATTTGAAGACGATGGGCGAAGAATATGAGACTGCGCTTCAGTTTCCCGACGTTATCCGGGTCGCGATCGACCAAGAGCACGTCGAGCGTGACGAACCGATCGGCAACGCCAGGGAGATCGGCATTTTCCCGCCGATGACCGGAGGCTGACGTGAGCAGCAAGGTCGAGCCGTATATTCGCGTCCAACGCGAGGACTTCGATCTTCAGGCGGAAGTGGATCGGCTCAGCGCTGGCGCAAGCGGCATTGGCGCGATCGTCACATTCTCGGGCTTGTGCCGTGACGAAGGCGGCAGGCTCGCAGCGCTCGAACTCGAACACTATCCAGGCATGGCCGAAGCCGAGATGAACCGGATCGCTCTCCTTGCGATCAAACGCTTCGGGCTTCTCGGCCTGACCGCCATTCACCGCTACGGAAAGATCGCGGCGCGTGAGCATATCGTGCTTGTTATCGCCGCGGCTCCGCATCGGCAGGCCGCGTTCGATGGCGCAAACTTTGTGATGGACTTTTTGAAGACGGCCGCTCCCTTCTGGAAGAAGGAGCACGCTAAGGATGGTTCCTCGGGCGAATGGGTCACGGCAAAGGACGCGGATGACACCGCCCGCG
Organism: Rhizobium sp. R693; assembly: GCF_002211315.1. Lineage (NCBI taxonomy): Bacteria > Pseudomonadati > Pseudomonadota > Alphaproteobacteria > Hyphomicrobiales > Rhizobiaceae > Rhizobium > Rhizobium sp. R693. Next base: position 8,591 of record NZ_LOKY01000032.1, on the reverse strand, counting down.
ACAAGTGGAAATAGTCAGGGTATCGCCCGCTCTCTCCTGCTGAGTACCAACAGAAGTACAAGCAGCGAGAACACTACGAAATCGCGCCAAAGATAAGGGCCGTAGGCGCTCCACATCGTCTCCGCGACACCGAGACCAGCGGCGCCGCCGGCCGACTTCAGGGGGTCCGAATATCCGCCGACAGCAGCTACCATCAAAACCTTGAGGCCGAACATCAGCCCGGCACCGAAATCCATCGTGCCGTAGTAAAAGGTGGCGAGGATGCCGCATGCCGTGGCGATCAAAGCGGCTGCCACGTAGGCGACGAGGAAAACGCGATCGGCGCTCGTCCCGCACAGTTCTGCCGCAAGGGGATCGTCTGTTACGGCCCGCCACAGGCGACCCCAGGAAGTCAGCCTCATGACGGCAACGCCGAGCGCGATCATGGCACACATCAATCCGGTATTGATGAGTTGGATCTCGGTGAGCGTCACCTTGAACGCCCCGTCATTCCAGAAGGTGACGACGCTGTTCAGGAACGGCGAAAGCCATAGGCTCTTGGTGTCCGATGCAAGCCTCGCCGTTTCCATCAGTACGATCGTAACGCCGAGCGCTGCGACAATCACGGTGTTCGACGACTGGCGTACCAGCGGCAGCATGATGGATCGCCCGATCCAGACTGCTGCAAGCATCGAATAGACGACCGAGAACAAGGCTCCCAGCGCCAGTGCCGCCGGCAGGATCAGCCAGAGCCTGTTGTAGCCGAGATCGGTGAAAAGCAGCAGAATCTGGCCCGAAAACGCGAAGATCGCCCCATAGGTAATATCGGCACGCTTGGTCACTCCAAAAGCGACGGCGTAGCCGAACGCAAGCGCAGCATAGAGCGCAGCCAGCGGCACCGCGTTCGCCAATTGCTGCAGCAGATAGGCCATGAAAAACTCCTGATTGCCGAAATCATAACTAGCAAAACATATTTTACCAGTTATATTTTCATTATGAGCTTTACCTGGACCCCACACCGCTTTTCTGGAGGCGCATTGGCGCTGGATGTCGCCAACAGCGTTGTGCTTCGGCATGACGAGACGCGACGGATCGACCGTTTCGAAACATCCGCCCAGCTAGAAGCCTTTCCGGAGGCTGCGGCGGCGTTCTGCGCGGAGCGGGAACTTTTCGCTGACATGGTTGCTCCTGCCCCACAGAACAGAAGAAACTTCCTGGAGTTGCGCGAGGCGACGGACGGATATTTCCGGGCCCGCGTTTCCGGCGACAATGACGATCAACTGCTCGCCGACCTGCTGGAGGCGCTGGCGCGCACGTTGCGTGGCGCCAATGGCGCAAACGGCCTCGATGCGGCAACCGCGCATTCGGTGTTGCGGCTGCTCGCAATGCCTGATCCCGACCGGATGAAGATCTGCCGCAATTGCGGCTGGCTCTTCATCGACCGCAGCAAGAACAGGAGTCGCGCCTGGTGCGACATGGCGGTGTGCGGCAATCGCGCCAAGGCGAGCCGCCACTATCGCCGGAGGAAAGAGGAGGAAGCACCATGAAAGCGCTGTCGATGGCCGTTCTTGTTGCAGCCGCAATGCTGACGGGATGCCAACGAGAGACCGACAAGCTGGTCGAGATCAGCGGCCGCGTCTTCGTATTCAATTACCGGATCGCCGTCGCGACCTATGTCGTGACCTTGAACAAGAAGGCGCCCATTCCGGAAGGGACGGTCGCCATCGCGGAATTCGAGAACCCGGCGGGCGGCGAGGTGCTGGTGACCAATGAAAAGATCTATCCGTTCTGGGACAAGATTACGCTTCAGAGCCCCGCACTGCATTGCGTCAAGAAGGATAAGCCTTACGCCGTGAAGGTTCGCCTGGTCGATGCCAAGGGAAAGACGTTGCAGAGCCTGAAGACAGAGGTGATTTCGAGCCTCGACCAGTCGGTCATGCCGGGCAAGCCGCTGGTCATCGGGCCGTTCTACACAAAGAACCCCGAGGTCTTCAAACCGGATGGCACCGTCGACTACGACTCCGCCGCCACCTGCCCTTCAACGTAAAAAGCCGGAGCAGAGCCCCGGCTTTCAGAGTTAATTCAAATGCTTCAGCGGTTTCGCTGAGAGCCTGAATCAGCCGACGATCTCGGTGTCCGAGAACCAGTACTTGATTTCCTGAGCAGCGGTTTCCGGAGCATCCGAGCCGTGAACCGAGTTTTCGCCGATCGACAGGGCGTGAACCTTGCGGATCGTGCCTTCGTCAGCGTTGGCCGGGTTCGTCGCACCCATGACTTCGCGGTTCTTGAGGATGGCGCCTTCGCCTTCCAGAACCTGAACGATGGTCGGGCCGGAAGTCATGGTTTCAACGAGTTCGCCGAAGAACGGGCGCTCCTTGTGGACGGCGTAGAAACCTTCGGCTTCGCGCTTGCTCATCCAGACGCGCTTGGAAGCGACAACACGCAGGCCGGCGTCTTCGAGCATCTTGGTGATAGCGCCCGTCAGGTTGCGCTTCGTTGCATCCGGCTTGATCATCGAGAAGGTGCGTTCAATCGCCATGGGTCAAATTCCTTTATTTCGTGGGAAAAGTGGGCGGTGTTTACCTGTCCGAGGGCCTGAAAACAAGGGGGCTCTGGTAATTTCACGCCGCTGTCATGGTCCAGCCCATCACCGTCCGACCATCATCGACTTTCATGGTTTTATGAAAGATGATTGACCTGAGTTGCCTTAAAATCAGCCGCCGAATGGACGCAGGAGAGAAAATGCTGAAACAATATAGGATGTTTGCGGATTACAATCGTTGGGCCAACGCGATCGTCTACGCCGCCGTGTCCGAACTGACAGAGCCGGAATTTCAGGAAAATCGGGGCGCCTTCTTTGGTTCGCTGCAGAGAACGCTCAACCATCTCCTGGCGGCCGACCGAATCTGGATGAAGCGTTTTACGGGTACTGGCGAGGCTCCTTCAACGCTCGACAGCGTGCTTCACGAGGATTTTCCTTCATTGCTCGGGGCCCGCCAAATCGAAGACCAGCGGATCATAAACTGGCTAGATACGCTCGATGAGCCTTCTCTTGCTGCGAATTTCACCTACATGCCGATCATTCAGCCAATCGAGATCAGGCAGCCGCTGTGGTCGGGCCTCTCACATTTCTTCAATCACCAAACCCATCACCGCGGCCAATGCCATATGACGCTAACGGCGCTCGGAAAAGCCAGTCTCGGTCTCGACCTCGCATACTACCTGCGCGCAGACGGCAAACGATGGCTCGACAGCTGAGCATCAAGCACCCGTTAACCGCGTCAAGAGAACCACCCTGGCCACATTCCCCTCAGACAGGCGAAATTCAACCTATCTTAAGCCATTGCACGCATAGGAAGAACAGCGCCAGGCGGAACGGGCCGACGAGCGAAGGGGACGGTCATGCGACATGCAGCATCGGATTCACAGGTGCAACGCGAAGCCTCACGCCCAGGCTCCGGAACCGACATCCAACGCGTCAGCCAGCACATCACGCGTCTCGGTATTGCGGGCCTGCCTCGCAACTACGAACTCCTGCACGAGGCAATCATCGGGCAGAACGCAGCCTTGGCGCAGGATATTGCGGCCCTCGGCTCGTCTCCGAACCAGGCTGCCCTCGACGATCTCGGCTTGAAATACCGTCTCGTCAGCCATTGCGGGATGATCGATAATGCGTCGCAGGCAGAGGCCGTCAAACTCCTGCGAGAGGCCGCAGGGCATCTTGCCGACTGCCTTATCCACAGACGAGCGTTCACGCGGGCGGCAGAAACGGTGTTGAACTCAATCGTCGGCGATGCGGAACAGAGCCTGTCCTCTCTGATGAACGAGATGGAGTATCTCTCGCAGGCGCTTGAGGAAGCGACAAGTGGAGAAGCAGCGCTGCAGACGAAGCTGCAAGCCGATCTCGAACGGCTTGAGACGCTGGCCCGCGGCGTGGCGGCGGCGCAGGTTGCCTCCACGACCGACAAACTGACGGGCCTGCCAAACCGTATCGCGCTCAACAGGGCAATCGCCGATCTTTATGAACGCGACGCAGGCTTCGCCAGCAGCGCTCTCATCATGGTCGATATCGATGACTTCAGGGCATTCAATAGTCGCTATGGCACACATACCGGCAGCCGGCTATTGAAGAAGCTGGCGGACATCTTCCGTAAATCAATCAAGAAGAACGACGTCGTCGCGCGAACGGACGGCGACGAATTCTCCTTTCTGTTTGCAAATGTCGGCATGCAAGAGGCCGTCGTGATTGCTGAGCGCCTGCGCACGTCGGCGGAGGACAACCTGGTCTTCGCAACGTCCGACAACATCGCGCCCGCCCGGCTCACGATTTCGCTCGGGATCGCACTGAGCGCCGACGCAACGACGGCATCGCAGTTGCAGGCAAATGCGCGCGTCGCACTCTACGCGGCCCAATCAAACCGCCGGCAGCCTATACAAGCGTTCGGGCGCTGAGCGTCAGGCTCAGGCTTTCATCCGCCCAAGGTCGTACGGCGCCTTCATTCTCCCGCCGCAAGTCGAAGCACTGGTTGTCTTCCAACGACAGCAAAGCGACCGAGGATATCCTCAAGGCGCTCCGCTTCCGTCGTGAGCAGGCGGGCGGCGGAAGTCGAGTCCTCAGCCATCGCGGCATTCCTCTGCGTGATCGCATCAATCGCGCCGATTGCGGAACCAATCTCGTCAAGTGCCGCTGACTGTTCGCGTGCGCCCTCGACGATGGCATCAATGTGCACGCGGATATCCGTAACGCTCTCGGCGATCAGCGTCAGCGTGTGTCCAGTGTCGTTTACCAGGGAGACGCCTTCCCGCACCTGCGCATCCGAGGAGGCAATCAGCGTCTTGATCTCGCGCGCGGCGACCGCGGAGCGCTGTGCCAGTTCGCGGACCTCTTGAGCGACGACTGCAAATCCCTTGCCCGCTTCGCCGGCTCGCGCCGCCTCGACGCCCGCATTCAAGGCGAGAAGGTTGGTCTGAAACGCGATCTCGTCGATGACCCCAACGATCTTGCCGATTTCCCTGGCTGATCCCTCTATTCTCCCCATGGCACCAACGGCGGCGACCACCACAGCGTTGGACTTTTCTGCCACCTCGACGGTTTGCGTCACCAGTTGACCCGCCTCCTCCGCGCGCTTCGCCGATTGTTGGACGGTTCCTACGATCTGCGTGACGGCAGCTGCGGTCTCCTCAACCGAGGAAGCCTGCTGTTCTGCACGCCGGGCAAGATCATTATTGGAATCGCGGATCGACGACGAACTGGAGCGAACGGCCCTGGCTGCATCTCCGACCGTCAACATGACCTCCTGCAGATTTGTGGCAAACAGGTTGAAAGCCATACGCAAGCGCTCGAGATCACCGGCAAAGGGTTGCTGCAACCGGAACAATAGGTCGCCGTTTGCCAAAGCGGTAAGCGCTTCATCGAGCCGCCTGACAGCAAAGAGCGTCTGTTCGGCTTGCTCGATGCGCTCGCGGTCCCGCGTAGCGCGCTCGTCCGCCGCACGCGCCTCCGTCTCCATCATCTTGATTCCCATTTCCTCAGCAGCCCTCTGGGCCGCCGTCGCGCGCTCGGCTGCCTCTTCGGCGACTTCGGCAGACACGAGCGCTTTTGCTACCCGATGAACGAGAGCGACGAGCACGGCACTCTGAAGCACCAGAACCGTGGCATGTAGCAGCACGCGCGGGAAGTCCGAAGCCCCAGGAAACACAGCCACCGGCAGCAGGAAGAAAAGCACCAGGTGATGAGCGGCAACGACGGCGGCATAGGCTACAATCGCGCGCCAATCGATCCATGCCGCGCAGATCGCCAGCGTCGCAAAGAAATACATGTGCATGTCAATCTGCAGCGGTGAGCCGCTGAAACTGTACACGAGCAAGGCGACGAGCGCCGCGTGTGCCATGGATGATACGATACGGGTGACCGGGCCTATCCGATCGATGAACCAGAGAATGCTTGCCAACGCCACGATCGCGATGCCACAGAGGGAAACGACCGTTGCCGGCGGGCTGGAATAGGCGTAGCCTGAGGGCCAGAAGGCCGAGATCTATCCAGAGCAGCAGCAGGATGCCACCAGCGACGCGCATGCGTAAGCTGTCAATCGATTTCATACCTTCCCCCTCGTCAAACAAATCTCGGTCATCCAGTGGTTCGTTACCAGCAGTGCTCCATGCCTGAAGAGGCGCGGCACGAAACCGGTACGGTCGGAATAGGCAACGGCCATCCATGGGTAGCGTCCTTCCGCGACATACTGCCCGCCCGCTTGGCCGATCAGCTGCTGCATTTGCGCTGCCTGCATACCGGGCGGCGCGACTACGACGACGAACGGACCGGCGGGAAAGAGTAAGGCGACGGCCGAAAGTAGGCAGATGAAGGTAAAACTTGCGACCACCACGAAAATATCGGTGCTGCGGGACATGAATGCCTATCCTTCAATCCGCGCCGACATCGCACGAGCCTACCGCTGAAGCAATCATGGCGTGCAATAAACTTCAACACACGCCGATTAGTAAAAGGTTACGGAAGTGATGTAACTTTCCGCCATATCGTGCCGTCCGGCTTCGCCGTGCCCTTGCCTTCGGCCAAGAGTTCCGCCAAAACGCCGGCCATGATCACGATTTCCGATATTTCCGCACGTATTGCCGGCCGCCTGCTCCTCGATCACGCCAGCGTTTCACTGCCAGCCGGCACGAAGGCCGGTCTGGTTGGTCGGAACGGCGCTGGCAAGTCGACGCTTTTTCGAGTGATCACCGGCGATTTGGCTTCGGAAAGCGGCTCGGTATCGATCCCGAAGAATGCGCGTATCGGGCAGGTGGCGCAGGAAGCACCGGGAACGGAAGACGCGCTGATCGAAATCGTGCTAGCCGCCGACAAGGAACGCTCGGCGTTGCTGGCGGAGGCAGAGAGCGCAACGGATCCGCATCGGATCGCGGAAATCCAGATGCGGCTGGTGGACATCGATGCGCATTCCGCGGAGGCGCGTGCGGCCAGCATCCTGGCAGGCCTCGGGTTCGATCAGGAAGCGCAATCGCGACCGGCCTCGTCCTTCTCGGGCGGCTGGCGGATGCGCGTCGCCCTCGCTGCGGTGCTGTTCTCCGAGCCCGACCTGCTGCTCCTCGACGAGCCGACCAACTACCTCGATCTCGAAGGCACACTCTGGCTTGAGGATTATGTACGTCGCTATCCGCACACAGTCATCATCATCAGCCACGACCGCGACCTGCTGAACAGCGCCGTCAACTCAATCGTTCATCTCGACCAGAAGAAGCTCACTTTCTATCGCGGCGGCTACGATCAGTTCGAAAGGCAAAAGGCCGAAGCGGACGAACTGCAGACGAAGGCACGAGCGAAGAACGAGGCGGCGCGCAAACACTTGCAGAGCTTCATCGACCGCTTCAAGGCAAAGGCGACCAAGGCACGCCAGGCACAGAGCCGTGTGAAGGCGCTGGAGCGCATGGGAACGGTGGCTGCCGTCATCGAGGACCAGGTACAGCCGATCACCTTCCCCGAGCCGGAAAAGCAACCCGCCTCCCCGATCGTGGCGATCAGCGGCGGTGCCGTCGGCTACGAGCCCGGCAAACCGATCTTGAAGGGCCTCAACCTGCGGATCGACAATGACGATCGCATCGCCCTGCTCGGCTCCAACGGCAACGGCAAATCGACCTTCGCGAAATTCATTTCTGGCCGCCTGTCGGCGGAGGCGGGCGAAGTCAAGCTGGCACCGAACCTGAAGATCGGCTTCTTCGCGCAGCACCAGCTCGACGATCTGATCCCTGACCAGTCGCCGGTCGAGCACGTGCGCCGTCTGATGCTGGATGCGCCCGAAGCGAAGGTGCGGGCGCGCGTCGCCCAGATGGGCCTCGCGACCGAGAAGATGACGACCGCGGCAAAGGATCTTTCCGGCGGCGAGAAGGCGCGTCTGCTGATGGGGCTCGCTGCCTTCCACGCTCCCAATCTCCTCATCCTCGACGAGCCGACGAACCACCTCGACATCGACAGCCGGCGGGCACTGATCGAGGCGCTGAACGACTACGAGGGCGCCGTCATTCTCATTTCGCACGACCGCCACCTTATCGAGGCGACGGTCGATCGCTTGTGGCTGGTCAACAAAGGTACTGTCGCGACCTTCGAAGGCGATATGGACGAGTACCGCGACCTCGTTGTCGCACCGGGCAAGAAGAAAGACGAAAGGTCTCAGCCTGCGGAAGAGTCCGCCTCGAAGGCGGACCAACGCAAGCTGAATGCGGAGAAGCGTGCTTCGCTGGCGCCGCTCAAGAAAAAGATCAACGAAATCGAATCCTTGACCGGCAAGCTGGAGAAACTGATTCAGGCGCTTGATGCAGAACTTGCGGATCCGCTGCTGTATGAAAAGGCACCTGCGAAGGCCGCGGAGAAGGCCAAGCAACGCGGCGAGGCTGCCGCAAAGCTGGCTGCGGCAGAGGAACAGTGGCTGGAGCTTTCGGCCGAGTACGAAGAAGCTATGGCGGTATAGATGGTGTTGTCTTCTCTATTCGGCGTGGTGAGGTCAAGCACCTTCTGACTGTCCGTAGCTATGGTGATTGATGTCTTCGCAGTATCGCGCTTCTCTCCGGGCTCGGCCTGTGTGGCCCTCCCATTATGGGAC
>NZ_LOKY01000031.1:0-14573 GCF_002211315.1 Rhizobium sp. R693 | reverse complement strand
CCGGTGCGGTTGCCTCGATCCAGCATCTGAAGGTCAGCCCGTTCGAGCGGGCGCGGCATCAGGATCGTGTCCGCAAGCTGAGGGCGCTGCTCGATCAGCGCGGCATTCCGCATATGCCGAACCCGAGTCATATTGTCCCGGTCATGGTCGGCGATGCCGCCAAGTGCAAGTGGATCTCCGATCTGCTCATCGACAATTGCGGTGTCTACGTGCAGCCGATCAACTACCCGACCGTGCCGAAGAAGACCGAGCGCCTGCGAATCACCCCGACGCCGCTGCACAGCGATGCCGACATCGAGCATCTCGTCGACGCCCTGCATTCGCTCTGGTCGCGCTGCGCGCTCGCGCGGCACGTGGCCTAGTCGGCTTAGATCTGGTCCAAGGCAAAGTCGCGGGCGATGTCGCGACCGATTGCCCGCAGGTGGTTTGAGATTTCGGTCTTCAAGTGGTCCCTCGGACCAAATTCACGCAGAATTTCCTGAGCACGAGTTGCCGCGGGTTCCTCGCGCGGCTCTCCCACGAAGTAGCCCGCCCCGACCGACCACATATCGCATCCGGCACCGAGCAGCGCCGCCACCAGGGATGCCACGCGCGCTGAAGAAGACGCCGACGATTCTACCAATGTCCGGTCCTTGCCGCGAGGTTCTGCCGTATGCCTTCAGAGGATACGAAACGCACCCCATAAATAGGGTGCATTCACTTACGAAGCGTTAAGCGCAGCACCGACGAGCTGCGAGCGCGGGATGGGTATGATGATCTCCACCGGCGGGCGGAAACCCGGGCCGCTCCATTTCGTCAGTCGAATGAGCCCGAGGGCGTCCGGCCTCGAATACGCTTTCCGATAATTGATCATGATCAAAGACGCCGCGGTCCGTCAGGTGGACAAGGGCACCATCACATTTATTCGGAGATCAAGGCGTTGATGATAGCTCAGCACGACCGACAGACTGCCAGCCTCAAGGACCAGTCGCTCGAACGCGACGACCAGAGCCGTCATCTACCGCCCTCACGAAAGCAGGCCGCAACCAGCCTCGTGCGACTTGCTCCTTTCTTGCGACAACATCGCGGGCTGACGATTTGCGCAGTGCTGGCGCTCACCTGCGCCGCGTTGATTTCGCTTGCTCTGCCGATGGCCGTTCGTCGCATGATCGACAACGGTTTCAGGCAGGCCGACGGGGCATTCATCGACAGATACTTTCTCATGGTAATGGCTCTGGCTGTCGCGTTGGCGGTAGCCAGCGCGCTTCGCTACTACTTTGTCACCACGCTCGGTGAGCGGATCGTGACCGACCTTCGCTCCAAGGTCTTCGACCACATCGTTCGCCTTCCAGCTCGCTTCTTCGATTCCAACCACTCGGGAGAGATAGCTTCGCGCCTTGCGGCAGACGCCACCCAGATCAAAGCGGCGGTCAGCCTGTCGGCGTCCGTGGCTCTGAGAAACTCGATACTCTGTGGCGGCGCGCTCGGCATGATGTTCATCACCAGCCCGCGCCTGTCGACAATCGCGATCGGCGTCATTCCGCTCATAATCGCGCCACTCATCTACTTCGGACGGTCTGTGCGAAGGAAATCGCGCGCAGCACAGGATGCGCTTGCCAGCGCATCGGCCTATGCCAGCGAAATCATCGCGGCAAATCGCACCGTCCAGGCCTTCAACACGGAGGACACCGCCCGGCAAAGATATTCGCGCGACGTCGAGCTGTCCTATGACAGGGCCGTTATCGCGGCACGTGCCCGTGCGTGCCTGACCGGCGTTGCCATCGCGCTGATCTTCAGCAGCGTTGTCGGCGTGCTCTGGTTAGGCGCCCAAAGCGTCCTCCTTGGCACGCTGTCTGCGGGAAACCTGAGCCAATTTCTGATCTACTCGGTTATCGCGGCAGGATCATTGGGCTCGCTTTCGGAGGTGTGGGGAGAACTCGCGCAGGCCGCAGGCGCTGCCGGGAGGTTGTTCGACCTGTTGAACGAAGAAACACAAGTACCCGAGCCGAACTCATGCGTACCGTTGGAGGGTCCGATAACAGGCGGCATCGAAATCTCCGACCTGCATTTCTCCTATCCGACCGCACCGGAAAAAGAGGTTCTCGCCGGACTGTCGATGAATGTCGCTCCCGGAGAAACGATTGCGTTGGTCGGACCTTCAGGCTCCGGCAAAAGCACGGTGTTTTCGCTGTTGCTCAGGTTCTACCACGCCGATGCGGGCAAGCTTTCGATCGATGGAAGGGATCTGCGGTCCATTTCTCCGCATGATCTGCGAAAGGAAATATCCATCGTTCCACAGGATGTCACCATGTTCGCGACCTCGATCTTCGAGAACATCGCATTCGGGCGTCCGGACGCCACGCGACAGGACGTCATTGCCGCCGCCACCAGGGCTCAGGCGCACGGTTTCATCAACGCATTGCCGAACGGATACGACACGGTGGTCGGCGAGCGGGGCCTTACTCTTTCCGGCGGCCAAAGGCAGAGGATCGCGATTGCCCGGGCCATTCTGAAAGACGCGCCGATCCTGCTTCTCGATGAAGCGACGGCCTCCCTCGACGCGGAGAACGAGCAGTTGGTTCAGCAGGGGCTGGAGCAACTCATGGACAATCGTTCCACGATCGTCATCGCGCATCGGCTCGCAACGGTTCTCAAGGCAGACCGAATTCTGGTGATGGATGGAGGCCGGATCGTGGAGCAGGGCACACATTCCTCGCTTTTGCGCAGCGCTGGGCTCTACAAGCGTCTGGCTGAACTGCAGTTCAAGACACCGGACGGTCCTGAGCATGATAAGGATGCTGCATAGGAGCCCAGCGAAAGAAAGGGTATTGAAAACCGACCGGATACCGGTCGAGACGGTGAGCAGCGACATAATGCAGGCAACTTAAAGCTCGGCGCAGCCAAGCAAACCGCCGATTGTCGTCTGATCCGCGGCGCGCATCATCGGTCGGGAGGGGTTGAGAGGGACAAGTGCTTCAGCTTCTCGACCAGTGCCAAGGGCACGGTAACATGGGCCGATAGCGGCCGGTCACGATTTCGGCCTGGAACATGAACACCGTCGTCCTCAAGGCGCGAGGCATACCTGTCCAGGCGTTCCGCAAATCCAACTGCATCGATTGGAGCCATCCCGATGACCGTCAGCCCCGCATCAATCCTCCGGGTTTCGTCGATGAAGTCGTCTCCGTCCATCGACCAGGCAGCCCCGGACAGACCTGCAGCGAGCAGTTCCACCATCAGTGCCATATTGGCACCTTTGTACCCGCCGAACGGAAGCAGTGCGCCTTTTATGGCTTCGCTGGCGTCGGTGGTTGGCTGCCCGTTCCCATCCAGTGCCCAACTATCGGGAATACTCCGCTTCTCGTCAGCTGCAGAACGCAGTTTGACGAAGGCGGTTGCACTCGAGGCCTGGTCGATGACAACGGGCCTTCTCCCTGGTCCGGCGGGCGCCGCAAACGCAATCGGATTGGTGCAGAATATCTTCCTCCGCGAGCCTGGAACTGTCATCAGCGCGGGGCCGTTGGCAACGGCGATGGAGAGGATACCCTCAGCGGCCAAGCGGCGAACGTAGTAACCGAGTTCGCCTGCGGTAAAGCTGTTCTTCTGGGTGAACGTGACCACGCCAAACGCGCGAATCCTCTTCACATAGTCCTCGAATATCAGGTCGAAGCCAAGCTGAGCGATGCCGCCGTCGGCGTCGACCTGGATTAAGGCCGGCAACGGATGCTGGATTTTTGGCCTCGCCTGGCCATTGATCCCACCCGACCTGAAGCGTGCGAGGTAATCCATAAGGTGTGGAAATCCGAGATCCCGCGTGCCCTCGCAAGCAGCCGATATTGTCGCATCCACCAACGACTGCGCGACCGAAGAGCTTGCTCCGCAAGCCAGGCAAGCATCCATCGCAAGGCTTCGGATCTCGGGGATCGCTATCGTCAGCGTCTCATCGGGCATCACAATTCCAGCGCAATCTTTCTGCCTTCATAGAAGGCATAGGGCGCCTGGCGTGGTGCAGCACAGTCCCCGATCTCGACAAAATCGCGCCCGCCCGCGCGTAGTTCCTCGCTGAGCCAGTTAGCAGGTGCATTTGTTGTGGCCAGCACGAGGCTGTCTCCTTCCTCGAAGAACCGTTCACCACTGTTGTGATCGAGGAGGGTAGCGCCGTTGCCGTGCCATTCCAGCACGCTGACCTCGAGATGCCAGCTCACACCCAGCCGTCTGAGGGTCTTGCGAAGCGGAACGTCGGCCGTGGTGCGCTGCAACTCCTTTCCGACCAGTGGGTCGGGCGAGAGGATCGTAACGGCATGGCCGTCCTCGGCAAGCTTCCAAGCCGTCCCACATCCACGCCAGCCGCCACCTTCGTCGAGAAGCAGGACGCGTTTTCCAGGGCGGGCCTGGCGTGCCATAACAGCCTCTACCGTGAAGACGTTCCCCTTCTCGTATCCCGGCAGCGTGTCGACGGCAGGGAGTGCCTTCTGGAAGCCTGTCTCGGGCGAAACCGAGCCTGTGGCGATGATGACAGTGTCGATGCCAAGGCTGTCGACGTCGGAGGCTTCGACGTAGGTATTCAGTCGCACGTCGACCTTGAGCTTCGACAGTTGCCGCTCGTACCAGGCGAGGAGATCCAGAATTTGCGCCCGCCGAGGCTGCAAGCCTGCAAGAAGAAAGTTGCCGCCAACCCTTTTGGACGCCTCCGCCAGGACTACCTGATGACCGCGCTCCGCGGCCACCCTGGCCGCTTCCAGTCCAGCGGGACCGGCTCCTACCACCAGGACGCGTTTCGGATTGGCGGCTGGCATGAAGCGGTCGCCGCCCCATGCCTGTTCCCGGCCGGCAGAAGGATTGACGAGGCAACTGATCGAATAGTCGCGAGATCGGCGGCCCCAGCACATCTGGTTGCAGGATATGCAGCCGCGGATATCATCCGGGCGATCCTCCATGGCTTTGCGGGCGAGGTGGGGATCGGCGATCTGGCCGCGCACGATCGATACGAGATCGGCGGCGCCTTCGCCAAGAACCGTCTCACCATTTTCGGGTGTCCTGATGTGACTCTCGGCGATCACGAGCGCCGTCCTTGCCGCTCTCTTAATCACAGCGGCGAGGTCAGCGCCGAGCTTTTCCGGATAGACGAAAGTCGGCATGAGTTTATGGAAATCGAGATAACCTCCTGAGCCGCATGTGACATAGTCGACAAGGCCCAGTTCGTCGTGCAACGCGACGATCTCGGCAAGCTCTTGCCGGGTAAGGGCGACGCTGTGGTCTGGCTCATCGCTGATCGCCAGACCGATTATGAAATCATCGCCGCATTGGTCGCGGATTCGGCTCATGATCTCCCGCGAGAAGCGAGTCCTGTTTGTCAAAGAGCCGCCCCATTTGTCCTCCCGGCGGTTCGACCATGGGGTCCAGAACTGCTCGACAAGCCCGAGATAGGCCGCCCATACCTCGATACCATCGAATCCGGCCTCACGACATCGGCGCGCTGCCTGTACAAATCCATCGATCGTTTCAAAGATCTCGGCTTCGCTCATGGGATGCGACCCGTCGCTGTCATGGTAGCTGGGCAGGCCGGACGGGGACCAGTGCGCGTGATAGGAGTTGTCGCAATCCCCGTGAGCCCCAATGTGGTAGAGCTGCTGGATCGCGACGGCGCCGTTCTCCTTGATTGCCGACGTCACCCGTCTGAAGTGCGGGACGACCGCGTCGTCTGCCGGACGGAAGTTGCCTCTGGTCAAGACGGCTGCGGGATGGACCGGCATCGGCTCGACCACGATCATCCCGGCACCACCGATCGCCCGCTCGGCGTAGTAGGCGACATGCTGGTCGCCCGGCAGCCCTTCCTCAGCCATGTTGGCCGTGTGCGCCCCGAAGACGATACGGTTGCGCAACCGGTGTCCACGAAGGTCGATGGAGGATGTGAGGCGAGGATGGAGCTTCGACATCTGGAATCCTTCGCCGCTATCCGTCCGGGCTGAGTTCGGCGGCTTCTTGAACCCTCAACGAGGATGTGCGCCAGCGCCGTGGCCGGCGGTTGCTTTGCGTATGTGTCGGATCAACCGCCGGACAACGAACAACAGAAGGGGCCGTTCGCGAGGCGGCCAACCCGACGGCTGCCATGGTCCGTTATCGCGCTGCATATCCCTGCGAAGGATGTTTTGTATCGAGGGACATGAGAGCGCCTCTCTTCTCCTCGCGTCAAAGAACTGCCGCAAGCGGGCGCGAGCGCTGATCCTCGGCATCCTGACTGTTGACCATGGCGCTAGCAAGCTGACGGAAAGTTACGATGCCCACTGGTTGCCCTGACGCAGAGAGGACCGTGACGTCGCCATCGGGCGCGGACGCGAGATTGCGAACGGCCTCTTCAACCGTCGAGCCGGCAATGATTGTCGTCCGGCTGGGGATAGCGCCTGCCTGCCAAGGCTGCATGATTGCTTCCACTTGCACGACGCGGCCCCTGTTGACCTCCTTGACGAAGTTCGCGACATACTCGTCGGCTGGCCGCAAGACGATGTCCTGGCTCGTTCCCTGCTGGATGACTTCGCCGTCGCGGAGAATTGCGATCTGGTCCCCCAGCCGAAGTGCCTCGTCGAGGTCGTGCGTAATGAAGACGATCGTCTTTTTGATTTCCTTCTGGATGTCGAGCAGCACCGTTTGCATATCGGTGCGGATCAACGGGTCGAGCGCAGAATAGGCTTCATCCATCAAGAGAACCGGCGCGTCATTGGAGAGTGCTCGCGCCAATCCGACGCGCTGCTGCATGCCGCCCGAAAGCTGGTTCGGGTATTTTTCCTCAAAGCCCTTCAATCCGACGCGCTCCAGCCATCGCATCGCAACGTCAACGGCCTTCGAACGCTCAACGCCCTGGACTTCAAGGCCGAAGAGCGTGTTGTCGAGAACGTTGCGATGCGGAAGCAGCGCGAACTTCTGAAACACCATCGCCGTCTTGTGCCTGCGGAATGTGCGAAGCTCAGTCTCGTCCATCTTGACGACGTCGATGCCGTCGACCAGCACTTCCCCGGCCGTCGGGTCGATCAGTCGGTTGATATGACGAATGAGCGTCGACTTGCCCGAACCGGACAAGCCCATGATGACCTGGATGGCACCCGACGGCATTTCGATGTTGATATCACGCAATCCAAGGACGTGACCGTGCTTTCTGTTCAATTCAGCCTTGGTCAATCCGTTCTGGACTGCCTCGATGTGGGAACTGGCATTCGGACCGAAGATCTTGAAGAGATGGCGGATCCTGATGCCGCCGAAATCATGATCAGCCATGGACGATCTCCCGATGCTTCTGGAGTCGCTTGCCGTATGCCTGGCTGACTCGATCGAAGATGATGGCGATGCCGACGATGGCAAGGCCGTTGAAAATACCCAGCGTGAAGTACTGGTTGGCAATCGCCTTCAGAACGGGTTGCCCAAGCCCCTGGACGCCGATCATCGATGCTATCACGACCATCGCCAGCGCCATCATGATCGTCTGGTTGATCCCAGCCATGATCGTTGGCAATGCGAGCGGCATCTGCACCTTGAAAAGCTTCTGGGCATTCGACACCCCGAAGGCATCGGCTGCCTCAAGGACGTCCTTGTCGACCAGTCGAATGCCAAGGTCGGTCAGTCGGATCATTGGCGCAATTGCATAGATCACAACGGCGATGAGGCCGGGAACACGGCCAATCCCGAGTAGCATGACGACGGGGATCAGGTAGACGAAACTCGGCATCGTCTGCATGACGTCGAGGATCGGATGGACAATTCGCTGGAATCGATCCGAGCGCGCCATCAGAATACCGATCGGCAAGCCGAGCGCAATGGACAAGACCGTACAGACGAAGATCATCGAGACGGTCCGCATGGTGTCGTCCCACATGTCGAAATAACCGATAAGCAACAACGTCGCGAGACAGCCGAGCACAATCTTCAGGCTGCGGCTCGCTAGCCACGCAACAACGAGGATCATAAGCGTTATGATCGGCCACGGCGTCTGGGTCATGAAGCGGTCGACAGCGATCAGGAAGTGTTGCAGCGGAGAAAAGAAGCTTTCGATCGCGTCGCCGTAGGCGCGCGTGAACGCGCGAAAACCGTCATCGATCGCCTTTTTGAGATCGCGAAGACTGTCGTCGTTCATATGCGGAAATTTGTAAAACCATTCCATTCGGTTCCCCTTTCTCTGAAAGAGCCGTTGCAAGTCTTTTGGTTATTTCCGGCTTCTGAAGTAGCGGCGCGTCAAAACGCGCCGCTTATTCAACTATCAAAGCGAGGCTTCGATTTTCTTTGCTGCGTCTTCCGACACCCACTTTGTCCAGATGTCCTTGTTTTCCTTAAGGAAGTGCTTTGCGCCGTCCTCACCGCTTGCCTGGTTGTCGGTCATCCACGCCATCAGCTTGTTGACGGTCTCATTGCTCCACGAGCGCTTCTGCAGATAGGACATGACATCCGGACCGGCTTTTTCGGAAAATGGCTTCGCCACCAGAGTGACAATCGTGTCGACGGGCCAGGCGTTCGGCTTGGGATCTGCGCAATCGGCCACCGTGTTGCAGCGTTTCCATTCAGCAGCGTCGGCCGGAACGCCAGCCTCGAGCTTCACCATCTGATACTTGCCAAGCAAAGCGGTGGGAGCCCAGTAGTAGCCAACCCAGCCCTGCTTGCGCTCGTATGCCTTCGCAATCGAGCCATCGAGACCGGCCGCGGAGCCCGTGTCGACAAGCTTGAAGCCCGCCTTTTCTGCATCGAAGGCTTTATAGAGCTGAGAGGTGACGATCGTTCCGCCCCAGCCTTGCGGCCCGTTGAAAATTGCCCCCTTGGACGAATCCTCCGGGTCAGGGAACAGTTCCGGATGCTTGAGCATGTCCGGAATGGTCTTCACATCAGGGTGCGCGTCGGCGAGATATTTGGGGATCCACCAACCTTGGACGCCGCCATCGGGCAGGGGCGAACCAACCTTGACGATACGCCCTTCCTCGGTGCCTTTCTTCACGACATCGGGAAGGAGATCGACCCAGGCTTCCGGGGCGATGTCGGGTTCGCCTTTCTCGGCCATCGAGGTAATCGTCGGAACAGTATCACCGACGGTGATTTCCGCCTGGCAGCCATATCCCTCGTTCAAGATGATCTTATCGAGATTCGAAAGAACCTCGGCGCTCTGCCAGTTCATGCTGGCGATCGTCAGGGAGCCGCAGTCGGCGGCGTTCGCATATGTGGCCACTCCCAGCAGCCCGAACACCATGCAGGTGGATGCCAATAGTTTTTTCATTCCCGTTCCCTTTATTATTGCGGCGCATGTCTTGAGAGCGGGATGCCGCGTAGTCCCACCCCTACGATCATCATGGGGAATCTCCCATGCTCTCTGATTTCTTGAACGCGACGGACAATCCCCTGGAGACGGCGTCCTTGAAGCCTGCGGCACGCATTTCTTCGATTGCTGCCGCCGTCACCCCGCGGTAGTCCACAAAGGCACGCACGATGTCGTTCGGACATTCCTGGCGTTTTTCCAGCAGCCGACCCGTTCCCATCAGCAGCGCGATCACTGCGCGACGCGCCGTGTCGACGGAAAGTCCGTGGCCAACCGCATGCTCCATCATGGCCGATGCCAGCATGGATGGAAAGGCGGGCCCAGTGCCCGAAAAGCCGGTTAGATAGTCGATGTCCCGTTCGCTCTTGACCTCGTCCTGGATTCCGCAGGCGCCAAAGATGGCTCTGACGATATCTCGATCGCATTCCTCGACAGCTTTCGATGCGATCCACGGGGTGTAAGACAGCAAGACTTCCGCCGCCGCATTGGGAAGCGCTCGCACGACCCGTTCGGTCTTGTGTCTTTGCCGCAGTGCGGAAATACGAATGCCCGCCATCACCGAGATGAGCAGCTTCTGCTTCGCGTCGATCGAGACGACGTCCCAGTCCTGCGGTCGAACCGACATGATCACGACATCTGACCTGGCCGCCAGTTCCTGGTTATCTCGCGTCCAAAAGGCGCCGGGGAAGCGTTCCGGTTTCGCGCTGCGATAGGAAAGCGAGAGATTTTCTGAGCTGACGATACCTGCATCGAGGATGGAGTTGGCAATTGCGCCTCCGAGCCATCCGGCTGCGCCAACCACTCCGATCCTCAACGAGACGCCCATCGTCCTTTCCTCCTAGCCGGGCTTGTATCCGTGTCTTGCGTAAAAGCGATCGAGCTCTCGCTGCTGTGGTATCTCGCCAGTGTAGATCGCTATGTATTCCGGGATTCTCTTCATACGGACGGCCACGTCTTCCTTGGCCTGCATAGAGATGTAGCCGATCTGCACGAGGTAAGTCGTTCGCGCGCGAACGTCAGCCGTGTTCTCGGCGTGGCCGAACCGCATGAACATGCGCGTGAGCGCCTCCATTCGGGTCCGATCGGCCTTTCGGACCTCTGCGAGAATCTCGTCTGACTGGAGCGCCCAACTTCTGACGGCAAATTCGAACTTGCTGTCAAAAAGCTTGAAATCGAGCCAGCAGTCGAACACGTTCAGCATCGCCTCGGCCAGGGTCTCGGCATAGGCTTCCGACTGCTTGACGATGCTGCCGGTATTCTTCTCGCGCCAACGCGACACCAGTCCGGCCAGTAGCTCCTCTCTATCTTTGAAGAACCAGTAGAAGCTTGTGCGAGAGAGATTGAGCTTCTTCGCCAGGGGCAGGATCTTCACGGAATCGACCCCGGACTCCAGCAGCGAGTCATAGGCCGCTTCCAGCCATCCCTCCTGCGATCCACGCCAGCCACTGTCGCTTAAACTCTGGTCCATTGCCAACTCCTAGCAGATCGTTAAGGTCGACGCAATCAAAATGTACATTACTGTCAATGAACTTCGACTGCAGTGTTTTCTTGATTGACACATATGTACATTGCGCCTAGCGTCCGAACCAATTCCTAATTCGGAGCACGACCGATGTCGAACGATCCCCTGCTGCAGCCGTACCAACTCAAGCATCTGACGCTCCGCAACCGCATCATCGTGACATCCCATGAGCCAGCCTATCCTGAAGACGGCATGCCCAAGGAACGCTACCGGGCCTACACGGTCGAACGGGCCAAAGGCGGTGTTGCCATGACGATGACGGCGGGCTCGGCCGCAGTCTCCAAGGACAGCCCGCCCGTCTTCAACAACCTGCTCGCCTACAAGGACGAGATTGTCCCGTGGATCCGGCAGATGACCGATGCGGTCCATGAGCAGGGTGCGGCGATCATGATCCAGCTCACCCATCTCGGTCGGCGTACGCGCTGGGACAAAGGCGATTGGCTCCCGGTCTTGGCACCATCCCATCATCGCGAAGCGTCGCACCGAGCGTTTCCGAAAAAGATCGAAGACTGGGATATCGAGCGCATCATCAAGGATTTTGCCGACGCAGCCGAGCGCATGAAGGCCGGCGGCATGGACGGCGTGGAACTGGAAGCCTATGGACACTTGATCGACCAGTTTGCCTCTCCGCTGACCAATGAGCTCGACGGTCCATATGGCGGACCGCTCGAAAACCGCATGCGCTTCTGTCTGGACGTGTTCAGGGCGATGCGCGAAAGGGTCGGCGACGATTTCATCCTCGGCATCCGCTACACCGCCGACGAGTGCCTTCCAGGCGGCACGGGCAAGGCCGAAGGGATCGAAATTTCGAAGCGGTTGCGCGACAGCGGTCTCGTCGACTACCTGAACGTCATCCGGGGGCATATCGACACGGATCCGGGCCTGACCGACGTCATCCCGATCCAAGGCATGGCCAACTCGCCCCACCTCGATTTTGCTGGCGAGATCCGCGCTGCAACGAATTTCCCGACGTTCCATGCCGCGAAGATTCCAGATGTCGCTACCGCCCGTCACGCGATCGCGGCCGGCAAGGTCGATATGGTTGGCATGACGCGCGCGCATATGACGGATCCTCACATCGTCCGGAAGATTATCGAGAAGCGCGAGGACGACATCCGCCCCTGCGTCGGCGCCAACTACTGTCTTGATCGCATCTACCAGGGTGGCATGGCGTTCTGCATTCACAACGCCGCCACCGGCCGCGAACAGACCATGCCTCATGTCATTCCCAAGGCTTTGACACGCAAGAAGGTCGTCGTCGTTGGCGCCGGCCCGGCGGGCCTCGAAGCAGCCCGCGTCGCTGCCGAGCGCGGCCACGAGGTCATCGTCTTCGAAGCAGCGAACAATCCGGGCGGACAGATCCGCCTGACCGCCCAGAGCGAACGCCGTCGGGAAATGATCAGCATCATCGACTGGCGCATGGCACAGTGCGAGAAGCACGGTGTGACCTTCCATTTCAATCGTTGGGCCGAGGCTGACACGATCACCGCGGCCCGACCTGACGTCGTCATCATCGCGACGGGAGGCCTTCCTCACACAGAGGTTCTGACCAAGGGCAACGATCTTGTCGTGTCGTCCTGGGATATCATTTCCGGCGACGTGAAGCCGGGTTCGAATGTCCTCGTCTTCGACGATGCCGGAGACCATGCGGGACTGCAGGCCGCCGAGTTCCTTGCCAAGGCGGGCGCAAAGGTCGAGATCATGACGCCCGATCGCTCCTTCGCGCCGGAGGTGATGGCCATGAACCTAGTCCCCTACATGCGATCTCTGCAGAAACTGGATGTGACCTTCACAGTCACCTTCCGCCTTGAGGCCGCCGAAAGGAGCGGAAACCAGATCGTTGCTACGGTCGGAAGCGATTACGGCGGGGTGTCGAAACAGCGTGTCGTCGACCAGATTGTCGTCAACCACGGCACGATCCCGCTCGACGAGCTCTATTTCGACCTCAAGCCTCTTTCCAGTAATCTCGGCGAGACCTCCTACGACCAACTCCTGGCAGGTGAACCGCAGTCGATCGTGCGCAACGCGGAAGGGAAGTTCCAGCTCTTCCGGATCGGCGATGCCGTCGCGGCGCGCAACACCCATGCGGCCATATACGACGGCCTGCGCATCGCAAAGGACCTCTAGTCGACGCTGAAGCGCACCTTAAACGAACGGAGATTTGTCATTGGCGGAACGTGGTGATCAGCTGCAGCTTCTTGTCGACGCCGCACATGTGGCATTCGACAAGCATGCCCACGATCCGCAAGCGCGGCGATCACTCAGTCAGGTCTTTTCGGCCCTCCAGGTGTCAGGCAAACAACGCCCGGGGAAAGGGAGCCGTTTACCAGCATGCCAGTTCTTGCCGACGATTTGCCTTGGTGCCGGTTCGCAGCTGCTGCGCGACCTTCATTCTCGGTTTCAGTCAATCGAGCCGCATCTGACGTGGCGCCGCCGGCAGGACACGTCCGGTACCGCAAGTGGAAACTTTGAGGACGGGCACGCGAACGCGATGATCATCGGGCCCGGAGGCCTGGAAGAGCGCGATGATGTCTGGTTTGGTGCCACGCTGATGGCGCCAAACATGCGATATCCGGATCACGACCACGCCCCTGAGGAGGTTTATCTGGTGATGACTGCGGGAGAGTTCCAGCACGGCGATTCTGCCTGGTTCTCACCCGGTATCGGCGGATCGTTCTATAACCCCCCCGGGATAAGACATGCCATGCGGTCGACGGATCAGCCGCTGTTTGCGTTCTGGGTGCTCCTGCCCAAGCGAAGCGATGGCTCGAACCCCGAACTCTAACGAACAGGTGCAGTCATGAAAATTCTCGTCCCCGTGAAGCGGGTGGTTGACTACAACGTGAAGATCCGCGTGAAGGGCGATGGCACCGGCGTCGAGCTTGCGAACGTCAAGATGTCGATGAACCCGTTCGACGAGATCTCGGTGGAGGAGGCGCTCAGGCTGAAGGAAGCCGGCAAGGCCGAGGAGGTGATCGTCGTCTCGATCGGTCCGGCCAAGGCCGAAGAGACGCTGCGCACCGCGCTTGCCATGGGCGCTGACCGCGCCATCCTCGTCGAGACCGATGATGCCGTCGAGCCGCTCGCCGTCGCCAAGATCCTGAAGGGCGTCGCCGACGCCGAACAGCCGGGTCTGATCATCGTCGGCAAGCAGGCGATCGACGACGATTCGAACCAGACCGGCCAGATGCTGGCCGCCCTGCTCGGCACCGCCCAGGCGACCTTCGCCTCGAAGATCGAGATCGAAGTCCCTGGTCCTGGGGGCAAGGCGCAGGTGACGCGCGAAGTCGATGGCGGCCTGCAGACGATCGAGATCAAGCTGCCCGCCGTCGTCACCTCGGACCTGCGCCTCAACGAGCCGCGCTATGCCTCGCTGCCGAACATCATGAAGGCGAAGAAGAAGCCGCTCGACAAGAAGAGCCCGGCCGATTTTTCCGTCTCCACCACCCCGCGCCTGAAGGTCTTGAAGACCGAGGAGCCGTCCGGCCGCAAGGCCGGCGTCAAGGTCAAGTCGGTCGCCGAGCTCATCGAGAAGCTGAAGACTGAAGCCGGCGTCCTCTAAGGTTCGAAAGGAAACATCACCATGGCCATTCTTCTTCTGGCTGACCACGACGGCAGCCACCTTTCCGACCAGACCGCCAAGACGCTGACGGCGGCCGCCAAGATCGGCGGTGACGTCACCATCCTGGTCACCGGCGCCGGCGCCAGGGCTGCGGCCGATCAGGCCGCCAGGCTGTCGGGCGTGTCCAGGGTACTGGTTGCCGAGGATGCAAGCCTCGCCCACAATCT